>JAPPHK010000293.1 GCA_028820795.1 Nitrospinota bacterium | reverse complement strand
CCACCCCCGGTCTGTCGGCTGAGAATTCGTTACAAGAACCCGCGAATCGGGCCCGATTGGACCGCGCTCAGAGCCCCATATCCATCTCGATCCGCTTCCCGCGATCGGGTTCGGGCGCCTTCGCGGGCGGCGTTTCCCGTCCGGTTTTAGTGTCCGGAGAAGAAAAACCGGCAGGCTCCAGCGCCGGGTTTTCGCGCTCGAGCGGCTTTTTCTCGTCGAGTCCTGGCTCCGGGCGGACGGATTCACCGATGCCCTCGAGTGCCGAGGTGCGCTCGCCGGTGACGGTCTCAAGGCGTTCTTTCAGCGCCTGCGCGTCGTCGGTGACGAGTTCGGCCCGGTCGCGGGCGCGGGATATCTCGACGTAAAACGCCTTCGCAGTGGTCAGCTGGGGATGGTTCGCCTCCATCGCGGCGATGACGTTATCCACCGTTCGCCCCTGAAAGGCGTGCACGGTCGAGGCCCAGGCGCGGTCGAGATGGCGCAGCTGCGGGTCGCCCCGGCTCAGGACGAGCTTTCTGCCTTCCTCCAGGGTGAACGTCACCCGCCCGTTCCGGACCCCGAAAACCTCCGCGGTGGCGCTGTTCACGAGCCCCAGTTCCTTGTCGTTCCGGGTCCAGCGCACCCGGTCGCCCGCGCGAAGCTCGATGGTTTCGGCGCGGTAGACCTCGGTTCCGCCCCGTTTTCCGCCGATTTGGGCGGGTTTCCAGTCCACGGACGAGCCGCCGAGGGCTTCCAGACGGACGGTCCCGCGCTCGCGATCCACACCCAGGACGCGCCGCTCCTCGCCCTTCTCCACCCCGAGCCGTTTGTAGGAACGGTGGAAGGCGACCACGTCGCCGGGCGCGTAGTTGGCCGCGAGCGCCTTCTCGGCGTTCGTGTAGCCCCTGGAGACCAGCCGCTTCGTCAGCAGCGCAGGACCCGCGATGCGGCCCTCGCGTACCAGGCGTTCGCGGATGTGGGCGTTGATCGCCTCGCGCAACTCGTGGCCAGGCGACATCACCCCGGTGCGCTCGCGCACGTCGGGGGAGAGTTTCAGCCAGCGCGCCGCCACGGCGCCCGCGATGTTTTTGGGGTTTACCTCGGCGACGTTGTCTCCCAGTTTTTCAAAGGCGCGCCCGATATCGCCCGCGAGAGTGGCCTCGACAGCGGCCTTGAGCTCGGGATTGCGCTGGCGCAGGATCTCGTCCATCACCGCGGTCTTCATGCCCGCTTCCTGGAGCTGGGCGAAGGGTTTGCCGGCGTCGACCGCCTCGAGCTGTCTGGCGTCCCCGACGAGCACGAGCTTCGGTATGCGCAGGGCACCCGTGATCCGGAGCAGGTCGCGGGCCTGGGCGGTGGACGCAAGGGACCCTTCGTCGACCACGAGCACGGTCTTCGAGAAGGCTGTGCGCATCTTTCTGGTGGCCCCTTTCGTGAGCCGGCCTTCTGCCAGCCCGGCGTTCCTCGCCAGGAACCGCTGCAGGGTCTCGCTCTTGATGCCCGATTCCGCCTCCAGCGTGCGCACCGCGGACGCCGAGGGGGCGAGGCCCAGGACGCGCCAACCCTTCTTCCCCGCAATCGTTCGCGCGCGATCGAGCATGCGGGTCTTGCCCGCGCCGGCGTAGCCCTGCACCCCGACGACGCGGTCAGAATCCGTGAGAATGAGTTTCACCGCCCGTCTCTGCCCGTCCGTGAGCGGCCCCTTGCGAAGGTGCCGGTCCACCATCCAGCCGCGCATCGCCGCCTTGCCCCGGCCGACGCCCGCGCGCATGAGCGCGATCGTCTCGCGCTCCCGGGCCACGGCCTTATCGGTGGTGAGCCCGTCGCCTCCCTTGAGCGCCGGCGCATCGTGTACGCGGCCCTCGCGCTTGAGACCCTCGACGACCCGCTCGACGGCGCCGATGGACGCGGCCCCAGGGCCGTAGGCGAGCGCTGCGGCGAACAGGTCCGTCCTCGAGAACACCGCATCGCGCTCCGAGAGATGGGCGAGCGCCCACGCAACGGCCTCCTTCGCAGGGTCCGTCCGCGAGGGATGCCCGGTGAGGTTCGCCTCCGCTCCTGCTTCCCGTGAGCCTTCTTTCCCGGGACCCTGCAACTCCCGTTCCATGGCAGACGCTACGAGCGCCTTCGCGTCGAGGCCGAGTTCTGATGCTTGTCTGGCCCAGGTCCCGCGCAGCGCCTCCCTGTCGACGTCGCGCTTGTGCGCGCGGGTCATCAGGGCCGCCCGCCGGGCGAGGTGTTGGTTCTCCGCCGTGGCGCCGTGACCCCGGCTCTCCATCGCCGCCTCGATCTCGGCGCGGCGCGAGGAGAACGCCTCGACAATCTCGCGCGAGACGCCCCCGATCTCGAACCGCCCGTCGGCGTGGGTCTTCTCGACCCGGTAGCCGAGCCTCATTAGACCGCCTGCGAGTTCGCTCCGATAAAGCGCGCCCAGCAGCATCTTCGACGCGTAGAGGCGCTCGTTCGCCATCGTCCTCCACTTGGCGTCCGTACCGAGCAGCATGTTGGCGACGACCGAGTGGGTGTGCAGCGCCGGGTCGAGGTTTCGCGACGTCTCGTGCCGGAACGTGGCGATTACGGCCTTCTGGCCCCCGGCCCGGACCATCCGCCCGCTGGACGGGTCCTGCATCCGGGTCTCGGCGGCGTTGCGTTCGAACCAGTCGAGTGCCCTCCTGACGGCGCGATCGTGGGCGTCGAGGACGCGCGCGTCGCCGCCGATGAGCGCAACCAGGGACACGGACTTGGGCGCCGAGAAGGTGAGGTCGCGCCCGGGCCGGTGGTGAATGCCTCCCTCACGGGTCCTGCGGCCGAGACGCCGCCCGGAGCCGTCGGGAACCTCGCCCTCGAGCACCGCCCGGAACACGTTGGGATCGACCGGACCCTCGAGGCCCAGGGCTTCGGCGCCCCTGCCGGCCCAGGCGCTGGCAGCGCGGTGCTCGGCCGAGTCCTTCGCGTAGTAGCCGTCCCGCTCGTAGTAGCTAGCGCCCTGAGACGGGCTCGCCACCGCGCCGATCGAGGTGACCATCAGATCCAGCGCCCGTAGTTGCGCTCGCGGCGGGCGGGCGCAGGCGCGTTTTTCCTGTCCGGGGCCGTATCCCTGCGGTCCGTGACGGTGGGCCGGGGTTTTCCGGGCCGCGGGGCATCCGGTCCCGGCGGCCGATCCGCCGGTGCGCGTACGGGCGCCAGTGAAACTGAGTTCGGCTTCTTCGGGAGCGGTTCGCGCGATGAGCGCCGCTCGCCGCGTTCGTCCTCTTTACGCCGGATCAGCGCCAGGCACATCAGCGCGGCGCCCAGGCCGCACCAGGCGCCGAGCCAGGCGGCGCGCTTCGCCGTGCGCAAGAGGTGTTTCCGCGCCACCAGCGCCTCGCCGCTGAACCAGAGGTCGCCGCGGGTGAGAGTCACATCCTTGCCGTCTCTCGTCCGGTACCTGACCGGCGTCCGGGCGTCGAAGCCCAGAGCCAGGAGGATTTCCGCACCGAAGAGCTTGCTGGTCGCACTCCAGTCATGGCCCGTCGTGTCGCTCGCAAGACCCACGGCGCAGGCCAGCGCCGACAAAAAAACGACGAAGACCGCCGTCAGGAGCAGCGAGCGCAGCCACGCGCCCGGATCCAGGACGGCCCTCCAGCCAGTGCGGTTTCTGTCTCGTGTGCGAATTCCCAAAGAGACGTTCTCCCGGCCCTGCGTGTTGCGGGAGCGGCGGCGGGGATTTTCCCGCAGGCGCTTCCGTCGGCCATGAATACGAATATAATACGAAAATATAAAGGTTTCAACCGGACAACAAACGGAATTTCTACTGTTTACGACAGACACGCGCAGGCCTGCGATGAGGGCCGTGCGTCTCCCCCTGAAGCCAAATGTGGGAGGGGGGGACGCGACGGACCCATATTCCGTTTGAATAAAACCTGAAACGGGGTTACCATAGAGTCGCTTACAATGTTCAAACTGCTAGAGTTCCCGCCCGATAACAGAATCGCTCAGATAAAACCTTGGTTTGCAGGTGACTGGTCGCGCTTCAGGATATAATTGGTTAAGTAATGAATCAGACCGATCCTTACAAAGATTTTACGATGCGACTGAAACTTCTTGTCCAAAAACACCCGGATTTAATAGCTACAACGTTGAGCAACATTTTTACTATGCGGCTCATTGGGAACAAAACGCATGGAGATTTGGCGGAAATTGCCATAGCTGAGTTCATCAACCAATATATGTATGATTTTCGCTCAATACATGTGGGGAAAGATTTGTATAGAGCGAAATCGAAAGAAGAAGACATCAAAATTGTTAATGAAATAACCAAGAATGAGTTCCCGGTTAGTTTGAAAGCATATGGCGATGGGCCGCTTCAACTTTCCACAGATAAAAATTTCAAGATGTTTCCGCGCCTAGAACAAGAAAACGGGGATATCGTAGGAAGAGAAAATGTACATAGAATATTCTCCGATAATGCTTTTTCCGATTTTCGAAACATAAATGTCTTGCCTCTTATTTATGACGAAAAGTCTCAGCGTTGTAATATTCTCGTGTTCGATTATCGCCGCGCGGAGGCTGAAACAGTCCGAATTTCAAGGGAAGAGGGAGGCAGGGGTAGGATTCATCCCGTGTATCGATTCTATAATGCTAATGACGCTTATGTTTGTGAGGTTCGTTATGGAGATGCGACTGCCAATGCACTCCAAAGAGGCCTTTGGACTCATACGAAAAACGGTCTGGATTATTTTGACAGCATTACAGCAGGCTGGATCGATTACTCTCATAATCTCGTCTTGGTTAAACTCTTCTCTCATGCACTGGTTTCTTCTGAATCCGGTCATTGTGAGGCTTTTGAAAAAATTAAAGAAGATATTATCCGACTGAAGCGGTTTGCAAATATCAGGTGAAAATGATGCAAGAGCAGGCTTTGCTATTCGACAATTTTGTTGAAACTCCTTCGACCGAGGGCATCAAATATATTGGCTCCAAGCTAAAATTGATTCCCTATATCCTTGAATTATCGAAGAAAACTGGGGCAAAAAGCGTTTTCGACGGTTTCTCGGGTTCCACTAGGGTAAGCCAAGCTTTCGCCAAAGCGGGGTATCGCGTAGTATCGAATGACATTTCTGAGTGGTCGAAAATTTTCGGCACATGTTATTTGAGGAATCTTGGAAACCTGTGGGAGTATCAATCGCTTATCGATCATTTGAACTCTCTTCCTCCCGAAGATGGTTGGTTCACTAAGAATTACGGAGGCGACGTCAAAGCTGGTGAATGTGACAACGCTATCCAGAGCGATGGAACCAAGAAACCTTGGCAGAAAAAGAATACCAGGAAACTCGACGCTATTAGAAAAGAAATAGATGCTCTAAGTCTTGATGAAATTTCAAAAAGCGTGGCCTTGACAAGCCTGATTCTCGCGTTGGACGAAGTAGACAGCACGATTGGTCATTTCGTTTCATACTTGAAAAACTGGTCATTGCGCTCGTTCAAGGATTTAAGGTTGAAAGTCCCCCAATTGTGGCGAAACGAGGTTGATAACACCGTCTTGCACGGTGATGTTTTCGATTCTCTTTCCGATATAGATACCGATCTCGCCTATTATGATCCACCGTATGGCTCGAACAACGAAAAGATGCCTCCTTCAAGAGTGCGATATGCCTCCTACTATCACTTATGGACAACGATTTGCCGGAATGACGAACCTCCGCTTTTTGGGAGGGCTTTCCGAAGAGAAGACACCTCCGACAAAGTGGCGGTTTCGGTATTCGAGGAATTCCGTAGGAATGCTTGCGGGAAATTCATAGTAGTGGATGCGATCGATCGTTTACTCAAGAAAACACCGTGTGAATGGATTTTGCTCTCTTATAGTTCCGGCGGAAGGGCGACAGCGAAAGAATTGAATGAAGTGATTAGAGACAATGGGGAACTCGTTGATACCTTGGCGATTGAATACAAACGAAATGTAATGGCGACGATGAAGTGGACGAATGAATGGTTGCCAGAAGTAGAAAAGCCAAACAGAGAATTTCTGTTCCTTTTGCAGAAATAGGGCGAAGGGCGAACAAAAGCAATAAAATAGCCCGAGCCCCATTATCTCACCAAGTCAATTCTGTTCAACTTAATAGTTCGGTATGAGGAAAGGGGAAACGATTATAGAAATGCTTGATGAATTTTAAGTTGCTATCGATTTATAGAGGAGAACTAACACATAACCGTCACGCCCACACGTTCCTGGCCAGTCTTGGGGCTTTCTTCCATCCATAAAACAAGAATTCGTATAGTTCCGGTTTATTGGACATTGTCGTCGCCGTCCAGATAATCCGCTCGGAATCGTGAATCCGGAGTTGGCCCATGACAACACCCGTTACCGCCGCAATGCTCTATGACCTTATAGCTTGTCCGCATCGCGTGACGATGGACCTCTATGGCGATCCAGATAAGCGAAACAGCCCGAATCCCTTTGTCGAGTTGCTCTGGAAACATGGCGTTCTTCATGAGC
>JAPPHK010000254.1 GCA_028820795.1 Nitrospinota bacterium | reverse complement strand
GGAAACTCTCTCTCATCGCAATAGTGAGGTGCAGTATGAAGCATAGTACCGGCGCAGGGCGAGGCCGTGGAGACGTGCGCGATGAACGCCCCGGCTCTCGGAGCCGGGTGAGGCACGCTGCGGAAAAATTTTTTGTCATACCCCCGCGCAGCCGTTCGCACCCGAGGGCGCGTATGACGAAAAAGCGCAGAAAACTGGATATATAAAATCCTTGCAAACGAATTTTTTTGCCTTATTTTGTCCTGAGTGCGGGCAACGCGAGCCCCCGCCCGCATGACGCCGGAGACTCGAGCGGGGCGAAATGTTCGAACGCGAAGGAGAGAAGCATATGAACGAAAACGGCGGCAACCGACTGGGGAATTTTTGATATGGTGGCATCGATCGGCGCCGTCGTCGCGCCCGCGCAGTGCGTCGCCTACTTCGAGCGCAACGACTACTGCGGGAAGGAAGACCCGAACCACCGGGAGTCGAGCATCTAGCGCGGGAGGGGTGCTGAGGATTTAGGGCTGTCGGGTCCGGTGGATATGGGAGTCTTGCGCTCTGTGCTCGAGGGCGTGGTGCCCGACGGATCGGGGCGCAGGCTCGGGCGGCCGGGGAAGGACGGGTCGTTCCACCACCGTCCTGGTCGCGACCTCACCCTCTCGGCGCCGAAGTCCGTCTCGCTGCTGGCCTACCTCGGCGGTGATGCGCGCGCGATCTGGGCCCACGACGTGGCCGTGAAGCGCACCCTCGACTGGGTCGAGCGCAACGTCGCCGAGACCAGGATGAGCGAGCCTGGGACCGGGCGGATGATGCGGACCGGCGATCAGAAGATTCTCGTCGCAGCCTTCCGGGACCGACACCTCGCGCAACATGGTCCGGGGGACGGATAACAAGTGGAGGACCATGTCCAACGAAAAACTCTACGCCCAGAAGATGCTGATCGGCGCCCTCTACCGGATCAAACTCGCCCGGGGCCTCGAAGGGTTCGGCTACCGGGTCAAGAAGACCCACGCGGACGGGCGCTTCGAGATCGCGGGCGTCCCCAGAGACGTGATCGAGGCGTTCTCGACCCGGCGGACGGAGATCGAGAAGGCGATGGAAAAGCGGGGCCTGGGCAAGACGGCGGGGAACCAGCACTCCGCCCAGCGGGTCACGCTCATGACGAGGGATCGCAAGCGCGAGGCCGACAAGTCGGCGCTCATGGCCGTATGGGAGAAGCAGGCGAGGGAGCTGGGCTTCGCCGCCGCCGACCTCAAGGCGCAGGCGATAGAGAGGCGCGCCATATCCCGCGACGTCGGCCGGAGCGCAGCTGTCGTCGAACCCGCCCGGGAGGCCGTGGAATGGGCCGTGGCGCATCTCGCGGAACGGGAGTCGGTCTTCGATCGCGCCGCCCTGCTCGCGGGCGCGCTCGCCTGGCGGCCCGGCGCGGTATCGATGGCGGGCGCGGAGCGCGAGGCGGCTACAGCGGAACTGGAACCAATCGCGACGAGGGAATCGCATTTGGCTGCGGGTGCTGCGCATGATTGCACGCGGCGCAACCGTCGTCGCATTCGCAAACTCACCTATCGGACGCAAATGTGGTGAGTTTCCTAGGCATTGAAAATGGTGCGCTCAGGAAAGGACCTGCGGACGCATACGTCGTCCGCGGCGTCCTGGATCTGACAACGTGGCATTTCAAAAGGCATATCCACGTTCCTTTAAGAATTTAAGTCTCGTCGAGCGAGTTCATCAATCATCAACCGGTGTAGAACTATCTGCTCGGGCATCGGGTCATCTCTTCGCGATTCGGGAAATATTACCTTGACTAGGCGCGGGTTCTACGTCACGACATTCGCGATGGAACCAGTCCGAGCGATGCGTTCGCTGAGACTCAGCCCTTCAAGCCACCATTGATTGCCGCCGAGATCTGAATTGGTGGGGGATGAGGCAATTCGGCCCGGCGTGGAGAAATCCACCGAGGGCCACGTCGGGTTTTCGTCAACAACACCACCGGAAACAACGCCACAAGTGCGCAAATAAATGAGCGTCGATTCATCGGTCTACTCCTTACCATGCTTAGCTTGGAGCTCTTGCCATCTTTTTACAGATTTCTCGTAGTTATTCCAATCCCCGACAATGTTTCCATCTTTCATCTTCATGTGATGAAATTTCCACGCGCCATCACTTGACTGAATCAATGTTATCTCCTGTGCATTCTCAATTATATCTGAGTAACACGACACTACACTTGCTATCTGCGAAAAATTAAAGCTATCCAGTTTCAAACTAGAATCCTGTTTTTTTCTATCAAGAACAAAAACCAGATCAATTTCCCCGCTGATAGTCACTAAAGCATGATAGGTATTCATTCTCTTGGATGATGACTTCTCGAATGATGATAGTATTTCCAATATTGACTTGCTCCATTTATCGGATAATTCGTCTCCTACCTTTCGCATAGTCTCATCGACAATGTGCCGAGAAAATTTCTCGAAACGGACCAACATCCAAATTCCAAGAGAAATTAACAAATATCCTGCTACCGATTCTAATGAGTTTCTCCCGTACTCCTTGACGTTGAGTCCGCAGTTTCTGCTCTTTACTACTGAGGAAAATTCCTCCCACGAGTTATCTTCGTCGAAATCAGTTCGATCGGCGTCAATGCGAATGCCCTCTTTGTTCTTTAAGCTTGAGGCAGAACAAATTCCCTTGCTTGATCCACCTACATTTAAATCTGCGATGTACGTGCCTGATGATTGATGAAATTGTTTTTCCGCCTCTGTATTTATGGTGAATTCTGCGAACAAATGCCACTCTTCTTCTATCTTTGTTATCCACGCCCTGTCGGTGCGACCAACAGGCATCATCGACGGATCGTGATCTACTCCGAGAGGTATGTGTGCATTTCTGTTCAAATCTTCACATGACCCCTCAAGCGCCTCCTTAGTAAACCTAATTGTCCGTCCATCTTTCTGGAAAGGTTTCGTGTTCATCAAGCATCCAATGCTCACGTCATTTGTCTCCCATTGCGTGTGATACCGTCGAGTCTCCGTCGTCTCCCTTAACATGTGAGGCGACACTCGATGGCCAGCCCCGGCATTGGCGACCGAGGATACCTGACTTGCGGAGAGAGAGCTATCCCGGATATTTCACCGGGCAATGGCATAGGACCTCCGAATGTCGGATAACTGGTGGACGTGTTCGTGGAGTCTTACGCCGAACCGCCGGGGGAGATATGGCTGGACCTCGACGCCACCGACGACCCCCTGCACGGCCGTCAGGAGGGGCGCTTCTTCCACGGCTATTACGGCCGCTATTGTTATCTGCCGTTGTATGTCTTCTGCGGCGCGCATCTGCTGTGCGCGCGTCTGCGCCGCTCGAACATCGACGCCTCGGCCGGCGCCGAGGAGGAGTTGGCGCGGATCGTGGTGCGTGGCGACTCGAGCTTTTGCCGCGAGCCGTTGATGCGCTGGTGCGAGGAGAACGGCGTCGACTACGTGTTCGGCATGGCGCGCAACCCGAGGCTGGTGCGGGCGATCCGCCAGGACCTCTACCGAACCGAGGCCGCGTATCGCCGCAGCGGCAAGCCGGCGCGCCGGTACCGGGACTTCCGCTACCGCACGCGCGCTGGTCCAGGACCCGGCGGGTGGTGGGCAAGGCGGAGCACCTGCCCAAGGGGGTGAACCGCTCAGGAAGGTTCTCTCAGAGTATGTCCTCTGCGATGCTTGCGGCGACCCGTTCAGCCGCCTCCTGCGCCGTGTCGCGCGCGAGGTGCGCGTAGCGCGACGTCGTTTCCAGCCGGCTGTGGCCCAGGAGCTTCCCGATGACGGGCAGCGCCTCGCCGAGCGCAAGCGCCCGCGAGGCGTATGAGTGGCGCAGATCGTGCAGTCGCACGCCCTCGAGGTCCGCGAGCCCCCTTATCGTCCGCCAGGCCTCATCGATGTTCGCAAGGCGCGTCCCCGGCTTCCTGCCCGGTATGACCCAAGGGCCGTCGTGGGCGCCAAGGAGACTTCTGAGGAGCTCGACGGCCTCCGGCGGGAGCGGCATCGCCCGCGCGCCCGTCTTGGAATCGGGCAGCCTGAACTCGCCCGCTGCGAGCGCCACATCCTCCCTGCGCAGCCCGAGTATCTCGCTCCTGCGGCACCCCGTCAGAGCGAGAAGCCGGATCGCCGCCACCGCGGACGCGCCGCCCCTGGCCTCTGCCTCGTCGAGGGCCTCTCCCAGGCGGGTGAACTCCGAATCCGTCAGGAACCGCTCGCGCCTGCGCTCGGGGTATTTCATAATCAAGCGGCAAGGATTGCACCCTTCAGGGACCATACCCCAACGAGCAGCCTGCTCGTACATCGCGGATAAGACGCAGAGCGCCATGTTCGCTACCGCGGGCGTCTCGTAGAGGTTTTCATGGAATTCCGCCACCTGCGCGCGCGAGAGCGCAGTCAGCGGCAACCTGCCCAGGGCGGGCAGGACGTGGCGGTCGATCACCGAGCGGTAGAGCGCGGCGGTGCCCGGTTTGCACCGCACAGCGACGTATTCCTCCATGTAGCGCGCGCACAGTTCGGCCACCGTGGGGCCTCCTGCAGGCTTCATCGGTTCGGGAACCGCCTCCTCGCCCGCCTTGATCCTTGCGATGATGTGGGCGGCGCGCTTCCTCGCCTCATCGGCGTTTATCACCCCGTGGCGTCCCACCGCCACCCTCTTGGGCCCTTCCGGTCCCCGCGCCTGGGCGATATAGACCTTGCTCCCGGTGGGGTAGACCCTGACGCCGAAGCCCGTGAGCTCCCGGTCCCAGAAGACGGTGTCTTTTTCCACCGCGAGTTTCCCGACCGCTCGGTTGGAAAGCGTCCCGTGTTTCGTCTTCGCCATCTTTATCCGGCCCTCCCGTTCGCGACGTGGGCGCCGATGCTCCCGCCCACCCGTACCGCCGCCTCCCTCTCGGCCTCGCGCATCAGGTGCGCGTAGCGTGCGCTCGTCGCCACGCTCGTGTGGCCCAGGAGTTTCCCGATCGTGTAGAGGTTCTCGCCGAGCGCCAGCGCACGCGACGCGTAGGAATGCCTCAAGTCGTGAAGCCTCACGTCTGCGAGCCCCGCCCGCTCCCTGATGGGCCGCCAGTAGTGGTGCAGGCCCGTCAAGCTTTTTCCCGTCCTCTGACCCGCGATTACCCAGGGGTTCTCAGGCGACCTGGGGATGGCGTCCAGTATCCTGAGCACCGGCCTTGTCAGGGAAACCATGCGGGGACCCGCTTTGGCGTCCCGTAAGCGCAGATCCCCCGCCGTGCGGTCTACGTCGTCCCACTGGAGGCCCAGTATCTCGCTCCTGCGGCATCCGGTAAGTGCGAGCAACCGGACCGCCGCAATGGCTGGCGGCCATATCCCGCCCTCCGCACAGGCCCACCTGAGCGCCCGGCCCAGGCGCCGGTATTCCTCGGGCGTCAGGAACCGCTCGCGCTTGCGCGTCCTGTAGCGGCGCACGGCGAGGCAGGGGTTCCGCCCGTACGGGATCAGCTCCCAGGCTTCCGCCAGGGTGAACATCCGCGAGAGCAGGTGGACCGCCCGGTTCGCCAGGACCGGTGTATCGCGAAGGCCGTGATGGAACGCCGTGACTTCCGCCCCGCCGACCTCGTCCAGTCCCATCCCGCCCAGGACCGGCAGGATGTGTTTGTCGAGCACGGTGCGGTACGCGGAGGCGCTGGCGGGCTTCAGGTGTTTTTCCACGTGGGTGCGCATGAAGCGCTCGGCGAGTCCCGCCACGGTGGTCTCCGTCTCGGACGCCGTAGCGCTAATATCCTCGCCCCGCTTGATGCGGTCGATGAGACTGGCGGCCTGCTTCCTGGCCTCGTCGACGGCCAGTTCACCGTGGCGGCCGAGCGTCACGCGCTTCGGCCCCGATGGTCCCCGTGACTGCACCACGTAGGTCTTCCGGCCCGTGGCGTGGACGCGCACCCCGAAGCCCGCCACCTCCCGGTCCCAGAAAACCGCGTCCTTCGAATCCACCTCCAGCGCGTCGACGGCGCGCTTCGTGAGTTTCAGATCGCTTCGCTTCGGCATCTTCCCTCCCTGAATCTGTAATCAAATCGCATACGCACGGCATCAAACTGGAGGGCATTCAAGCATATGTATGACGAAAGTACAAGGGGCAACGAGATACGGGATAACAGAAATATACTATTACAAACAATCAGTTATCGTAGACATACGTGGTCAATCATACCCTTGCGCGGACACCGGGTTCATGACAATGATTAATCGAATTTTTCAGAAATTCGTTTTTTTCTGAACGGAGCGACCGGCTCCGCCATCGTACCGGAATCCGCCTCGCGCGCGCGTCCCGCAAATGCGGGCAACTGCGGGCGGATGCGCTTCATCCGGCGTCGCCATCCCGGCTCGTTCGCCTCCGGCTTCGTGGGCAAATGCGGGGAATTGCGTGGTCTAACCCGACTGATGAGGGGTTGTTAAAAAAGCCCCCCTGACAAGGGGGGTTGGGGGTTGCTTCCCGGACGAGGGGTTTTCAACAAGCCCAGGGAGAGGGGTTGTGTTTTTGTGGGGGCGTGGGGGGGGGGCCGGGGGCGGGGGGGGGCGGAGGGCGCCCCCCGGGGGGGGAAAAAAAAAAAAAAAGGAGCCCCACCCCAGGGCCGGCGCGAACGCGA
>JAPPHK010000321.1 GCA_028820795.1 Nitrospinota bacterium | reverse complement strand
CGGGCGGGCTGGCGCTCGCGGTCACGGTGATGGGCACGATCCTCGCGGCGACGACCGGCATCATCGGCGCGTCGGTGGTGATGATCAGCCTGATGGCGCTGCCCGTCATGGTCGAGCGCGAATACAACCTGGAGCTCGCGACCGGCACCATCGCCGCCTCGGGCACGCTCGGGATCCTCATACCGCCCAGCATCATGCTGGTCATCATGGCCGACCTGCTCGGGCGCTCGGTGGGCACCCTGTTCGTGGCGGCCATCTTCCCCGGCCTGATCCTGTCGGGTCTCTACTTCCTCTACATCTTCACGAGGTGTGCGGTGAACCCCGCCTTGGCGCCGCGCCTGCCCAAGGAGATGGGTCCGCAGACGTCGGGCGAACTGATCCTGCTGTTGCTCAAGGGCCTGGTGCCGGCGGTGTTCCTGATCGTCCTTGTCCTGGGGTCGATAGTCGCCGGCTGGGCGACGCCCACCGAGGCGGCCGGGGTCGGCGCGGCCGGAGCGACGCTGCTCGCCATCATCAACCGGCAGCTGACCTGGTCGGTGCTCAAAGACGTGGTCGAGCGCACCTCGCTCACCAACGCGATGCTGTTCTTCATCTTCGTCGGGGCGACCGCCTTCTCCTACGTCTTCCGCTCGCTCGGCGGCGACGACTTCATCCAGGACGTGATCTACTCCGTGGGAACCAACCCCTGGTGGATCCTGATGATCCTGATGGCGGTGGTGTTCTTCCTCGGGTTCTTCTTCGACTGGATCGAGATTACGCTCATCGTGCTGCCTGTGTTCGCGCCGATCCTCGCCGAGCTGGATTTCGGCGACCACCTGCCCAAGAGCGAGGTCATCTACTGGTTCTCGATCCTGATGGCGGTCAACCTGCAGACGTCGTTCCTCACGCCGCCGTTCGGCTTCGCGTTGTTCTACATGAAGGGGGTCGCGCCGCCCCAGGTGCGCCTCCAGCAGATTTACCGCGGGATCATCCCCTTCGTGTTGTTGCAGCTCATCGGGCTGGGGCTGGTCATCGTCTTCCCCGAGATCGCCATGTGGCTGCCGAGGGTGCTGCTCGACTGACCACCGTCGCGAGAATGCAGTTCGACCGTCTCACCCCCTGTATTCCCCGTCGACCTTTACGAATCCTGCCAATGCGGGGTTGTTGAAAAAGCCGGTTTTGGGGGCGGGCGCGTTCCTCTCGCCCCGCCTCGCTGCCGTATCGCCCTCACCCTGAGTAGCCGCCGAAGGTAAAACGCGACTGAGAAGGGAGCGTTTGTATCGAAGGTCAATCCCGATTGAAGGATGAGGGATTGCGTTCGTCCCTCGATACGGCGCGCAAGCGCGCCTACTCGGGATGAGGGGGTTTTTCAACAGCCCCAATGCGCACGAGAGCATTCAGGAGTGCGGCTCTCTATGCTCCGTGTAGCGAGGGGTCTCGATGGCAAGCGCTCCGGAATAATCCGGACGCCACATTTTTCTTCACTTGGGCAGGGGATTTATATAGACTTGTTCCCGACTCCTTGTCCCAATGGGATTTCGGAGTCGCGCCGCGAAAGACCGGGGAGAGTTCGCCATGCTCGACGATCTGGCAAGCGCACCCGATAACCAAACGCAGCATCTCTTTTCCTTCCCGCAACACAACCTCAAATGCGCCTTCTTTTCGATACCTTTCTTTCCGAAAACGCGGGTGCCAAGCGCGTCCGGGATGGCGCACGACACGACCCGCCGCCGTTTCGAATCGACGAAAAGAGGAGTTGTTGAAAAAGTCCCTTTTGGGCCGGGTTGTCAATTGGCGTGTAGGTCGGACATATATGTCCGACATATATGCGACCCGGCCTTTTTCGCCACCCGCCAAGGGCCGCATATATGCGGCCCCTACACTCCCTCCGGCAAAGCGGAATTCCGCAGCCGTCATCCCGACATTGCAGGGTTTTTCAACAGCCCCTCATCAGTCGCGTTTGTCCTTCGGCGGCTATTCAGGGTGAGTCGGATATGAGTGCATCCAAGAGAAGGGTTTGACGCGACCGCTGCGGTCAGTTCCGAGTGAGAAAGGAGGAACTGCATCAAACGCGCAGGTTCCCAAGGGCCAGCTTTTTCAACAACCCCAAAGACGGAGGGTTCGCCATTGGCCGAAAAGCGCAAAAAGATCCTGCTGACCGGCGCGACAGGATATATCGGGGGCCTGTTGCGGCGTCGCCTCGAAGCCGATTCACGCCTCGTTCGATGCCTGGCGCGCCGCCCCGAAATCCTCGAACCGCATGTCGCGCCGGGCACCGAGGTGGTGCATGGCGACCTCTTGAAGCCGGAGACGCTCCCGTCGGCCATGCGCGGAATCTCCACGGCCTGCTACCTCGTCCACTCGATGGCCTCCGGCGGAGACTTCGCCAGAGCAGACCGCGAGGCCGCGAAGGGGTTCGCACACGCGGCCCGGACCGCGGGCGTCGAGCGCATCGTCTACCTGGGCGGGCTGGGGAGCGAGGATGAACTATCCGACCACCTCGCCAGCAGGCAGGAGGTGGGCCGGATTCTCCGGGACTCCGGCGCCCGGACGATTGAACTGAGGGCCTCGATAATCATCGGCGCGGGCAGTCTCTCGTTCGAGATGATCCGCGCGCTGGTGGAGCGTCTGCCCGTCATGGTGACGCCCCGCTGGGTGCGCACGCTCGCCCAGCCGATCGCCGTCGAAGACGTTATCGACTATCTGGTCGCCGCTCTCGACGCTCCCGCAGGCCGCAGCCTCGTTCTGGAGATCGGGGGCGCCGACCGCGCCTCCTACGGGGACATCATGGCGGAATACGCCCGCCAGCGCGGACTCAGGCGATTGATGATCGCCGTTCCGGTGCTCAGCCCGCGCCTCTCCAGCCTGTGGCTCGCGCTGGTGACGCCCCTCTACGCCAGGGTCGGCCGCAAGCTGGTCGAGAGCCTCCGCAACGAGACGACCGTGGGCGACGCGACGGCATCGAGGATGTTCGCCATCCGCCCCTGCGGTCTGGCCGAAGCGATACGCAGGGCGCTGGCCGGGGAAGATTCGCAGGGTCATGGAGAGAAGCGGAGATTGTCCGAGCCGGTGTGATTTCCGGCGCGCCCGCGAGCCTTGACAACCCTGAGCCCGCTTCCCTATATATAAACCCCTTACGCTTGGGAGCCGGCGCCGAATCCGGTAGACTGACGACTCAAGCGCAACGCCTCTCACTCCGGCGTAGCTCAACGGCAGAGCAATCGGCTGTTAACCGATGGGTTGTAGGTTCGAATCCTACCGCCGGAGCCAGGAGCTTTCTTCACACACTGTCCGTCCCGCAGTCCTTTCCCATACCAAGGCTTTCAAGCGTGAAAAAAGAACAGAAATGGAATGATTTAGGCAGGCTATTAAAAAACCTTTATCAGACGGTTGCCGAACTGGAAACTCTATTTCCAAACCGAAAGTTTACGTTGGATGGTCATCTGGCCGGCAGTATTGGTGAAGTCATCGCCGCATATGTATTTGATTTGAAGCTATTGGAGAATTCCACACAAACGCACGATGCCAAGGCAAAACAAGGGACACTCGTTCAGATCAAATTCACGCAAGGGAATAAAAGCGTTGCAATTTCGAGCGAGCCTGAGCACCTCATTGTGCTTAGATTGACTTCCGAACACGCTCTTGAAATTGTCTATAACGGCCCTGGTGCGAAGCCTTGGCAGAAAGCAGGTAAATTACAAAGGAACGGGCAGAAACAAATTTCACTAAGTCTCTTCCGGAAAATCGACAAAGACGTAGTTACTACTCATCGGCTTCCAGTTGTCAAGAAACTTGATTTTAGGGTAGCTAGCTGAAACAACTATTGGGAGTTTAGCGAGATTATCAAGATATTATAAATCTCTATCAAACGTCTCCAAAGCAATCCACGTTGAAGCCGCCATTCCAAAAGATAAGTTATTCGAACTCTTCCGATCTACCCTTAAACTTCTCCCGCCTTCGAGACGAAATCCGAAAGCGCATCTTTCACGAGTGCGTTTATACTCCTGCCACGCATGGCCGCTATGCGGGCGAGTTGTTCATGAAGTTCCGCTCCCGGCCGCACGTTGAACGAACCGCTGTATGGCTTGTTCGGCTCGATTCCCTCCGTCTCGCACGTCTTCAGATAATCGTCCACCGAATCCTGAAACGCCTTCTTCAAGCCTTTGGCGGTTCCGGCTTCGTACGTGATCAAATCCCGCACGTGGAGCACCTTGCCGTGCAAGGTTTCGCTTTCCTCATCGTATTCGATAGATCCATGATAATTTTTGTATTTCAAAACCGCTCCGGTCATCTTTGGCCCCTTTTCATCCTCGTGTATCTGCCCCACTCCCTGCATTTCCTTTCAGGCGCACCTCACAACAAACCACCTTCCTCTAATTTTTTCCTTACCTCCCGCAAGATATATGGCTTCAACTTGTCTTCTGTATGGGGCTGGTGAAGGAAAATCCGGGGAGCCAACGAATGAATGAACCTTCGCCGGGAACCACCCGTTCTTCCTCCCGTTGACTGCCGATAACCCAATCCTTCCAGCAACTGAACCAATTCATTCCATGTGAAATTCTTTGGATTTCTCCTGAACTTATTCATCAGTTTTTCGTGTTTGCTCATCGTTCGCTTGCCAAATTATCTTTGGATGAAACGCAGTCAGCAACTATTATGCAGTTGCATTGTAGGGCAACGCCGAGAAAATGCAACTGCATAATAGTTACTATAATTGCAAGCGCGGATTTCACCTCAAAGATCAGGAATTGTCAGGATCGTTTCGGGATAAACGGCAAGCGGAAAAGCAAAACTCCAGAAGAGCGTTCAGCCCCCATCACCGGTTTCTTCCCTCGGCAGGTAGAGCCCCCTCAAACGCCGCTCTTCGCTCTTTCGAGAGCTGCGACGTTCACGCGATGCGTATTGCGGCGGCGCTTGTCGACCCGGATACGCAGGCGCGCGGCATCGGCAAGACTCAAGCCCGCTTCCCGCAATTCGCTCCGGCTGAACCCCTTGCCAAGCCGCCAGACGCCGCGGGAATCCCGTACGAGGGGAATGAATCCGCTTTCCGCGGAAGGGGGTTCAGGTAACCCCTCCGGCGGCTCTTGCATCACCGGCGCCGCCGGGGGCTCCTCAACCTCCTCCATGATATCTTCCGCAGCCTCCGTCTCGCTCTCCCGAGCAGTTTCCGGTTCAGATGCAGACGCTTCTACTGCGCTATCGACTGCCACCGGGGCGGCGGCTTCATCTTCGAGAGAAGGTTCATCCAGAGACGGCTCCGGTTCTCCTGCCGAGTATGCTGATTCCGTTTCTGTCAACGACTCAATATCGAGGCCATATTCCTCATATGGCGCTGCTTCACTTTGCGGTACGGGCGCATCCCGCGTTTCAACCACTTCCGGCGCCACCAGGGGATCCTTCACCTCTTGAACGGATTCGTCTACAGCTGCCGGTTCGCTCCCCTCGGGGCTTTCTCGCTCGGGCGCAGATACATCCACCTCATCTTCAAGAGGCGGGCCGGCGGCGGCAGGGTCGAGCGAAGAGACTTCATCCTCAAGAGACGGTTCAAGCAGAGCAGGTACCGGTTCTCCCGGTGATGCTTCCGATTCCTGCTCCGTCAGCAACTCGATGTCGAGGCCATATTCCTCATACAGCGCGGCCGCGCTTTGCGGCGCCGTCGTATCCGGCGATTCTTCCGGGGTCGACGCAGCCACGGGTTCTTCAGCCTCCTGAACGCTGTCATCCGCAGCTTCCGGCCCGATTTCCTGAACAACCCCAGGCCCGGGCGCAGACTCCCCCATGACGCTTTCGACTGCGTCCGGAGCGGATACTTCATGTTCCAGAGGCGGCTCATACTCACCCGCCGACTCGCTGGATTCGCGCTCCGTCAGCAACTCGAGGTCGAGGCCATATTCCTCATACAGCGCTGCTTCGCTTTGCGGCGCCGTCGTATCCGGCGATTCTTCCGGGGTCGACGCAACCTCGGGTTCTTCAGCCTCCTGAACGCTGTTATCCGCAGCTTCCGGCTCGATTTCCTGAACAACCTCAGGCCCGGGCGCAGACTCCTCTATGACGCTTTCGACTGCGTCCGGGGCGGATACCTCATGTTCCAGAGGCGGCTCATACTCACCCGCCGACTCGCTGGATTCGCGCTCCGTCAGCAACTCGATGTCGAGGCCATATTCCTCATACAGCGCGGCCGCGCTTTGCGGTTCCGGCGCATCCGGAATCTCATCCAAGTCCTGCGCCGTCAATGATTCCAGCGCAGGCGCCCGGGCGGTTTCCTGCGCGTCCGCCCGTTCGCCGAATCCGTGCGCGGCGGCTCATCTTTAGCCAGCAACTCCAATTCCAGGTGAGAGCCGTAGCCTTTGTCCTCCCTGTCTTCCGTCGAATACGGAACGCCCGGTTCGATGGCCGTGGGAGGCGGGATTTCGTACGTTTCCCCTTCCAGCCCGGCAGATGTGGAACCCTTGCGGCGCGCAATCCTGCTGAATAAATTTTTCTTCATGTCGATACCGCCCTCGTTCGGTAAAAGCCACCAGTGGATAAACTATCTTCGAGAAAAGAGGGGGCGGTTGATGAGGTGAGAAAACTTACGGATTAAGACTAACGATAACAAAGACTTGGTGTCAAGGCGCGCATCGCCGAGCGCGCGGATGCGCAGGAGCGATCATCCAAAGGGGAAAACCTGAACAGGCCGAGCGCGCACCACTTGTTCAGACCGGATATGCGTCACGCATCCTTTTGACGAATGGTTTGCAGGTCTTGCTCGAGATCTTCGAGGTCGTATTGGACCGGCGTCTTGCGGGCGCGCGCATAGTC
>JAPPHK010000137.1 GCA_028820795.1 Nitrospinota bacterium | reverse complement strand
AGAAACTCATTGAGGCCGAAAACCTCGCCAAAAGGTATCGCCGCGGCGTGTGGGGCAACGAGTTCGACCCGCGGGATCCGATAGACCGGTAGGTTTCATGGGGGGAGCCGGTAGAAAAATCGAATCTGTAGGGGCCGCATATATGCGGCCCGACCGGGCTGGCGAATAAAGGCAGGGTCGCATGTATGTCGGACATAAATGTGCGACCTACAAACCCCTAAAACTCTCCTTGTCAGGGGGGTAAAAGCGATACTCCCGGAGAGGGATTGCCGGGGCGCGTAGGGGCGGACCTCCGTGTCCGGCCTGTGGGTTCGTGCTTCTCTCTCGGCCTGTGGAGGTGAAACTGTAGGGGCGGCTCGCGAGCCGCCCGATGGTTTTCTCGCTCACACATGATCTTGCCGGACGATGAAAGACTCGCTATGTTGGCGGAATGCGAACGGGTCAGACCAATTCTCCAAACAGAAGACGGCGGACGCCATGACGCCGGGTGATTTCATCGCCAAGTGGCGGGCTTCGGAACTCAAGGAACGCTCGGCGGCGCAGGAGCATTTCATCGACCTGTGCCGTCTGCTGGGCGAGCCGACGCCGGCGGATGCCGACCCGACGGGCGAGCGATACAGCTTCGAGCGCGGCGCGCGCAAGGACGGCGGCGGCGAAGGCTGGGCCGACGTGTGGAAGCGGCATCATTTCGCCTGGGAGTACAAGGGCAAGCACAAGGATTTGGACGCCGCCTTCTCCCAGCTTCGCCAATACGCCTTGGCGCTCGACAACCCGCCGCTCCTGATCGTCTCGGACATGGCGCGCTTCCGTATCCGCACTAACTGGACGAACAGCGTGAGCGAGACACACGAGTTCTCACTTGAGGAACTTACCAACGCCTCCAACCGCGATAAGCTTAAATGGGCGATGTCCGATCCTGAGCGCCTCCGGCCGGGAGAGAGCAGGCAGGAAGTAACCGAGCGCGCAGCGGCGACCTTCGCCCTGCTGGCCCATAGGCTACGAAGACGTGGGAATGATCCACAGGTGGTGGCGCACTTCGTCAACCGCCTTGTTTTCTGCATGTTCGCAGAAGACGTGGGATTACTGCCGGGCAAGATGTTCACACGAATGCTCGAAGAAGCACAGAAGAAGCCTGAAGATTTCGCCACGTTGGCGCAAGGTTTGTTCGGCGCCATGTCCTCCGGCGGGCGCTTCGGTATTGAATCCGTGGCGTGGTTCAATGGTGGGTTGTTCGACGACGATGCTGCACTGCAACTCGAAAGGATTGAGATAGAAACGGCGCTCACGGCGGCAGGACTCGACTGGTCGGAAATCGACCCCTCCATCTTAGGCACGCTTTTCGAACGCGGCCTCGACCCGGATAAACGCACGCAACTTGGGGCGCATTACACGGATCGCGACAAGATCATGCTTATTGTCGAGCCGGTCATCACTCGTCCCCTGCTCACCGAATGGGAGAAAGTGAAGGCCGAAATCGTCGGGCATCTCGAACGGGCGGGCGCGGCCAAATCGGCCTCCGCGCGGACGAGGCGGCGCGGCTTGGCGAATCAGCTATTGCGCGATTTTCTGGCGCGTCTGCGGGATTTCCGGGTGCTCGACCCCGCCTGCGGTTCGGGTAATTTTCTCTATCTGGCCCTTCAGGCGTTAAAGGACATGGAGCACCGCGCTCAAATCGAAGCCGACGCGATGGGCCTTCAGCGCTGGTTTCCCCGCGTCGGACCCGCCAACGTCAAGGGAATCGAAATCAACCCATACGCCGCCGAACTCGCCCGCGTCTCGGTGTGGATCGGCGAGATTCAGTGGATGCGGCGCAACGGGTTCGTCGAGAACCGCGATCCGGTTCTTAAACCGCTCGACACAATCGAATGCCGCGACGCGATATTGACGGAGGAAGGCGAGGAACCCGGTTGGCCCGAAGCTGATGTCATCATCGGCAATCCACCGTTTCTGGGTAATAGAAAAATCCGCAAAGAACTAGGACGTGATGACGCCGAAGCACTGTCACGAACATACAGAGGATTGATTCGCGGCAAGCCCGATTTGGTTTGTTACTGGTTCGCCAAGGCAGGACAGTTGGTCGCTGAAAGAAAAGTTGACCGCGCCGGCCTAGTGGCGACGAACTCGATTCGGGGAGGCACTAACCGGTTGGTTCTGGAAAGAATCCTGGAAGATTCGACCATTTTCGACGCCCACTCGGATGAGCCTTGGGTCGTCGAGGGGGCAGCGGTTCGCGTCTCGTTGATCTGTTTTGCTTCAAAGGATGCCGAACTACCCGTTCGTTTGGATGAGAATGACGTAACCCAAATTAACGCGGATTTATCCGCCGGAAGTCTTGATCTCACTTCCACAAGTCCGTTGAAACGAAACAAGGGCATTTCTTTTCAAGGAGACATCAAGCGCGGTGCGTTCGATATCCCTGGAGACTTGGCCCGTCAGTGGCTACGTCTACCTACGAATCCTAACGGACGGACCAATGCCGACGTTCTGAAACCCTGGATGAACGGCATGGATCTGACCCGCCGTCCACGAGATATGTGGGTAGTCGATTACGGCGATACGATGAGCGAAGCCGAGGCGGCCTTATATGAAACCCCTTTTGGTTATATCCAAGAGTGTGTGAAGCCGATGCGTCAGGGGAATCGGGAGAAGACAAGCCGAGATTTCTGGTACAGGCATTGGAACCCGCGCCCCGCCATGTGGAAAGCACTTAATGGTTTGTCGCACTATATCGCCACGCCAACTCTTTCTAAACACAGGTTGTTCGTTTGGCTCGATGTACGCATTTGTCCAGATCACCAACTGATCACCATCGCACGCGACGACAATACGACGTTCGGCATCCTACACAGCCGGTTTCACGAGGCGTGGGCGCTCAAGCTCGGTACCAGCCTTGAAGACCGCCCGCGTTACACGCCGACCACCACTTTCGAAACTTATCCCTTCCCGGAAGGACTCTCGCCCGACATTCCTGCCTCTGATTATGCGGAGGATCCACGCGCCGTCGCCATCGCCGAGGCCGCGCAGCGGCTGGTGGAACTGCGCGACCGCTGGTTGAATCCGCCCGAATGGGTGGAGTGGGTGGACGAGCCGGTTCCGGGCTATCCCAAGCGGCCTGTCCCGCGCGATGAGACAGCCGCCAAGAAACTCAAGAAGCGCACACTCACCAACCTCTACAACGCGCGCGAGCAATGGCTCAAAAACGCCCACGAGGAACTCGACGCCGCCGTGGCCGCCGCCTACGGCTGGCCCACCGACATTTCAGAAGAGGATGCGCTGGCGGAATTGTTGAGGATGAATCTGGAGGATGAGGACTGAGGAGGGTTCGCTCAAACGGAATCTCTCTTTCTCACTCCGGCTCAAGCCCTCCGCCTGTAGGGACAGGTCCCTGTGCTTGTCCTGTTTGCATCCATCCTATGTTTTGGAGAAGGACTCAGCAACAACACTTTGTCATTCATCATCGTCTTCTTCTTGAGATGTGTTCACAAGTCCTACCATCGCCATATAGTGCTCGTTGTCTTCTGATTCCATCAGTTCCAAGAGGTCATTAAGCACCGACCGCGCTTCGGCAAGTAGATACGGATCATGCTCCGGCTCAGCGATGGAATCGTTATGGGAATTTGTGTGTAAGAACCTTAAAATCCGTGTTTTCTTAGTTTCATCGAAGTCCACTTCTTTTAGCTTGTTCCATAAATCACCACCCACTTGAGGTCGACGGAATGCGAGAAACCCTTCCAAAAGTCGTCGTGCCATGTTTGGCAACACATAATTCTCTTCAAGCGCTCTCTCTTGAGATTCTTGTGCCTCGTGGAAGATACGAACGAAAAGATAGTGATAATCAGATTCGTATCTCTCAAGAAGCGGGTCCAGCCAACATAAAGTCGAAGAACGCTGACCCTCATCAAATTTCCACTCAAGCATGTAGAACCGAGCAGGCCGCTGGCTAATATCTCTTTTCCTTTGTCCCCGCAGATGATGGAACCAGTTCCTTACTTGTCTAAAGAAGGTGAAGTTATGTGTTAAAATGAACAATTGAGCTGCATTTTTTGTGCGCTCTTTGATAAAGCCGAAAGCAAGATAAAGCGCATTGGCGTCAAGACTGGAAACTGGATCGTCCAACACCACTACGCCGTTAGCCAAGTCGAAATTCTGATCTTGAAGGGATTTCAAAAAGTAGAGCAAGGCGATAGCCGTGGTTTCCCCTTCGCTCAAAGCCTTTGCCGGAGTGCCGTTTCGTGTGATCTTATAACCCGTATCCTTAACGTCCAACTGCAACTCACTATGGCCGAGGTATTTTTGGATATCACTATTGAGCTCCTCGGCGGGCTTGAGGTGTTCAACAATATCACGCTCAAGCTGAGCGATTTTTTCTTTAAGATGAGCTACGTTGTCGGATGCTTCTGCAACCGCTGACTTGGACTCGTTGGCATCACTTATCAGTTTGACAAACTCCTCCGATGCACACGCGACCAAATTGTTCGCCAAAAGTTGTCTAGCTTCTACAACTTGAGCCTCAAAATTCTCACATGTGGAGTTATGATTTTCGATAATTTCGTTAACAACTTCGATAACCCTCACATCAATCTGTGGTTCAGATATATTTAGTGCGTAGCTCTCGAAGACCCGCTCTTTCTTCTTTTGCAACGCTTCCACCAGCTTGTCGAGAAAATCTTTCGTGGTATTCAATGCCTCATCTAGCCTATGTCGAACATTTCCGTAATTCTCAGCAAGATCGTCGTAGAATTGAGCGGGAACCGGAAGTGACAAGTTTGTAGCAGCCTCTGACGCATTTTGAAGATGTTCGATTTCCGCATCAACACTTTCCAAAAATTGGCCATACTCGGCACTGAAATGGGCATTGAGATTTGATAGTCGATTCTCCGGTAGCTTTTGCTCGCAAAAGAGGCACTCGCTGACGTGACGAGACTGATGTAGGCCAAGGCCTTGACGGACCCATGATGATAGCTCTTGATCTTCTTTTAGTGATTGGATGGCCTCTGAAACAACCGTTTTCTTCAACAAATTCGACACTATTTCCATCTGGGTTGGAAACGAAGGAAACTGATACGAAATCTCATCTAGCCTCTCTTTTTGTGTAGCGTGATGTTGGGCTTCTACTTTTTCTCTTTCATCTTCACTTAATTGGTTCGCAATCGCCTCTCCCGAATCCCATATACTCCGTGCCAATTGGCGATAATTGGCTTTATCGAAATTGTTGTAAACATTATCCCCTGATGATCTAAGTGTTTCCTTAATTAATCTCGCTTGACCTATGCAATGCCGATCAAGGAGATGTTCGGCATTCGATTTCTGTGTTCTTCTTTGTTCCAGCGTTACATTTGCTTCTTGGAGTTTGGCGTTGAGTTGCTCGACTTCTCTTTGTTTTTCAACATTTTCTTCGCCGAGCACAAAAATCGGAGGTATTTCGCCGCCACCCGTCCGAAAAACACTATCCGCCACAAAGTCGCGATTGAACACGCGGATAGGGAGTGTCGAATGCTCGAAATCAGAACCATTCACATGACTCCCATTGCTCGAGAGAACTACATCGCAGTCTGATTCTGTAGGCTCTTGTTTCTCAACAGCACGGAAGATTCTGCTGATGGTAGTTTTTCCCGACCCATTCCAACCATAAATCAGGTTATAATGCCCGAAGTTCTGCATATCCCCGGGCCAGGAGAAATCTCGCAGGACTCCAGGATGCTTTAATTTCACGATTCGCTCTATACCACGCACGATGATCCTCCTGATAACTTCTCGGTGCCTTAGGTATCTTGTGAACACCCTAGGAACAAAACTGGGCGCGGATTTTAGCGCAAGGAAAAACGGAAGGAAACTTTTTGAGGCATCAAAATGAAGAGTCGCGCGGGCGGCTCGCTCGAACTCCCTCTCCCCGGGGAAGTTCGACACCCCTACGGTATCGTTACCCTCTTACGCCATAGAGCGGACACGTAGGTCCCCGGACAGGCTCCTGCGCCTGTCCGGCTACAAAGTCGAAAATTCTCTTTCCCCCGACTTTAACGCGTATTTCCCCGCATTTGCCGTACCTCCTCGAATCGGGAGTTCCGGTATCGTGCGCGCGGCGCGGGAAAGCGATTTCACCCGCATGGGTCGGCATTGGACTGACGGGAGGGGAGGCTTTCTCATGGAATCGGGTATTCGGGCGAGAGTGAAGACGGCGATTGTTGCATACGCTGCCGGAACGACCCAACCATCTTCAAAAGGAGGCGGGCAGCTCGCGAGCTGCCCCTACAAAAGCACAGGCCTGCTCTCCTTGCTCCGGTTCGATTCACGCCGGGGAGGTGCGCTCATGGAACGGGGATGGATGAAGAAAACGAAAATAATGATATTTTCGATAAAATTCGATAAATTCACGGGGTTTTTCGATAAATTCCTGAAAAATACTTCTCTTGCAAATGGTTGTAATAAAAAGGGTTATTATATAAATATGAGCGCATCTCACTCAGATTCGGCGCCAAAAAAAGTTTTTCGGCTCCCGCGCATTTCCCCGCAATTCCCCGCATTTCCCCTCGCACCGCATCACGCCGCGAACCCTCCCGCCTCGGTCGGGTTTGACCCGCATTCACCCGCACTGGCGCGCCGGGCCTAGCCGGCCTCTATCTCTCCCTTGGGCGCGCCGCCTTCCGCACCAGCCTCCACGAAGGGCTTGAGCAGATCGAGCGGCAGGGGGAAGACGATGGTGGAGTTGTTCTCGGTGGCGACTTCGGAAAGCGTCTGCAGGAAGCGGAGCTGGAGCGCGCCCGGGGCGGTGGCGATGGTGGCGG
>JAPPHK010000216.1:936-6802 GCA_028820795.1 Nitrospinota bacterium | reverse complement strand
TCGCCACCCGTCATGGGCCGCATATATGCGGCCCCTACAAACATCCCCCTCCCTGCTCGGAATTGACCACCGCCGGAATAACGAACCAAAACCGCTTCCCTCCTTTTCAACCGGGCTCGACCCCGAAGGGCTTTTTCAACAACCCCCGATGAGTGAGGCAATGGCGTAGGGGCGGACCTATGTGTCCGCCCGCAATCAGCATAACGGACATGGATCAAAACAAAAGGAGGGGAGGACACACAGGTCCTCCCCTACGAAAAGCACAACAGTGGTTCACCCCGAAAAGTAGCGCTCCATCCACTGCTCGACGTCGAAACTCCAGGTATCGAAGCCTTCTTCGCGGAAAACGCTCTGGAACACCGGCTTCGAACCTCCATGTCTGACGACCCGGAAACCCCAGCGTACGAGATAATCCGCATCGCCCACGTCGTCTCCCTCGTCCGGCTCCCTGTCGCCGCCGCTCACGAGCACGAACCTGGTGAACCGCCTCGAGAGAAAAGAGCGCTCATCAATCAAGTCGTAGTCTATCTGAACGACGTAGTCGGGCTTTTCCAGAGACTCGCCGGCCTCGCTCATTCGCACGCAGCGAAACCGCGGTGTGAACGACAATCCCCTGCAGGCGGCCTCGCGCACTTCGGTCTCCTCGGGGGCGAGGGACGAGGGCACATGATAATCGGTGGGAACCAGCCTGGCCTGAACGGCCACCAGGTAACTTTCCTTCGGCTGGACGCGGCTGATCCGCAGGAACGGGGAATCTGTTAGTTCGAAACCCCCGCATCCGCTCAGAACGACCAACAAAGACAGGCAAAAGGCAAGACGTTTCATCTCTCTCATCCTTTGGCCGGCGGCGAGTGGGAAACCTTATCGCGTTGCGCGTCGGCGGCGTATTCGATCTTCGGCCATAAATCCCACGCGCGGGCGAGCACGCGCGCCTCGCCCTGGTCGAGCAGGCTCACGCGCACGCCGCGCGACTGGTTCACGAGCTTCTTGTAGAGGATCGGCACGTCGAGATCGCCCACGGCCTCATCCACTTCGCGGAAGCGCTCGAGACCCTTCTTCAGATTGGCGAGCGCGCCCTTGTGGTGGCGTTGCTGAAGTTTCACGTAGCCCGCGGCGATCTGAATCAAGCCCTGGTAGAATTTCTTGGGGACCGGTTCCGCATGCATCCAGATGCCCTCCCACGCTTCGTGCGCGCACCAGTACTCTCCCTGATTGAACAGGAAAACGCCCGCGTCGCTGCGCGCCTCCCAAGGGATGGGGAACAATTTTCATTCTCCGTGAAAGCGGGGAACTCCTGTGTCTCGCCCGGTATTCGCGCCTGCTTGCGTGACGGTGAAAACCTCATGCTGCGGGGCGATTCGTCCGCCGCCCGAAGCGGTCGCCCTTCTCTATAACATAATCCCCTTTTCATGGGGACGCTACCGAAAAATTACCGGTTTTGCGCCGCATAGTAGAGAACTTTCGAATCATGGAGCGGATACATACGTCCGCCCCTAAAAGGGTTGTTGAAGAAGCCCCGACGGGGCATCGTTTCCATCCCCCAGAAAAGGGGGACTGGGGGGAGGACTTCCTGACCGATCGGGAACTCGAGGTTCTCGTGTATGTCGGACATATATGTCCGACATACATGCGACCCTGTTTTTTTTCGCCTTCACGAAGCGGGCCGCATATATGCGGCCCCTACAAAACCAAACCCTCCCGTACCCAATCGGGTATCGCCCGTCATTCCGGCGAATGCCGGAATCCAGGGACTTTGTCTTTGTTTTTTTATTTCTTCCGTATTCCCGCCAATGAGGGGTTTTTCAACAACCCCTTACGGGACAGGGCGGAAGCGCATGGTCGTCCATACCGCAATCGGAACCCTTCCGAACGGGGGCCCGGAATGCCGGAATCCTGTAGGGACAGGTCGCGACCTGTCCCTGCGTTCTCACACAATCCCCCTTTCATTTATGGGGTTCGAGTCTCATCGACGCAAAAACCGGCGGCCGGTGAAACAGGCCGACCGCCGGTTTTCTTCAAACCTCAGCTGAACGTAACCCTTGCTTAAGGCGCGTTGCTCTTCGTCATCACGAAGGCCTGGATGACGTGGGACTTGGGCAGCTTTTCCCCCTTGGCCAGCTTGATGCCGTTGCGCACGGACACGCGGCCTTCCTCGTCGAAGGGAATCGCGAGGGTTGCCGTCATCTCGCCGCGCTTGATGGCCTGCACCGCGTCCTTGATGGCGTCCATACCGAAGACGTTGATGCCCTTGCGGCCCGAAGCGCGGATGGCGCCGAGGACGCCCATCGCCATCGAGTCGTTGTAGCAGAACACCCAGTCGATCTTCTTGTTCTTCTGGAGGATGTTCTCCATCACCTCGAGCGCCTTCACGCGGTTGTACATGCCCGTCTGGTGGGCAACGACCTTAATGCCCTTGTTCTTCGCCCACACGGCGTCCGAACCTACTTTGCGATCGTCTGAGGAAGCGGCGCCCGGGATGCCCGACATCACGACGAGGTTCCCTTTGCCCTTCATCTGCTTGACGACCCACTCGGCGCCGATGCGGCCCATCTCCTTGTTGTCCGTGCCGACGAAGTGGACCACGGCGGGGTCGCTGTTCCAGCGCTGGACGGCGACGACCTTGATGCCCTTCGCGGCGGCCTTCCGTAGCGTGGGCTCGGTCCCCTTCGAGACCGTGTTCACGAAGAGCACGTCCACGCCCTTGGTGATCATGTCTTCGAGGTCGTTGATCTGCTTGGCGAGCTTGTCCTGGCTGTCGGTGATGATGATGTCGACGCCGAGTTTCTTCGCCTCCGAGCGCATGTTTTTCGCCACAATGGCGTAGGCGGGGTGGTGAAGGCCCGAGAAGGACGCCCCGAACCTGAGCTTCTTCATCGCCGCCTGGGCCGGCAGCGCCCCCGCGACAACCAGCGCGAGCGCGAGGGCAAGAACAGTGATAGTTCTCTTCATGGCTTTCTCCTCCTTTGGTTAGGGTTTCACGCTTAGGCTCCGTTGCCCGATACGGCGGCTCCCATCATGAGCCGCAAAACTTTCTCCTGTGTGGCATCCGCGCGGGAGAGAACTCCTGCGACGCGCCCGTTCCTGATGACGATGATCCGGTTGCTGATCCGGAGCACCTCGGGCAGGTCCGAACTGATCATCAAGATGGCGACGCCGCGCTTTTGAAGCTCCCGGATGAGGGCGTATATCTCCGCCTTTGCGCCCACGTCCACCCCTCGGGTGGGCTCGTCGAAGATGAGCGCGCCCGCGCCCGTGTCCATCCAGCGCGAGAGGATGACCTTCTGCTGATTACCCCCGCTCAGCGCCTTGACGGCCTGGCGGGGTCCGCGCGTGGCGATGCGAAGCTCCGCGATGATCTCCCGGACGCGGGATTCGTGCGCGATGCGTCGGACGAATCCTCCGCTCGTGTATTTATCGAGCGTGGCGAGCGTGGTGTTCTCCTTGACGAGAAGCTGCATCACGAGGCCCTGGAGCTTGCGATCCTCGGGCACCATGCCGAGACCCGCTTCTATCCGTTGGGGGACGCCCCCGCTGAGCGTCTTCCCGAAAAGGCGCGCCTCGCCGCCCGCCGCCGCTTCAGAACCGAAGAGCAAATGCGCAAACTCGCTGCGCCCCGAACCGATGAGGCCCGCGAGGCCGACCACTTCGCCCGCGCGAACCTCAAGGGAGATGTCGCGAACCACACGGCCATCGGACAACGCCTCCGCCTCGAGCACCACGGGCGCATCTTCGGGCACCTCGAGCGGGGGTTCTTCCTCGGCGAGGCGGCGGCCCACCATCGCGAGAACGAGTTCGTCGATCCGCGTCTCGGACACCTCGCTCGAATGCACCCGCTCGCCGTCGCGCAGCACGGTGACGCGATCGGCAATCTGGAATACCTCGTCGAGACGGTGCGATATGTAGATGATTCCCAGCCCCTGTTCTTTCAGGCCCGCGATGACGCGAAAGAGCACTTCGATCTCGCTCTGCGTGAGGGGAGCCGTGGGTTCGTCCATCACCAGGATGCGCGAGGCGCGCGAGAGCGCCTTTGCGATTTCGACCATCTGCTTCTGCGCGACGCCGAGCTGCTCGACCGGGGTGCGCGGGTCGATGGAAATCCCCAGTTCTTTCAGGATTTCCCCGGCGCGCGCGTTCATCTCGCGGGTCGCGACGAACCCCGCCCTTCGCAGCGGTTCGTGGCCCAGGAAGATGTTCTGGGCCACCGTGAGCTTCTGGACGAGGTTCAACTCCTGGTAGATGACGGCCACGCCCATCGCCAGCGCCTCATGCGGGTTGGCGGCCCGGTAGTCTTCTCCCTCGAAGCGTATCGTCCCCGCATCGCGCCGGTGGACGCCCGCGAGAATCTTGATGAGCGTGGACTTGCCCGCCCCGTTTTCTCCAATCAGGGCGTGCGCCTCGCCGGGCATGACCTCGAAGTCGACTCTGGAGAGCGCCTGGACGCCCGGGAAGGCCTTGGATATTCCCTCCATCGTCAACAGCGCCGGCATCGGTTCACTGCCTGTGCACGAGTTGACGGTCGATGATAACGGCGAGCGCGATGACGACGCCCTTGGCGACGAGCTGCCAGTGCGCGCTGATGTCGTGGAGGTTCAGGCCGTTGTTGAGGACGCCGATAGTGAAGGCGCCCGCAAGGGTCCCGAACACGCGCCCCTCCCCGCCGGCCAAGCTCGTGCCGCCGATGACGACGGCGGCGATGGCGTCGAGCTCCGCCTGGATGCCCATGTTCGCCTGCGCGGACTGGAGACGCCCGATGATGAGGAGCGAGGCGATGCCCACCCCGAAGCCGCAGATGGTGAAGACGGACGTGCGGATGCGCTCCACGTTGATGCCCGAAAGACGGGCGGCCTCCTCGTTTCCACCCACGGCGTAGACCGAGGTGCCGAAAGCCGTGCGCGTCAGCACGATGTGGGCCACGACGTAGACGATGATGAGGACGTAGATGGGTATCGGCAGCCCGAAGAGGTGGCCCTGGCCGAAGTTGCGGTACCAGCCGCCGAAGCGCGTGACGGGAAACGAATCCGTCACCACGAGGGCGATGCCGTGGTAGATGGTCATCCCGGCGAGGGTGGCCACGAAGGCGTTGATGCGCGCGAAGGCGACGAGGAGACCGTTCCAGAGCCCGCATGAAAGCGCGACGGCCAGCATGATGAGGATGCCCGCCGCGTCGCCGAAGGCGTTCATCGCCATGATGCCCACCACGCCCGAGAGCGCCATGACGGAGCCGACCGAGAGGTCGAACCCGCCCGAGATCATGACGAAGGTCATGCCGGCGGCGATGATGGCGTTGATGGAGACCTGGCGCGCGACGTTGATGAGGTTCGCCGGGTTCAGGAAGGCTTCGGACGTAACGGAGAGTACGAGGCACAAGAACGCGAGGCCGATGACCGGCCCGAAGCGGACCAGGACGCTATACGCCGCACGCCCGCCTGCGGGGGCGGCGCCTTCGCTCGATGCGTGAGCCTCTTGCGCCATGGCGGTCTTCCATCGGTTGGCAAGATTGCGGCTTAAAATTTTCAACGAGTATGAGCGGAAGTATACACCAAAGCGGCGAAAAAATCATTGGCCTTGTTTCGAGGCCGCCGGGCGCGCATCCCTCGATACGGCGCGCAAGCGCGCCTACTCGGGATGAGGGGGAGTTGGCATGCGTAGTCTGGCCTATTCGGGATGAGGAAAGCACGCGCCCTCTCACCCTGGATGAACGGAGGACGTGCTCATTCATCCTCGATGAGCGGAGGATCTGCCCCTTCACCTTGGTTGAGCGGAGGACGTGTTCCTTCACCCTGGTTGAGCGGAGGATCTGCTCCTTCACCCTGAGTAGCGGGGGGGGGGGGGGGGGGGGGGGGGGGGGGGGGGGGGGGGGGGGGGG
>JAPPHK010000216.1:0-926 GCA_028820795.1 Nitrospinota bacterium | reverse complement strand
CCCTGAGTAGCCGCGAAGCGGCGTATCGAAGGGCGCTCGTGGTTCCACGCCCGAACAGGAAGGATTTGCCGAACAAGGCGGAAAAACATGACTCCCCTACCTTGAGGGCTGTTGAAAAAGCCGGCCTTGGGATCGGGCGCCTTTGACACCCTCACCCCAGCGCCCCAAACCCTCATCCTGGGTAGGCGCGTAAGAGCCGTATCGAAGGTTTGACCCGACCGAGGAGGGAGGGCCAAAAGGAACGCATCTCTCCGTCGGGAGCGAATTTCGCCCTTCGATACGCCGCTTCGCGGCTACTCAGGGTGAGGAAGGTGGGGGGAAGGCGGAGCCTGCCCCGAGCGAAGTCGAGGGAGCCTGTCCTGAGCCTGTCGAAGGACCACTACTCAGGGTGAGGCGGAGTGGCGGGCTACGCAGAACGAGGAGGGGAATTGCGTTGCGTCGGACTTTTTCAACAACCCCCATAGGAGAGGATTCTATATGCAAGGGAATCGGGTGGACACACGGGTCCGTCCCTACAGGTCAATTTCTTGCGTATCGTGCGCGAATCACTCCCCCCTTGAGGGCCTGGCTTCCCAAAGGGAAAATGAGCGGAACCACCAGCTTGAAGAACAACCCTCCCGGCGCAGACACAAAAACCCCGCCGGTTGTATAGACCAGCGGGGTTTTGATTTCATATTCCGGCGACGACCCACTCTCCCACGGAAAGAACCGCAGTACCATAGGCGCTGGCGGGCTTAACTGCCGTGTTCGGGATGGGTACGGGTGTGGCCCCGCCGCTATAGCCACCGGAAATTCTGGAAAATTCCCGACAATCGAATCACGCGGTTGGCGACATAAAGCTCTCGGCCGAGAACCGATGAGAGAAATCTCAAATCGGTCAAGCCTCACGGCCAATTAGTACCGGTCAGCTGAACACATTGCTGTGC
>JAPPHK010000256.1 GCA_028820795.1 Nitrospinota bacterium | reverse complement strand
AGGATGCGCCGCCTTCTTCAATTCGCCTCATACACAACTTTTGAGAGTAACTCGGATCCCAAGGCAACAACCCTTTTGCACCGCGTAGGCGGTTTCATGAGCGGGCCGGACCGGTTCGACGCGGGATTCTTCGATATTCCGCCAATCGATGCGCGATCCATGGATCCGCAGCAACGGCTGTTGCTGGAGACGAGTTGGCACGCTCTCGAGGATGCGGGCATGGACCCCGCCCGGCTCAAGGGCAGCCGCAGCGGCGTGTACTTCGGCATTGCCAACAGCGAGTACCGGCAACTGATGAAAGAAGACGACGTGCTTGACGACTATTTCGGAAACGCGATCGGTGTGGCGGTCGGGCGCGTTTCCTTCTTTTTCGGCCTGGAAGGGCCTGCGATGCCGGTGGAATTGGCATGCGCGTCTTCGCTGGTGTCCATGCACCATGCCGTTTCCGGCTTGCAACGCGGCGAGACGGATATGGCCCTCGCAGGCGGCGTGAACGTCATACTTTCGGCGGAGAGCACCGGCAAGATGGCTGATTTCGGAATGCTGTCAAGCTCGGGAAGATGCTGGTCGTTCGATGCGGCTGCGGACGGTTATGTACGCGGTGAGGGTTGCGGGGTGGTCGTCTTGAAACGGCTGGCGGACGCGGAGGCGGATGGCGACAGAATCTGGGGGGTCATTCGCGGGTCGGCGACGAATCAAAACGGCGCAAGCGGGGGTCTGGTGATGCCCAATGGACCGGCGCAGCGGCGAGTCATCGAAGAGGCTTTGGCGAAGGCGAATCTCGATCCCTCGCAAGTCGATTATCTCGAAGCGCATGCCAACGGATCAGAAATGGGCGATGCGATAGAGGTTCACGCGGCGGCGGAGGTGTACGGAAACGGGCGAGAGCCGACTCGCCCGCTTCTGATCGGCACGGTGAAGACGAACATCGGACATCTGGAATCGGCGGCGGGGGTCGCCGGCCTGATCAAGGTAATGCTGTCGATGAGGCACGGGAAGATTCCCGAACACCTCAATTTCGAAAACCCGAATCCGAACATGGACTGGGAACAGTTGCCCGTTCGGGTGACGTCGAAGGCGATGGACTGGCCTCTTGTTCCCGATCGCCAGCCCCGCGCAGGGATAAGTGCGTTCTCCATTACGGGAACGAACGCGCACCTCGTGGTGGAGGGATACGATCCGCCCCAAGTGGCTTCATGTGCAGAAGCCGGGAAGCATTCCGCTTCGGGTTCCGCGCAGCGCATCGTCGCAACCCTGCCGGAGGCAATTCCAGAATCACCGACGGCGGAAGGGTTGCTCCCGCGCCGGACGCGATTGCTGCCTCTTTCCGGCAAATCGGTCGAAGCGCTTCGCGAGTCGGCGGAGCGGTATCTCTCCTGGCTCGATGAACGCGCCGAAGAGATTTCCGCCGAAGACTCTGCGCAGCGCCTCTTGGCGGACATGGCCTGGACGGCTGGTGTGGGGCGGAGTCATTTCGCGCACCGCGCGGGCGTAGTGTTCGGGGACGCCGCATCGCTTCGGAACGGACTTGAAGCGCTTGCGTACTCGGACGGGAACCAGGGGCCCAAGACGGCGGCGCGGGTGGCCTTCGCCTACGCCGGAGAATTTGGCTCCCCTGTCGGAATGGGGCAGGAACTCTACGAGAGCGAACCTGTGGCGCGGGCGGTTCTGGACCTGTGTGACGAGGCGCTTCAGGAGGAGCGCGGCGCTTCTCTGCTGGACGTGATGTTCGGCCGCAGCGAAAGTCTGGACGACCCGGCATGGTCGCAGCCTGCGGTCTTTGCGCTCGAATGCGCGCTCACGGCGCTTTGGGCGAGCATCGGGATTCGGCCGAACGTGGTTTTCGGCGCAGGCGCAGGCGAGGTGGCGGCGGCGTATGCGGCGGGCGTGTTCACGCTGGAAGATGGCCTGCGTTTCGCGGCGAGGCGCGGCGCGCTGATGGAGACACTCTCGGGAGCGGAAGGAGAGGAGTCGGTGCTGGATGATCTGGAAACGGCGCTTGAGGGTGTTGTAACGGCAATGCCCTCACTCACGATGGTGAACCAGGTGACGGGCCGGGTCCTCGGCCCGGGCGAGACGCTGGATGGGGCGTACTGGCGCACTCAGGCGCGCGAGTCTCCGGCGCTCGAGCGATGCGCGGAGACGCTCGCGGAATCGGGAGTGGATACTGTGGTCGAGATCGGCGCGAATGCTGCGCCTGGCCTGAGGGCATTCTCTGCATGGCCGACGCCTGCGGGCGATGGGGGAGCGAGTGGAAACGGCGCAGCGCCGCCTGTGGTGATTTCGGGCCTGAACCGGGCATCCGAGAGTGGTGCCGGGTTTGTCGAGGCGGTGGCGCTTGCGTATGAGGCGGGACTCTTTATCGACTTTGCCGGGCTGTTCGCAGGAGAAGAGAGGCGCCGGATCTCGCTGCCGGGCTACCCGTTCCAACGAAAGCGCTTTTGGTTTGATGAATCTTGAAAACTTGAACTGCATATTTCTATCACTGCCCAACTTATTTCAAGGAAAGGAGACGCAATTATGGCTTCCGTTGAACAACGTATTGCAGACCTCGCAGAAAAACACCTGGGTATATCGGATCGTGCGATGTTGGATGCGAACGTAAACGAGTTTGGCGTAAACTCGTTGACTGCAGTTAAATTCCTCCAAAATGTCAACCAGGAATTCGGGGTCGATATTTCTCCCGAAGTTGCTGTAGGTTTCAGCACCTTGAGGGAATTGATCAAACACCTTGGTGGTTGAAACCAACGCCGGTTGAACATGGCCCTTCGAATGGGGCGAAAGCCGCCGGGTTTCGGAGATCTGGTAAACAGTGCCGGTCGGTAGCCGGAGCCCACAGGCTCCGGCTACTGCAGGCATCCGCGCCGTGCGACGTTGCGCTCGGTTCCATGTAGCCGACTCGTTTGCGCGAACGATCAACCCAGGTTCGAAACCTCGGAACACGGGAGACCATTCGCGCAAGTGGACAAGATAACGGATCCCGTCGGTTTCAACGTATGCCAGGCGGAAAAGGTGGATTCATGGCGCCAGCGCCTCAAGAAAGGCTCGTCGTGGACGTAGTGGAAAGAGTCACACGCATCGATATCGACTGAATGGGCGAGACCGTGTTCGGTCCGGGCGAGCGAGCCGACTGCGCATCGGCTAGAGGATGCGAAAAGTTTCACCAGTTCTTCACGCTCTGGACGCTCAAGGGGGCGTTGATCGAGTCTTCCGGCGCCGGTTTTCCCTTGATCCACGCCGGTTCGATATCTCGCACGCCATACGTCGCGGCGTGAGAGAGGGTCTATTCCGGTTTCCCCTCATGCCGGATGCCGGATGGAGGCTCAAAAATCTTTGGAATTTGAATTTTCGCCGCCGCGATCGCCCGTGAACCGGACCAGGCTCTGATTCGTGGGAGCACGAGGAGACTTGATGACGACTTCTGAAAAAGTCTGGAAGATCCCCAAACCGCTCTCTGTTCATGAGCTTTGCATGGAAGACGGGACCGTCATCTTCCTGCGGCGCCACGGGAATCCGGCAGGTCCCAGGCTCGTTCTATGCCACGGCAACGGTCTCGCGATCGATCTCTACTACCCCTTCTGGTCATTGCTCGCCGAGGATTTCGATCTCTTTCTGTATGATTTGAGGAACCATGGCTGGAATCCAGTCGGTTCCCAAAGAGAACATAATATTCCTTCTTTTGTCGATGATCACGACCGCATTCTCGAAGAGATAGACAACCACTACGGCAAGAAACCGAAAACAGGCGTTTTCCATTCCGTTTCGGCGTTGACTTCACTTTTATCGCCCACCCAGGGCAGCGGATTCGCGGCACGCATTCTCTTCGACCCGCCGGTGTGCAAGCCGAATGATTATCCCGAGGAATACGACATGGCCACCAGGCGCTGCACGGAGATGATCCTGCGCCGCGCCGATAGATTCCATTCCATGGAAGAATGCGTGGATTTCCTTCGCTACGTTCCGTATTTTTTCCGCGTCGTCCCCGGGGTTCGCGAGCTTTATGCAAGGACGACGCTTCGCGAATCCGGAAACGGAGAGGGTTACGAGCTAAGGTGCCCCCGCGACTATGAAGCGCAGATAGTCAACCACGCCAGAACTTACGCCGTATGGGTGGATTTGGAAGCGCTTCACTGCCCGACGAAAGTCATCGGCGCCGACCCTGTCCTGCCGTACTCGTTTTTGCCTACTTTCAACCTGAGTCGTATCTCGAGTGTGGATTATGATTTCCTGCCCGAAGCGACACATTTTCTTCAAATCGAACAACCCGAGAAATGCGTGGCGATGATACGGGAATTCATGGAGCATCACGACCTCCTGAATCCGTGACTCACAGGTGATGTATATGAATGTCGACAGCCCGGATATCGATTCATTCGCGGCATGCGGGATTTTCCATGATTCTCCACTGTACGGAAGACCTCTTGAGTCGAGTCGCAGAAGCGTTTGGAGGTATGACGGAGATGCGGTCGGAGCGAGACGCCAGGCATGAGCGCTAGTCGTTTGTAGTGGGCCGGCCTCCCTGTCGAAAACAACGGCGTGCTACGCGCAACTGGCGCGGGGTTCGGTGAGAGAGGCGACGGAACGGGTCGCGGAGAGCATGGCGGCCGCCAGCCAGCTCGGCCTCACGAACGCGGTTCCCGCCAGGCCATGCTATGTGACGGATGGCGTCTCGCGGTCGGTCGAGATCGACGGGCGAACTCTCCAGTTCCGGCATGCGAGTCCAAGCGTCATGCGCTGGGCGGGAAAGGCGGCGGCTCCGGTCGTTCAGGCGCTACGGTGGCTTGGCCCTGCCGGCGCTGCAGACGCCCAAGTCGCCTCGATTCTGAAGCGTCGTCTCCCCGACGCGGTAAAACGCGACTTGGCCCAAAACAGTCGCGACCTGCCCGGCTGGGCGTTGTCGCTCGCACACAGCATCACGACCAATGAGACTATGGACGTATGAACGAAGCATTCGCATCCTTTTTCTTTCGTATTGTCAGAGCAGGACAAAAGCGAAGTGTTCGAAGCGGTGGCGAGGCGACTCGGCACTTCGCCTAGTTACGTGGAAAAGGATTTCTGGGTCTGTTTCGTTCTCGACGTGCTCTACAACGGGCTGCCCGGCGGACATCCAAAGCTGCTTTTCAAGGGAGGAACATCCCTCTCCAAGGCCTTCGGTCTCATTGAGCGGTTCTCCGAGGATACCGACCTGGTCATCTATCGCGACGGCCTGGGTTTCGAAGGCGACCGGGACCCGACGATTGCAAGGGATCTCTCCAGCAAGAGACGCAGCGCCCTCTTCAGAGAGCTCACAGTGGCTTGTAGCGATTACATTCTGGGAGATTTCAAAGCAGCATTAACAAGGTCGATCGACGCGAAGGTGGAGGGGTGCCGCATCCTGCCGGATGAGGATGATGACAGCCGGCAGATGCTTTTCATCGAGTATCCCACCTTGTATCCGAGCGGCGATGTTTCCTACGTGTCCCCGCGCGTGAAGATCGAGGCGGGAGCGAGGTCCGCCCTGGACCCGAACTTGATATGCACTGTCAACCCTTACATCTCTGACGAACTGCCCGACTGGTCGTTCGACGTGGATGGCATCAGAACCCTCGTAGCGGAGCGCACTTACTGGGAGAAGCTGCTGATCCTGAAATCGGCAACAATCCCCGGCGTTTGCAGTACATGGACGGAATTCCAATATCGCCTCTCAAATTATTGAGGTCAGCGGCCAGCCAGCTGAGATCCCTGGTAAGACCCATTTCGTCACGGACTGGATGAACGTGTACGCATTCGTTCGTGGGGTGATGGACGAGTCCGGCGTGTATTCGAGCTCCACAGCAAGACCACTGTACGTGAAAATGCCAGTCTCCAAGGCGGCGTGCACTGGCAGGTTCTAGTCCGTGCGGAAATGGATGAGCCGTATGGGGGGCGACATATCCAGAGCCCCGGGCTATTCGTAGCGGCCGTCGACGATCATCACGAGGGCCGGCAGGAGGAATAGGATGAAAATCGTCGACAGAACAAGCCCACCCAGCATACTGACCACGAACGGCACTAGGTAGATTAGCTGGTCGCTGCGTTCATAAAGCAGGGGCGACAGTCCCACCACGGTCGTGAGGCTGGTGAGCAGCACCGCGCGGAAGCGATGGCGGGTTGCGGCGGATGCCGCCGCGATGGCCGGCATCCTGTCGTTCCCGCGACGCAGATGGTTGTAACGGTCCAGCAACACCAGCGCATCGTTCACGATGATCCCGCCCACCGCGACGAGGAACAGTTTGCGCGCCCGGACGAATTTGACATTACGCGAGCCGACACGGGGAATGTCGCGTTCGGGCGGGGCATCCATTACTGTCTTGGTGGTCCGCTTGCCAGACTGGAAGGAAGGATCGCCCTCGAAGTGCTGTTGGAGCGCTTTTCCGAAATCAGGTTCGGTTCACGGCCGCCAGCGTATCAACCGAACGTGGTCCTGCGGGGACTATCTCACCTGGACATTCGAGTACGGCGGCGAGGGATCATCGGCGCAAGCGCATCTTCTCACGCAGATCCGCCCGAAGCGCCCGTGTAGAACGCGATCATGTTCCTTTCTCATCGGTCGGCGAACCTCACTTTCTCAGTCGGATGAAACCCTCGCTCATCGCTCGGGTTTTACCTGAAAAATTCGATAAAATCAGATAAATTCACGGGGTTTTCGTAAATCAGGTTCATCGGATGTTCCGGGCCGTTGCCGTCGGCGGCAGAATCCATGTAACCTGTTGATATCATGCCGGATATACGACTTGTGGATGCCTGCCGGAATCCGCCTTCCCCGTTCCGTAATCAAGCCGCAAGCGGATTCGTTCCAACCCGTGCGCATCCCGGGCGGTCCTTGTCCGGCGGGCGTCATCCTTCGCCGGGTTCGGCCATGCGGTAGCCGACGCCGCGCTCGTTGAATATCCAGGCGGGGTTCGCCGCGTCGTCGCCGAGCT
>JAPPHK010000108.1 GCA_028820795.1 Nitrospinota bacterium | reverse complement strand
TCCCCAACCTCGCCGTGGACTTCGGCGCCACAGACTTCCCCGCCGTCGCCCGCGCCCTCGGCGGCGAAGGCGTCACCGTCCGCGACCGCGCCGCCCTCGCGCGGGAGCTGGAGGCGGCGCTGGCGCGCGACCGCTTCACGATCATCGCCGCGGAGATCGGGCGGCGGGCTTATGACGGGCGGATTTGACTTGGGTCGAATCAACCGCGATTCTAAATCCACCCGTCCGATATGACGTTGCGGGGCGGGCGGACAACAGGAAGAGTCGGACCCGGATGGAGACACCGCAAGAAATCTGCAACGATGATTCTGTATCGCATCAAACCCAACTCGCCGTGTTGCCGTTCGACAGCTCCGGCGTACAAGGTGTAGGTTCATGAGTCGAAATCTTGCGCTTGACTTGGTAACCCGGCTACCCACCGACGCGAGTGCGGAGATTACCTGCGAGGACAACCTCACTTATATGCGCCGGCACGAAAACGAGTCGATGCAGCTTATCGTGACCTCGCCACCGTACAACCTCGGCAAGGAGTACGAGCGGAAAACGTCGCTGAAACGCTACGTCGAGGAACAGGCCGCATGCATTGCAGAGGCCGTGCGGCTGCTCCATCCTTCGGGCTCGATCTGCTGGCAGGTCGGTAATCATGTGGATGATGGAGAAATTTTTCCACTCGATGTCATTCTGTACGACCTATTCAAGCGTCATGGCTTATTTCTGCGAAACCGAATTGTCTGGACTTTCGGGCACGGATTGCACTGTACCAAAAGACTATCCGGACGGCACGAGACCATCTTGTGGTTCACAAAATCAGATGACTACATCTTCAACCTCGATGCCGTACGCGTGCCCGCAAAATATCCTGAAAAGCGTTCTTTCAAGGGCCCGAGAAAGGGTGAATTATCGGGGAATCCATTAGGGAAAAACCCGTCGGATGTATGGGATATTCCAAACGTGAAAAACAATCATGTTGAAAAAACCGAACACCCCTGCCAATTCCCTGTGGGACTTATAGAACGCCTCGTGCTTGCACTGACGAACGAAGCTGACCGAGTGTTAGATCCTTATATCGGAGTTGGCTCAACTGCAATTGCTGCCCTCAAGCACAATCGTGAAGCATATGGTTGCGACTCTGAGAAGAAGTACATAGATATCGCATGGGAACGGATCCACGCTCTGCGTGCCGGAACACTTCGCACCAGGCCAATGGATAAGCCCGTGTATGAACCGCCGCGGAGGCGGGTCGACCAATGAGGTTCGACGCGGCATATTCGCATCGAAATGGAGTCGAGATTTGGAAGCGACGGGATCTCTACGAATGGGCGACAGACATTTTTGCTGCCCCGCGAATTGTTGTGCAAGCCAAGTCTACACGGGAAATTCGAGACCATGTACGATTGGAACTGAGGTCCGACGGGTGGGGGCTGAACGCGACAATTGACGCGGCAGTAGACTTGAGCGTGTTCGCTCGCAAGGAGGATATGGCATTTCAGCTGCAAACAGGAAACATTAGTCGCTATGCATACGATGTTCTGAAGCTTCAACATTTGTACATGAGCCGCGAGATTGAGTGTGCAGTTTTGGCGGTTCCAACTAAGGATGCCTCGATCAAGATTGGCAGCAACATTGCTCATGCGGAACGAATTTGGCCAGAACTAAACGTCTTTGACCGGATAGTTTCTGTGCCGATTATGGTCATCGCGTTTGAATAATCAAACAACCAGCAGGAAGAGTATCACCGGAAATGACGCTATACCAAGTTAACGTACGGAATCCACAAGAACGCGAGACAATTATCGCTAACGCAGCGAAGGAGTCTAGCGAAACGTACATGCTTTATGAATATCAAAACAGGCGAAGCGATCTACCGGTGGTTCGGTTGGATTCTAACCTTCCAATTTACCGGATGTCCAACTTTCGGACCTGTACGGCGCAGCTTAGGCACATTTACGAACGCGAGGTGGCCGTGGACTTCTTCAGCGCGGGTCAAGAAAATGAATCGGCTCAAGATGCGCAACACAGGATTCTGGTGGAGTTTGCTATTACCGGGCGCACGGGTTCAATCGTACCAATCATGAGTCAGCTGGAGGGAGAGGAACAGCGGGAACCACTCCTGATCACCTCCCGGGGTGTTGTAGTGAACGGCAACCGGCGGCTTGCAGCAATGCGCGAGCTCCTGCTCCGCGACTCAAGCAGGTTCAGGCATTTTAGTCACGTTGATTGTGCGGTTCTGCCGGAAAGCATCACGCCGGAAGAGATCTTGGAGATTGAAGTTCGGCTCCAGATGCGGGCGGAAACCCGGTTACCCTATGGATGGATTGAAGAATCGATTGCCATCCGGGAGATGCTTCGGGCCGGGAAGAGACCTGCCTATGTGGCTGATCTCATGAAGAAGCGACCTAAGGAGGTTGTGACAGCGGAGAGAGCCCTTACGGAGGCCGACATCTTTCTGAAGGAATGGGTGCGTGCCCCAAACCGGTACGAGATTATTGAAGGAGCGCAACAGGCGTTTGGTGATCTCGCGAAGGCGGTGGAAGGGGTAGAAGGCGAGATCTTGGAGGTGAAGCGGCGGTTCGCCTGGGCGTTGATTTCGGCGGAGGCAAAACAGCTCGATGGTCGCCTCTACGGGTACAATTTCAGTTTTGAGAATAAAACAGACGAGGTAATCGCCGCTTTGAGCGATAGGCTTTCAATTGACCTCACGGCAGAACCGCTGCACGAAAAATCGAACGAGGAGATCGACGGTATCGATATAGACTTCGACGACGACCTCGACTTGGAAACGTCGTTGGAGAATCTAATCGAGGCGTTCGATGATCCTGACCCAGTCCGACGAGAAACTATTACAAGCGAACTTATCGAGGTGTGCAAATCTATACGAGAGCTTTCTCGACAAGAAAATGTTGGCAACCAAGCTTTGAATGCGATCAGTGGTGCAAATACTAAGCTTATGAGTGCCGATCTGTCGAAGGCAAGCCCGGAAACATATGACGCAATACGAGCACAGCTAACGGCAGTAAAAAGTAGAACGACAGTGTTAGAAAGTGCACTTCTGCGGTACACCACGGGTGTCTCCAGAACCGGCGAAATCATTAATGACTGACTCGGAAATAATTCTCGTTGATTACAATGCAGAACGGTTGACGGGTACGCTGACGAACACAACTGACCCCGCAAGCACTCTATGGGATCGGGTTCGCCAGTCTGCTGCAGTCAAGGATGACTTTGCACTTTATGATAACACCATCACCTTGCCATGGCCTGGCGTCCTGTCCCTTATTAGGGAATTCGCACCGCTTCAGAAGAGGCACGGCTTTAGGTTACGGCCGAGCCGTGCTGCAAAAATAGAGATTGATAGATTTATTATACAATATAGAAGCGTGAGGGCTGCCCGTGACGCTTTATCGATTACGCTTAATGATGATGAAATTCAAAGAAGATTGATAAAACTAGGTTTTACGCGCCGGGTGCTTCGACCTTTCCAGATGCGGGACCTAAGGCGCCTCTTGAGCCTTCAGAACGGGGCAAATTTTTCTGTGCCTGGGGCGGGGAAGACCACAGTAACCTTTGCGCTGCATTTGCTTACAAGACAGGTGGACCAGAAGCTCGTTGTCGTCGGCCCAAAGAGCGCGTTTAGGGCATGGAGCGACGTGGTAGGCGAGTGTGTCGATGATGACGCCCCGGAGTGGGTGCGAGAGCCGTTTGTGATCCTGACGGGTAGCGCTGCGACTGTCAGGGAAGGCCTCCTTTCGAAATCAAATCGGGTTGTACTTAACTACGAACAATTGCTTTCGGTGTCGGATCTGTTCAGCAGTTACCTTGCGCAAAATCCGGCCCATCTCGTTCTCGACGAGTCACACCGAGTTAAGGGCGGGGCAGCGGTAAAGCGCGGTGCTGTTGTACTTAACGCGGCGTCGCTTCCAGTACGTCGAGATATTCTCAGCGGAACACCGATGCCGCAGTCTCCGAACGATTTGCGATCCCAGATCGACTTCCTCTGGCCAGGGGCGGGTTTGGGAGTTCAGATTGCAGCGGGAAGATCGCCACGGGAAGTGATCTCAAACCTCTATGTACGGACCACAAAAAAGGAGTTGGGGCTACCTGCAGTCAATCGACACTTCGTGCGTGTCGAAATGGGTAGAGGGCAAACGGCCTTGTACGCTGTAGTCCGTAATGAGGCGCTTCGGGATTTGAGCGCCCTCAAGTCTGGAAGCGGGGTGGATGTGGTCAAGGCTCGCCGTTCAGTGATGAGACTGCTTCAGCTATCGTCGAATCCGGTTCTTGCCGCATCTACGATGCTGAGCGATGCCCGACACATTGATTCGGGTATCATTCAGCAGGTTCTCGATGACGGGCCGTCTCCTAAAATGTTTGCGGTGCGTGATCTTGCACGAGAACTGGCAAAAGAAGGCCGTAAAACTGTAATCTGGAGTATTTTCGTGGACACGATCCAGCAGATGCGTTACATGCTCGCGGATCTCAACCCGGCGATAGTCTACGGTGCAGTGCCTTCGGGAGATCCAGAGGATCTGGAGTCGCGGGAAGGTCAGTTGGAACGCTTTCATAAAGATCCTACATGCATGACCTTCATTGCTAATCCAGCGGCCGTCGGAGAAGGGATTAGCTTGCATCAAGTCTGCCACGATGCGCTTTACTTAGACCGTTCATACAACACCACACATTATGTTCAATCGATCGATCGCATACATCGTCTTGGTCTTCCGCCGGACAGTGAAACTAACGTGTTCATCTTTCAGACTACCGCTCCAAAGGGATTGGGATGTGTAGATTATTCTGTGAGTCGCCGTCTCGCCACCAAGGTGCGAGCCATGCAGCGGTTACTCGATGACGAAGACCTTCATCAGATTGCTCTTGATGAAGAGCAATCTGAGGAGCCAGTCGATTACAGCACGGATATGGACGATCTCGTGGACCTAATTGATGAACTCGAGGGACATGCAACTTACAGAGAGGATGACGGGTTCTGATGGAGGCCCGCAGGCTAGATGAGGCCTTCTCAATGGCTGCGTTTCTGGCTTTTCTTGAGCTACGGTCATATTGCGAGAAATACCCTTCGCTGACCGAGGCCCAGGCTTTGGTGAGTTTGAGCAGCGTCAAGTCGAGTTCTCTTGGGCTGGATTTCCGTGGTGGTCTCGTACTACGTCAGGCGCTTGATCCATCAGTGGATTGGAACTCGACGCCGAACTGTCTGCGTTTGTTTGCGTTTGAATGGATACGGATCGTTGAGCCTCGCTGGCTGCGCTTCGTTCCCTTTGGGCGTGAAAGGGTAAGGAGAGCACTGGATAGCGACCATGCACAATGCTTTCGTGAGGCAGGACTGTTTGATGAAACTCCGAATGACGAGGCTATTGAATGGTGGGACCGCGTGGCAGCTTTGATACGCGGACTTTCTGACATCGAGAAAATGAAGCGTGCTAGGCTCGCCGAGCGGCTCTCCTTCGAGCATGAGCGAAGACGTATAAAGGACTTGGGGATCTGCCAGCAGCCCAAGTGGGTGTCTCTTGAGGATAATTCGCTCGGCTACGACATTCTTTCATATGACCGCAATGCGGAAGGGCGAATCGTCGCTCGACTCGTAGAAGTCAAGAGTAAGCTTTCTGACTCTATCTTCCTAACCCGGAATGAGTGGGAGAGTGCTTTTGGAGCAGCGCAACGGACCGTCATTCATGTATGGGACCTGCCGATGGAACGATTGCAGGAGTATCACCCTAAAGAAATCGAGGCCAGTATTCCATTGGATCAAGGTGGTGGCGTTTGGCAAAATGTTCGGATTAATGTTAGTTCTGGGCTTTGAATTCTCATTTTGATCTGCACGCGGAGGTCGATCACAATCCTCGAGCCGAAGCTCATCAGCCCCCCGCCACTCGCCGATAGAGCCGGTACCGCCTCGGTACCACGCCCTCCGGTAGCGGCTCCTCCGTCCAGCCGGGCAGCGGCGTGAGTTGGTCGCCGGCGAGGATGGCGCCGGGGGTTACATTGTAAGGCGGGTGAGAGGGGCTTTGGCGGTTCCGCAGCGGGGCGAGCGGATTCGCGTGTCAACCCCGCCGCCGCGCGCGGCGCGTCTTGCGGTCGAGGCCGTTTTGCAGAAGGAAGCGCTGCAACGCGGCCGCGCTGAAGACGAGCCCTTCCCCGGCAAGCACGCCCCGCAGCGCCCGGCCGCTGATGTCCGGGCGCTCCTCCAGGATGCGGAGGATCCGGGCGCGCTCCGGCTCGATCCGCGAGGGGCGGCCGCGGGGCCGGCCCGGCTTGAAATTGCCCTGCTCGCGAAAGCGCCGGACCCAGCGGAAGACGCTGGTCGTGCCCACCTCGAACTGCCGCGCCGCCGCCTCGAAGCTCATCCCCCGCTCCAGCACCGCCGCCACCGCCCGGCGGCGCAGGTCCTCGCCCACCGCCTTGCCCGGCCTCGGCCCCGCCATGCCGCCCGTCATCGCGTCCGCCGTGTTTTCCATCGTCCTCTCCACTGTCTTTCCTCCCGGGCGGCTCCCGCCCGTTCCGTTCCAGATTACCGCGCCGGCCGCGGCGGCCGGCATTCCGGGTTTAATGCGCCGGGGCTTCCCGCCGGCCGGCGGGCGCGCGCATCTGTCCGGTTGGGCGTCCGCCCTCGACTCAGCTCCCGCATCCCTCATGAAGCGCCGACCGGCGCCCTGGTTCAAATCCACGTCATCGCCTCGCTTCCTCGCTGTTGGCGCGGGTTTGAAGGGGTATATAGGGAACAAACGGGCGGGATGCAAGCTGTTTGGAGGAAACTATGCCGAAATTCGCGATGCGGAGCTCCGGCCGCCACTTCCGCCGGGCCGGCACCCTTCGATACGCGCCCGCTGGCGCGGTCGCTACTCAGGATGAGGGTAGGGAGTAGCGGCGCGGGCCAGCGGGCCCGACGAAATTCCTCATCCCGAGTAGCGGCGCCAGCCGCGTATCGAGGGACTGCCCGCTCAGCCCCCCGCCGGCCGGCGGTAGAGGCGGTAGCGGCCCGGCGCGACGCCTTCCGGCAGCGGCTGCTCCGTCCAGCCGGGGAGCGGCATGGGCTGGTCGGCGGCGAGGACGGCGCCGGGGG
>JAPPHK010000207.1 GCA_028820795.1 Nitrospinota bacterium | reverse complement strand
TCCGGTCTCGATCACGCTGAAAAGCTGTCCTCATGTCGTGCTCAGGCTCCGGGTGCTTTCGTCCGAGACTATCGGCGCTATGCACGGCATAAGGAGCCAGTAGGTGTTTTTCCCGCTCCTCTATGGAAACTCGAGTGTTGTTCATAAACGTATCTAGCTCTCAAGAATCAATTTGTTTTACCAGTGGGCTTGATACCCGCGCGCCATGCGGCGAATAAGTAAGTCGTCGCCAGAGAAGCCCAAGGATGCCACTTATCGGCTTGCCTCCGGGCTGTCTCCTCGTCGACACGCTCTTCTCCAAAACAATAACGCGCCACGACTTTCTGCACTCCCAAATCACCACCAGGAAATACCTCTACGCGGCCAAGTGCCCGAAACAACATTTGCTCGGCTGTCCAGCGACCCACGCCCCGTATCTCGGTCAAGCGAGCTACCGCTTCATCAATGGGAAGAATACGCAGTTCGCTCTCATCCAAGCGACCCTCCAGAGCAGCGCGCGCCACGCCAATCACATATTCGGCTTTTCGTTCCGAGAATTGCATTGTGCGAAAGGTGGATACTCGTGCTCTGGCCAAACGCTCCGGGCGCGGAAAAGCGTAATGCGTCTTCCCATTGGCTCGCAACTTTCTTCCCCATCGCTTCACCATACGCCCCCGTATGGAACCCGCGAAAGTTAAATTCACCTGTTGCGCCGTAATCGCCGTAACAAGAGCCTCAAATACGCTCAGATAACGTATTGGTTTAAGCCCCTTGAATTTTTCCACAATCGGAGCCAAATTCTCATCGTCTTTCGCCATCATGTAAAACGGTTTCAAATCAAGATCAAAAGCCAATATATGTTTAATCGCGTCTAAACCTGCATTTTGGGCCGATTTCGTCATCCGTCCTTCCGTAGTCATGTGAAGTCGAATGGAGTTTCGGCCTGCGCCTTGCTTTTCGGCTTGCAATAAAACCAAGTCGCCATTCGCACCTTCCAAAACCCTACTGTACACCCCGTCTGCGTAGGAGTTGACGTACTCTTCTTTGGAAACGCGAAAACGCAATAAACTCTCGTGAAACAGAAAAGGTTCCGGGGGATGAAGAATTTTGGTTACAGACCCCACGCTATTCCACCATTCGCCTACTCACCAAAACACAGGCGACAGTCAAGAACAAGAATGTAAAACCAAGCAGAAACGAAAGATGCCAGATAAAATTCTCAACGTACCCATAAATAAACAAGCCGCGCGAAATTCGTACTGCATGCGTGAGCGGGAGAGCTTCGGATAAGCGCTCCACCCAAAGAGGAAGGCCTTTGATTGGGAATAAAGTGCCCGCGAAAAAAAACATGGGCATTACGATGGCGGAAAAATAAAAATTGAAAAACGAAAAACTATGAGCCAATGATGTCGCAATGAGTCCTAAAGCTGCAAACATCACCGCCTCGATAAATAGAATTGGTAAAATCGCCACTGCCCACAACGAGCCTACCAGACCGAACAAACTCAAAACTACCAACATCAGTGTCGAACCGATCAAGGCGCGACTCGCGCACCAAAGAAGATCGCCCAATACGATATCGCCCACCGTGAGAGGAGCCATCAACATGGATTCATATATATTTTGAATTCTCATTCTCGAATATGCCCCGTATGTGGATTCATAGGTAGCGTTCCACATCGCAACGGAAACCATCAACCCGGGGCCTATGAATTGCGCGTATGAGATACCATCCAAACTCGGCACCAACCGACCGAGCCCATATCCAAACGCCACCAACCACAAAATGTGTTCGCCCAGATTTCCCGCCCATTCCGCCAAGTAGAAAGAGCGATAGTACACCAAATGGCGAACCCAGACGCGAAAAGCGCGATGGCTCGGAGCTTGGGGGAAAAGCATTAATCCCGCAGCTCCCGTCCGGTTAGCCTTAGAAATAAATCCTCCAAGGTGGCGGGTCTTCTTAAAAAATCCTTCTGACCATAAGAAATCAAATGTTCCATCACGCCTAATCCATTGTGGCTATACAGGTACAATATATCGGCAACGACTTCGGCGGTTACGGGAAGGCCTTGCAAAGAATCGAGTAATTCTTCCGAAACACCACCCCTCAGTTCGTAAACCTCATCGCCCACTTTTTCTTGTACCAGGGTCTGCGGCGGTCCCTCGAGAAGAAATTTTCCCCCATCCATGATACCGATGCGGTCGCACATCTGGGCCGCCTCCTCCATATAATGCGTGGTGAGGAGGATGGTCAGACCCTGCGACTTGAGTTCTCGGAGCCTCTGCCAGACAAGATGTCTCGCCTGCGGGTCGAGCCCGGTAGTAGGTTCATCCAGAATCAGGAATTTCGGCTCGTGTATGAGGGCGCGCGCAATGTGGAGGCGTCGCTTCATCCCACCGGACAGGGTCTTGATTTGTGAATCCCATTTTTCACGTAGCTGCATGAAATCGAGCAAGTACTCGATGCGGGACAATGACGCCTTCTTGGATATACTAAAAAACCCGGCATAGACCCAAAGATTTTCATATACCGTCAGATCACGATCCAGGGTATCTTCTTGCGACACGACCCCCATCTGCGCGCGAATGAGCCGACTCTGGGTTGCCACATCCCTACCCAACACCCTCAAGGCGCCTGCATCAGACTGAACGGCCCCATGAAGCATTTTGATTGTCGTGGTTTTACCGGCTCCGTTCGGGCCCAGAATCCCGAAACACTCCCCGGCTTTCACCTGCAGCGAGACACCATCGACAGCTTTGAGGGTTCCGAAGGATTTCTCGATGCCTTGGGCGTCTATCACGAATCCAGGCAACGAAGACTCCACCAATGTGGCCGGCTCTACAAACCGCGAAGGCGCTCGGCCTCCGCGATTCTTTCAATGGCGACAATGAAGGCCGCCGTACGCAAGGACACCCGTTTTTCTTCCGACAGTTCATACACTTCCGCAGTGGCGCGCTTCATGATTTTGCCCAACTCGCCGTCGACCCGCTCTTCATCCCAGCCGAATTGCTGGATGTTCTGAACCCATTCAAAATACGAGACCGTTACGCCGCCCGAACTCGCCAACACGTCCGGGATCAGCATGACGTTCCCGCCATCGACCAGAATGTTCTCTCCTTCTTCTGTGACGGGGGCATTGGCCGCTTCGAGAATAGCCCGGGCCTTCACGTTCGCCGCGTTGCGGGCATGAATAACGCCGCCGAGAGCCGCCGGAAGCAAGATGTCCACATCCAGCGCCAATAGCTCTTCATTGGTGATCTCTTCGATTCCCCCAAGACCTTCGAGCGTTCCCGTCTCTTTTCGATATGCCGTGGCTGCCTCGATGTCGATGCCGTCGCCATTGAAATAGGCGCCCCTGCTGCCCGAAATGGCCACCACCTTTACTCCGAGTTCCTTGATGAATCTGGCAGCGAAAGAACCGACATTCCCGAAACCTTGTATCGCCGACGTCATGACTGCCGGGTCCCAACCCTCTCTTTTCGCAATCTCCTCAAACACCATCACTGCGCCACGTCCCGTAGCAGCCTCCCTGCCCGGAGAGCCACCCATTGCCAAGGGTTTCCCGGTGACGCAAGCCGGCGCATACCCGTGCCGGCTGCTGTATTCATCGAAAATCCACGCCATCACCTGCGCATTCGTGTTCACGTCGGGAGCAGGAACGTCCCGGTATGGACCCAGAATATGACCGATGCGCGCGATGAATTTCCTGGTCAGCCGCTCCAGCTCATACACGCTCAGGTCTTTCACGTTGACGGTGATGCCGCCTTTTCCACCGCCGAAGGGGATGTTGACCAAAGCCGTCTTCCAGGCCATCAGGGCCGAGAGTCCGCGCACTTCATCCATGTCCACCTCGTGGTGGTAGCGGATTCCGCCCTTGAAAGGCCCCCGGGAGCCATTGAACTGGACGCGGTAGCCTTGCCAAACGCCCAGGGAACCGTCGTCCCTGCGGATGGGAAGCTCGACTTTCACCTCACGGAAGGGAGTCTTGAGGAGAAACTGCATTTCATCGTCTAGACCGATGAGTTCAGCTGCCCGGTCGAACTGGGCGGCCGCGGTTTCAAACACGCTGACTCGCTCGTCTTGGGACATGATGTTCCCTCCCCTGGAAACTCCCTGAAAGGATTGAGCGCGAATCAGGCGGCGAGAGAGTAATACTCAGTCCGGGGGGATCAGTGGCACGAACACATGCCTCCGCAGCCACCCCCGCCGGCCGAGTACCCGCTAAAGGTCGGGGTCGACGCAGCTGCACCGGAAGTGGATTTGGCGAACAGGGAAAGTTTCTTGTGAACCTTCTTCGAGCCGCACTCAGGGCATTCCACCTGCTCGATGGCCTGCGCGGATGAAACGATGGTCTCGAAATCTTTTTCACAGCTTCCGCAAAGAAATTCATACATCGGCATGACTATTCTGGCCTCCCGTAGAGTCAACGCATTTCATTGGCGCGGCGCCAGTCCGCCAAAAATTTCTCCAACCCGATATCCGTCAACGGGTGCTTGAGCAACTGCGCGATCACCCCGAAGGGGACCGTCGCGACGTCCGCTCCCATTTTCGCGGCCTCAAGCAGGTGGATCGGCGTGCGCACGCTGGCCACCAGCACCTCGGTGGCGTAATCGTAGTTCTCGAAAATCCGCACGATGTCACTCACGATCTGCATGCCAGGGTTCGAGATGTCGTCCAGCCGGCCCACGAAGGGACTCACGAACGACGCCCCCGCCTTGGCGGCCAGCATGGCCTGGGCCGGGCTGAAGATGAGCGTGACGTTCGTGTTGATGTTCTCCTCGCGCATGGCCTTGACCGCGCGCAAACCCTCCACGCCCACCGGAACCTTCACCACGACGTTCTCGTGTATCGCCGCCAGCTCGCGGCCTTCTTCCACCATCTCCTTCCACTCGGTGGCGATGACTTCGGCGCTCACCGGCCCGTCGACCACCTCGCATATCTCCTTGATCCGCGTGTGGTGGTCGGCGCCCTCTTTCGCGATGAGGGAGGGGTTCGTCGTCACGCCGTCCAGGATGCCCGTGGACGCCGCTTCGGTGATTTCCTCGAGGTTCGCCGTATCGATGAATATCTTCATTGCTATCTCCCGCCGGACGTGTGCATCCCGCCGCGGGGCCATGCCCGCGCTATAGTGAAGATGACGCGGCTGCGCCCAAATGTCAACTTGGCCGGGGGTGGGGAATTGCGGGGTGATGCGGGGAAATGCGCGGAGGCGCGCTCAGCTCACCGGATTTGCGGGCAAATGCGGAACGCGAAAAAAATTATCGAGGCTTTATCTGAGCGCCGGGCGCTCATATTTATAAACAACTCATTGTATTTAAATGCTTTACAACGTACATACCGGCGATTTTTTTTCATGAATTTATCGAATAACCCCGTGAATTTATCGATATTTATCGAATTTTTCGGAATTTTCGGAATTTCCGGGCAAAGCCGGAGGAATGGCCGAACGATAAGAACAATCGCGACTGAGGAGAGAGCGATTGCCGTTTGCGCTTCCATTGGGAGGGAAAGACCACGCCCCTCGCGCCGTATCGTCCGCGTCATTTTCTCCCCTCCTCCCATCGATGAAAACACCTTCTCCTCGTGCGCGGGTCAACCCCGCCCGATGAGGAAGGGATTGTGCGCCATCTCGACGAAAACGCGATGACGCCAAATGCGGGGAATTGCGTGTCAGCCTCAACCGAAGAGGGGGAGGCTGCGGCTTTTCCGACTCATCAGGAAGGGTTTGCGTAGGGACGTCGAACTTCCTTGAGGAGGGCCTGTTGGAAAACCCCTCGCCGGGGGCGTCGCTTTTACCCCCCTGACAAGGGGGGACAGGGGGGTTGGCTTTCAAGTCGAGGGGGGTCGAGCAGGGCGAGTGAAGCACGATTCCCTCCGACCCCCGCATCCCCCTTGTCGGGGTTGTTGAAAAAGCCCTAAACGCAGGAAAACCACCGTCATTCCGGTGTCGGTGCCGACCGAAGAGGGAGGGTTCGACGGAATCCATTTTGACTTTTCACTGGGCGGAGCGGCTACGACTTCGTTGCCGCGCGACGCCTGAACGCGGTATCCGCGCGGAGGGAATCACGGCGCGTGGCCAATTCCATCGGCGGATGAAAATGGATTCCGGCTCAAGGCCGGAATGACGACGGTGGCCGGTTCCGAACGATGAGGAAGGTCGAACCCGATTGATGAATGAGGGTTCGACCAAGCGGGGCCGGCTTTTTCAACAGCCCCTGTCAGGGGGGCTTTTTCACTAACCACGAAGAGGGGGAGTTCGCCCACCCGCCGCTCTTGAACAGCCCCTGCGCCTGCCCGCTATCCTACGCCGCCGATTGCCGGGGCTTCACCCGCTCGGCGATCCGGCGGCCCTGGGCGATCTCCGCCCGGCGAAGCTCCCAGGTCTTCTGCAGGTTCATCCAGAGCTCGGGCGTGGTTCCGAAATACCGCGCCAGGCGCAGCGCCGTATCCGCGCTCACGCCCCGCCGGCCGTTCAGTATCGTCGTGATCCGGTTCACCGGCACGCCGAGCGCCTTCGAGAGCGCATTGGCCGAGAGGCCCAGCGCGTCCAGTTCCTCGCGCAGTACCTCGCCCGGATGCACCGGCCTCATGGCGTTTTTCGCGTTCATCGGTCTATCCTTTCAATGGTAGTCCACTATCTCCACATCATGCGGCCCGTCGTCTTCCCAGCGGAAACAGATGCGCCACTGCGCGTTGATCCGAATGCTGTACTGACCGGTTCGATTTCCCCGCAACGCTTCGAGTCGGTTGCTTCGCAGAGCCGCCAGATCCTGGAGCGCCTCCGCGTTGTCCAGCAAGGTCAAACGGCGCGTCGCCTGATCGGAGAACCCTTGAAACGCCGCAACGTGATGCCCCTCGAAGAATCGTCTTGTATTCCGGTTCCTGAAACTTCGGATCATGCGACGAAAATATACCCGGTTTTACGCAACGCGTAAATAGGCATTCTTATAATCGATTTTGTCAATCGCGTCTGAGTAAAAGCGATTGCGGAATCAAGAACCAATAAAGGTGAATACCGCCTGCCTCCCCAACTTGAGGTCACAATTTGTGATCTCAAGTCGTCGAATTCCTGTTTCGTGAGCTGAAACATGAAATCCGCCGGGAATC
>JAPPHK010000049.1 GCA_028820795.1 Nitrospinota bacterium | reverse complement strand
CGGCGCGCGGGGAGGCGAGCGTCTCCGTCGGCGGGCGCATGATCGACTATCCCGTCGTCGAGGCGGCGGAGAAGGTGATCGCCCTGGCCGATGATTTCGGAACGAAGGACTGATGAGACAAGACATGAGGGTGACATGAAATTCGGCATGTTCGTCATGAACCAGCACTCTTTGGAAGACGACCCCGCAGAACGCTGGGAGGAGCATCTGGAGCAGGTGCGCGTAATAAGAGATTTGGGCTTCCACAGCGTGTGGTGTGGCCAGCACTACCTCACCGAAGGCGTGTGGATGATGCAGACCTGGCCGAGCGTCGCCCAGGTGGCGGCCCACGCGGGCGATATGACGGTCGGTACGGGCATCCTGCTGCTCGCGCTTCACAATCCGGTGGACGTGGCCGAGCAGGTCGCCACGCTCGACGCCATGACGAAGGGCCGCTTCGTCCTCGGCGTGGGGCTGGGCTACCGCGAGCCCGAATACCGCGCGTTCGGCCTCACGAAACCCTGGCGCGTCAAGGCGTTCGAGGAGAAACTCGAAGCCGTCACCCGCCTGCTCGAAGATGGGACGCTCGATTATGCGGGCGAGGTCGTTCAGCTCGAGGACGTGAAGCTCACCATGCGGCCCATCCAGCGGCCGAGGCCTCCCATCTGGATAGCGGCGAACGGCGACGGCGCCGTGAAGCGCGCGGCCAGGATGGGCGAGGCGTGGTTCCTGAACCCCCATGCGCGCTTCGACACCTTGAAGCGCCAGATGGAGATGTTTCACGAAGAGCGCGAGGCCGCAGGCAAGGGCGCGCCCGATGCGACGCCCGTCATCAAGGAGATGTTCATAGGCAAGGACAGGGAGAGCGCCTTTCGCGAGTGCGCGGATTACCTGGCGGTGAAATACGACGTCTACGTGAAGTGGGGCCAGAGCGAGGCGCTGCCGAGCAGCGACACGCTCCGGATGCCGCTCGACGAGTTGCGCTCCGACAGGTTCCTCATCGGCTCGGCGGAGGACGTGGCCGAGGACATCAGGCGCCACCGCGACGAGCTGGGCGTGGACCACATGGCGTTCCGGGTGCAGTGGCCGGGGATGCCGCAGGAACTCGTACTGCGGACGCTAGAGCGCTTCGCCAAAGAGGTGATGCCCGGGTTCGTCTAGGTTTCGGACAGATCCCTCAGCACGTCCTTGAGCGCCGCCTTGTCCTCGATGCCGAGACCCGGCAGGTCGGGAAAGCCGACGTAGCCGTCTTCCACCGCCACACCGTCGGCGAAGCCGTTGAAGGGCTTGAACACGTCGGGGTAGGATTCGCTGCCCCCGAGACCCAAGCCTCCTGCGATGTTGAGCGAGAGCTGGTGTCCGCCGTGGGGGATGAACGATCGGGCCGACCAGCCGTGTTCCTCCGCCATCTCGAGCGTTCTCAGGTATTCCACCAGGCCGTAGCTCAGCGCGCAGTCGAACTGCAGGATGTCCACGCCGGGCCGCATCCCCCCGTAGCGGATCAGGTTTCTCGCATCCTGGGTGGAGAAGAGGTTCTCGCCCGTCGCCATGGACCCCTCGTAGTGCCTGGCGAGTTCGGCCTGAAGCGCGTAATCGAGCGGGTCACCCGCTTCTTCGTACCAATGCAGATTAAAGGGTGCGAGTGCCTCCGCGTATGCGACGGCGGTTTCCAGGTCGAATCTCCCGTTGGCGTCCACCGCCAGGTTGCGCCCCTCGCCCACGACCTCGAGCACCGCCTCGATTCTCCTTCGGTCGTCATCGAGCGAGTCGCCGCCTATCTTCATCTTGACGGTGGTGTAGCCGCGATCGAGATAGCTCCTCATCTCGTTCTGGAGCGCTTTCAGGTCCTTGCCCGGATAGTAATAGCCACCGGCGGCGTAGACGGAAACTTTTTCGTCGCACTCTCCGCCGCGATAGGTGTCCGCCAGGTGGCGGTAGAGCGGTTTTTCCTCGATTTTTGCCACCATGTCCCATACCGCCATGTCGATGATGCCCACGGCGACGGAGCGGTCGCCGTGACCGCCGGGTTTTTCGTTCTTCATCATGCAGTCCCAGATTTTCGAGGGGTCGAAGTTCGAGCCTTCCTCATTGAGCAGCGATTCAGGCTCCGCTTCTCTGATTCTGGGGATGAAGCGCTCGCGCAAGAGCCCCTGCTGGGCGTAGCGGCCGTTCGAGTTGAAACCAAAGCCGACGACGCGCTTGCCGTTGCGCACCACGTCCGTGATGAGGGCGGCGACGCTCACCGTCATCAGGGAAAAATCGATGAACGCGTTTCTCAGGTCCGATTGAATGGGAACCACCGTTTCGCGTATGTCGATTATCTTCAAGGTTTTCTCCCGTTTCGGTTGGATGATTCGCTTCTGGTGGACGCGGGGATTCTACAGCCTCTCCTGGGAAAAGGTGAAATGGGGCAGGATTGTGGTTTGGCAATTTGCGCGCAAGGCCGGCATTTGTATCAAAATCACAACCATTTTCGGGTATGATAGTTATTACGATATGGGTGCTTTGTAATGCCTGCGATTTTGTTCGTCGGGAGCGATTGAATATTTCCAGGCGGGGGAAAGATGAGTCAGCCGGAGGGGCGCCTGGGCGCCGAGTGGATAGATGGAGGCGTGCGGTTTTCTCTTTTCTCCGAGAACGCGGAGGGGGTCGAGCTTTGCCTGTTCGACCCGCATGACCAAAGAAATGAAACGGAGCGGATTCCCCTCGATCGGGAAGGCGACATCTGGCGCGCAGAGGTGGAAGGTCTCGAAGCGGGCCGGCCTTATGGATTCCGCGCTCATGGTCCCTACGCGCCCGCGCAGGGGCATCGCTTCAACGGTTACAAGGTGCTGCTGGACCCCTATGCGCGGGCGATTGCGGGCGACGTTCATTGGTGCGAGGAGATGTATGGCTACAGGGATGGCGACATCCACCACTTTGATGCGAGGGACAACGCCCATGCGGCGCCCAAAAGCGTGTTGGTGGACTCTTCTTTCGATTGGGAGGATGTCGTCCCGCCAGTGACGCCCTGGTCTGAGACCATCGTCTACGAGCTGCACGTCAAAGGCTTCACCATGCTGCATCCCGACGTGCCCGAAGAAATCCGGGGCACCTATTCGGGCCTGGCCCACCCTGCCGTTGTCGAATACCTCAAAGAGCTGGGCGTTACGGCTATCGAACTCTTGCCCGTTCACCACCGGGTATCCGATCATCGTCTCCAGACGTTGGGACTTTCCAATTACTGGGGGTACGCGACGATAGGTTTTTTCGCGCCCGATGCGCGCTTTTCCAGCCGCGGCGACCGGGGCGGGCAGGTCGATGAATTCAAGGAGTTGGTGAAGACCTATCACCGGGCCGGAATTGAGGTCATTCTCGACGTGGTCTACAACCATACCGGGGAGGAGGATTTCAAAGGGCCGCATCTTGCGTTTCGCGGGCTCGACAACAGAGTCTATTACCGCGTGAATTCCAGGGATGAGAGCCGTTACATCGATACCACAGGGTGTGGCCATTCACTGAACGTCTCACACCCGGGGGTTTTACGCCTCATCACAGACAGTCTGCGCTACTGGGCGGAGGAGTTTCACATCGATGGATTCCGGTTCGACCTCGCCCCCTCCCTGGCGCGTACCGGGAGTGGGTTCGACCCCGAATCGGCGTTTTTCAAGACGATTTCGGAAGACGCTGTTCTCTCGAAGCGCAAGCTTATCGCCGAACCCTGGGATTTGGGCGATGGCGGATATCAACTGGGGAATTTCCCAAAGGGCTGGACGGAGTGGAACGGTGAATTCCGGGATGCGGCGCGCCAGTTCTGGCGCGCGGATTTCAGTCAGGCGGCGGAGTTCGCCACACGCATGACGGGGAGCAGCGACATTTTCGAGACCGTCGGGCGCGCCCCTCAGGCCGGCCTCAATTTCATCGCCTGTCATGACGGGTTCACGCTGGAGGATCTGGTTAGCTTTCAGAATAAGCACAATGACGCGAATGGAGAGAGCAATGAAGACGGCGCGGATGAGGATCATAGCTGGAACGGCGGGGTGGAGGGGCCGACGGATGACCCCTTCGTATCGACCATGCGCGCGCGGCGCAAGAAGAATCTGCTTGCGAGCCTCTTTCTCGCCCAGGGAGTGCCGATGCTCCTGGCGGGAGACGAGTTCGGCCGCACGCAGTTGGGGAACAACAATGCCTATTGCCAGGACAACGAGATCTCCTGGGTGGATTGGGAACTGGCCGAAAAAAACGGGAATCTGCTTTCTTTCGTCAAAAACCTCATTCGTTGGACAAGGGCGCGGCCTGCCTTCCGGCGAACGGAGTTTTTCTCGCAACAAAGCCCGATCGGGGCGGAAAAAGCCGAGGTCGTCTGGCTGCATCATATGGGGCATGAACTGAAGGAGCACGAGTGGGATGTGCACTACATGAAGTGCTTCGGCTTCAGGCTGAGAGAAGCGGCAAGAGACGATCTTTTTTCTCGGCATGTGGGCAGAAATCGTGATACTTTCCTGGTGCTCATGAATGCGCATCATGAAGCGATACCCTTCGTTTTCCTCGAAGAAGACAGAAAGAAGAGATGGACGGTGGTGATGGATACATCCCAAGTCGATGAAAAAGGCTGGAATTGGCGGATTCACGCGGGCGATTCCTACCTCCTCGCCGGTGAGACCCTGGCTTTTCTGAGAGCTCGCAACGAACCTCCTGTAGCGCGGGGGGAGGCGGTCTTATGAGCGTTGTCCACTACCCAACGCTTTCCTACATCACGGATTACGACATCTATCTGTTTAACCAGGGCTCCCACTTCACCTTGTACGAAAAAATGGGTGCGCACTCGATAACGGTGAATGGAGACGAGGGCGTGCACTTCGCCGTATGGGCGCCGAACGCGGGTTCTGTGAGCGTTATCGGAAATTTCAACGGCTGGGACGAAAACGCCCACCCGCTGGCTCCGGTGGAAAGCTCGGGCATATGGGCGGGGTTCATTCCGGGTGTGGGGACGGGTGAAGTCTATAAATACCGGATTCACTCACAATTCGGCGACTATCGCGCGGAGAAGGCGGACCCTTTCGGGTTCTACAGCGAGGTTCCTCCCAGAAGCGGCTCGGTCGTCTGGAGTCTCGATTACGAATGGGGAGATGGAAACTGGATGGAGTGCCGGGGCGCGTGCAACGGCCGCGAAGCACCCATTTCCATCTACGAGCTTCATATCGGCTCCTGGCGGCGGGCGCCGCATGAGGAAAATCGCCCTCTCACCTACAGGGAACTGGCTCCCCAGCTTGCCGAGCACATGCTCCATATGGGGTTCACCCACGTCGAGTTCCTGCCGGTGATGGAGCACCCATTCAACGGCTCCTGGGGATATCAGGTAACGGGCTACTTCTCTCCCACGAGCCGTTTCGGGACGCCGCAGGATTTGATGTATCTCATCGATTATCTCCACCAGCGCGGCCTGGGCGTGATTCTCGACTGGGTGCCCTCCCACTTCCCCACGGACGGGCACGGGCTGGGGTATTTCGATGGAACCCATCTCTTCGAGCATGCCGACCCCCGGCGGGGATTTCACCCCGATTGGCGAAGCCATATTTTCAACTACGGGCGAAACGAGGTTGCCGCGTTCCTGATAAGCAGCGCCATGTACTGGCTGGAGTATTTCCACGCCGACGGGCTGCGCGTCGACGGCGTGGCCTCGATGCTCTATCTCGATTATTCGAGAAAAGAGGGCGAGTGGCTTCCCAACGAAGAAGGAGGCCGGGAGAATATCGATGCCATCTCTTTTCTCAAGCGGCTGAACACCGAGGTCTACCGCAGGTTCCCCGACGTGCAGACCATCGCGGAAGAATCCACCGCCTGGTCGATGGTCTCGAGGCCTGTGGATGCGGGGGGGTTGGGTTTCGGCATGAAGTGGGATATGGGCTGGATGCACGATTCACTCGCGTACATGAAGAAAGACCCCGTTCACCGGAAATTTCACCACAACCTGCTCACGTTTCGCATGCTCTACGCCTACAACGAGAATTTCGTGCTGCCCCTCTCCCACGACGAGGTGGTGCACGGGAAAAGCTCCCTGCTCGGAAAGATGCCGGGAGAGGGCGGGCGGAAATTCGCGAATCTACGCGCTCTCTACGGGCTGATGTTCGCCCAGCCCGGCAAGAAGCTCCTCTTCATGGGCGGGGAATTCGGCCAATGGCGCGAATGGAATCACGACGGCGCGCTCGACTGGGACTTGGTCCAGGAGCCGCTGAGGGCGGGACTGATGAGGTGGGTGCGCGACCTGAACGCCTTGTATCATCAGGAGCGCGCCCTGTTCCGCAGGGATTACGACCCGCGCGGCTTCATGTGGGTGGCCGTCGATGCGGCCGATGACAGCGTATTGGGCTTCGTGCGTATCGCCACGGAGGATGAACCCATGCTGCTCGTGGCGGCCAATCTGACGCCTGTGCACAGGATGCACTACAGGATGGGTGTTCCCGCCGACGGTGATTGGGTCGAGGTGCTGAACAGCGATTCGGAAATCTACGGGGGCGGCGGCATGGGGAATCCCGACGGCTGCCATGCGGCGGCGGCGCCCCTGAACGATCAGCCCTATTCGATAGAGATAACGCTGCCGCCCCTCGCGGTCGTTTATCTGAGAGAGACGCATTAGGCGGGGAGAACCCGCGCGGAAAAATCACCCTCATCCCGAGTAGGCGCGCTTGCGCGCCGTATCGAGGGACGGGGCGTGTCGGTTGGCGCCCTTCGTTACTAACGCTCCCTTTTCGGGGTTGTTGAAAAAGTCCCCTCCGCCTCATCCTGAGTAGCGGCGAAGCCGCGTATCGAAGGATGCCTTCTCGCCCGGCGCGAGGTTCACCCTTCGATACGCCGCCTCCGGCGGCTACTCAGGGTGAGGAAAGAGGCGTTGGCGGTTTGCGGGATCGCAGGCGGGGCTTTTTCAATAGTCCCTTCTCAGTCGCGTTTTACCTCCGGCGGCTACTCAGGGTGAGGCGATACGGCGGAAGGCAAGACGAGGGTTCGATGCGACTGATGCAGGAGCGGCAAGGGCCGTTCCCGAACGGCCCCTCCAGAAACCTTCCAAATCGAGACGAGCCTGTAGGGGCGGACCCATGTGTCCGCCCGCCTTTGTTTTTGGCGTCATTCCGGCGAAAGCCGGAATCCATTTGCGGATGCGGGTGAATGAACGACGG
>JAPPHK010000271.1 GCA_028820795.1 Nitrospinota bacterium | reverse complement strand
CGTCCCTACGTTCACGTGCGGCTTCGTGCGCTCAAACTTCGCCTTCGCCATGACCTGCCTTCTCCTTCTAATGAAAATTCATAAAATATAATCTTCACTGAGAGAGGAACCGTTTCCCCTCTTTCTCTTTCTCGTCATTCCCGGAAAACGCGCCTTTATACCCGCTCGGGCAAAACCTTGTCCATCGCCAAAGGGGAACTCTGCGAACCCGAGGGATTCCAAGGCGATTCATGCGATTTGCAGGATAATGCACAAAGTTCAAAATTTCAATGAATTCCGCCTGCCCTGGAGCCCACGACCGGACTTGAACCGGTGACCTCTTCCTTACCAAGGAAGTGCTCTGCCGGCTGAGCTACGTGGGCCGGCTGCGTCCCGGGCGTGCGAACATCTTCTATCAACCTCAGCGAACGGTGAACCCCGGTATTCGTTCCGGGCGGATAATACAACTTATTCAGTCCAGAGCAACCCCGGGAGCCGAAATCCGCACGAATAAAATTCATATCAAGAAAATGCGAAAGCCTCGAATCATCCTGGAGCGGGAAACGGGGCTCGAACCCGCGACCCTCAGCTTGGAAGGCTGATGCTCTACCATCTGAGCTATTCCCGCCTCTGAACCCAAAGCGCGCGTCCTAGTCGTCTCAACAATTCATCTGCTGGTGGGGAGGGGAGGATTCGAACCTCCGAAGGCTGAGCCGTCAGATTTACAGTCTGATCCCTTTGGCCACTCGGGAACCTCCCCTGAAAACCGTCGTTCATCAAAAACGACTCTAAAAGCTATCAAAAAAACCTCGCGGAAACCATCCGTTCCCCGAGGCTGCGGTATTCACCGAAGCCCGAGCGGGGGAAAAAGCGCGATTCTTCCAGCCGGATTTTTGGAGCGGCGTCCGGGAGGCGCGTCTCGCCGTGGAGCTGGCGAGAGGACTCGAACCTCCGACCTGCTGATTACAAATCAGCTGCTCTACCAGCTGAGCTACGCCAGCCAACAAAGGCGGGTTAAATTAGGCCCACCGGCCCACCTTGTCAACCCCCTTTGTCTTCTTTGGGAAAGCGAAAAGCAAGGAGGGCAGAATCGCAAATTCGACTCTCATATATCAAGGTGCTTATGAGGGAGATGACTTTGCCTGAGCCGCACCCTCGTCCTCCACGCGATTTTCACGCACGCCGTGGAGCAGAATCGCCGCGGCGACCGAGGCGTTCAGCGAAGACACCGCGCCCGCCTCTATGGGGATGCGCACGCGCGCATCGCAATGCTTGAGCACGAGTGGGCGCACGCCCCTGCCCTCCGCTCCTATGACCAGACAGCAGGGCCGGGGCAACTCATCGACGCCAAGCGTCTTATCCCCATGCGCGTCCGCCGCCAGCGCCCAGTAGCCCGCTTCTTTGAGCGCAGAGACCGCCCTGGCCAGGTTCGTCACCCGCGCGAGAGGTATCACCTCCAAGGCGCCGGCAGCCGCCTTCGCCACAACGGGTGTGAGGCCTACGGCGCCATCCTTCGGCCAGACGACGCCGCCCGCTCCCAGGGCGGCCGCACTCCTCAGGATCGCACCGAAATTCCTCGGGTCCTGCAACCCGTCAAGCAACAAAATCGGCGGAGCCGCAGCGGGCTGCGTTTCGATGAGATCATCGAGCGTGAGCGGAGGCGTGGGATGAACTGCCGCCACCAAGTTTTGGTGCTGAGCGGTGGCGGCTTTTTTCGTGAGTTGCTTCGTATCCAAGGTCTCGACAGGAACCCCGCGTGATTCTGCAAGCCGCACGGCCTCGGCCACCCGCCGGCTCCGGCGGCCACCTGCGATGAGAAGCCGCTTCACCCGCTCCGGTCCGCGCGCGAGAGCCGCCAGCACGCTGTGCGCGCCGCAGACGTATTCAGCTCTACGCTTCAACCGTTATGCTCTTCGGTATGACGTGAAGACTCGGCGCGCGCGCACCTACGGGCCTCGCCCGCCCATGATGTCACGGCGCCCTTCTCTTCCAGAGGGTGCCGCCAGGGCCGTCTTCCAAAACGATTCCGGCCGCCGAGAGTTCTTCTCGGATCCGGTCGGCTTCGGAAAAATCCCTGCTCGCCCGCGCCTGCGCGCGGCGTTCGAGCAACGCTTCTATCTCCTCGTCGCGCAAGACGCCGTTTTGGCCCTCCTCCCCCTCTGCGGGCGAGACGCTCACGGCGTTTCGGAACCACTCCTCGGGCACATGGGCGAAAAGGCCCAGCACCCCGCCCACCTCTTCAAAGACCTCGCGCGCAGGCTGCGCCGCGGTTTCCGGCAGCGAGCCCGCCTCGTTGATGAAGCCGTTGATGCGGCGTGCGAAATCGAAGAGATGTCCCAGGGCGCGCGCGGTATTGAAGTCATCGTCCATCGCTTCGGTGAACTGCGCGCGGAAGGCGGCGGCGGCGGCCTCCACCCGCTCGCGCCAGCCGTCTGAATCCTCCCCGCCGCTTCGCGCAAGCCTGAGCCGCACGTTATAGAGCCTGTCCAAACCCTTTCGCGCGTCGCCGACCACCTGATCCGAATAATCCACCGGATGCCTGTAGTGCGTCCCCAGCAGGAAATAGCGAATTACTTCGGCGGGGTGGTCCTCGAGAATCGCCTTGATGGTAAAGAAATTGCCCCTCGATTTGCTCATCTTCTCATGGTTGATCTGCACGAAGCCGTTGTGCACCCAGTAGCGCACCCATTCATGGCCGAAGCAGCCCTCGCTCTGCGCTATTTCGTTCTCATGGTGGGGGAACACCAGGTCCTCGCCCCCGCCGTGGATGTCGAAGCGCTCGCCCAGGTAGCGGCTCGACATGACGGAACACTCGATGTGCCAGCCGGGACGGCCGGTCCCCCAGGGGCTATCCCATTCGGGTTCGCCGGGTTTCGCCGCCTTCCAGAGGGCGAAATCGAGCGGGTTGCGCTTACCCTCGCCCGGCTCGATGCGGTGGCCGGCTTCGAGTTCCTCGGTATTGCGACCGGAGAGCTTGCCGTATTCGGGGAATTTCTCGATGTCGTAGTAGACGTTCCCCGCAACCTCGTAGGCGATTCCCTTCTCGATGAGCTTCTCGATCATCTCGATCATGCCCTCGATGTTCTCCGTGGCGCGGGGGGCGGCGTCCGCACGCAGGACGCCGAGCGCGTCCATGTCGGCGTAGTATTCGCCGATGAATTTTTCAGTGAGCTCGCCGATGGGAACCTTGAGACGCCTGGCGCGGGCGATGATCTTGTCGTCCACGTCGGTGAAGTTACACACGAAGTGAACATCGTAGCCCCGGTATTCGAAATAGCGATGAATCACGTCAAAGACGATGGCGGCGCGCGCGTGCCCGAGATGGCAGTGGTCGTACACCGTCACGCCGCAGACGTACATCTTCACACGGCCTTCTTCCAGGGGTTCGAAGGCTTCTTTCGTCTTCGTCAACGTGTTGTATAGCTGAACACCCAAAGGACTCTCTCCAGAACCCGCATGATCAATGAGGTAAAAATGTGTTTCGGGCCGCGTCCGGGCAGAAATTTGTCATGCCGCGCCGATGGGCGTCAAGGAGACTCCAAACTTATCGTGCAAACCGCGTGCGCCGCGATGCCCTCCTCACGCCCCACGAAGCCGAGACCCTCGCCCGTCGTCGCTTTGACACCTACCCGATCGAGCGGAATCCCCAGAATGGAGGAGATGACCTCGCGCATCTCGGGAATATGGGTGGCGAGTTTCGGTCTTTGCGCCACGACCACGGAATCCACGTTGCCCGGCTTCATGCCCCTCTCTTCGAGAAGCGCCACCACGCGCGCGAGGAGTTCCCGGCTGTCCGCGCCGCGATACGCCTCGTCCGTGTCGGGGAAGTGCGCGCCGATGTCGCCGAGGGCCCCCGCGCCCAGTAGCGCGTCGATGATTGCGTGGATGAGCGCATCGGCGTCGGAGTGTCCGGCGAGGCCTTTTTCGTGGGGAATCTCCACCCCGCCGAGTATGAGCTTGCGTCCCGCCTCGAACCGGTGGACATCGTAGCCTACCCCGACGCGGATCACGTGGAAGCCCCCGCTTCGGCATGTCGTTCAAGTTCCATCAGCCGCGCCGCACGTTCCATATCGCCCGGCGTCGTCACCTTGATGTTCCGGGCGCTGCCTTCTACAAGCTTCACACGAACGCCGACCGCCTCCAGCAGGGCCGCCTCGTCGGTTCCCTCGAAATCATTGGCGACTGCCCATTCCATCGCGCGGACGAGCAGTTCGCGCCGCGCCACCTGGGGCGTCTGGGCGAGCCAGAGCCCCTCTCGCGGACGCGTCGCTTCGATGAAGCCCTCGGCGTCACCCAACTTCACCGTATCCACCACGGGCAACGCCGCGATGGCGGCGCCCGTCTGCGCCGCGCCGCGCAGGCATCTCTCTATGAGTTCCGGCGTCACCAGGGGACGCGCTCCGTCATGCACGACGACCCAGGAAACATCATCTCCCAGGGCGTCGAGCCCATTTCGCACCGAATCCTGACGGCGCGCGCCGCCTTCGACGAGGTGGACATCAACGTCCAGGCCTCTGGGAAGTTCGGGCGGGTCCGGGCCGGGGGGATGCACCAAGACAATCCGGCCCACAAGGCCCGAGCGCGAGATTCGCAACAGACAATGTTGGAACAGGGGTTTACCGGCGAGGTCTCGGAACTGTTTCGCCACTGCGCCGGGCAGTCGCAAGCCGGCGCCTGCGGCCGGTACGACGGACGCCGTCTCATCGGGGTTCGGCAATGCGGGAAATGAACGCGTTCGTTCAGGCGCCGGTTTGCGATATTTCGGCTTCATCTCGTATTTTCGTAAATATCATCCGGCCGGCGGTGGTCTGCAGGACGCTCGTGACGGAGACGGGAATCTGATCGCCGATCCGGTTCTTTGCGTTATCCACGACCACCATTGTCCCATCGTCGAGATAGCCGACGCCCTGGTTGTGTTCCTTGCCCTCCTTGATGACGAACACGCTCATGTCCTCGCCGGGCAGGACGACCGGCTTCACCGCGTTCGCCAGTTCGTTGATGTTGAGAACCCGAACCCCCTGGAGCTCGGCCACCTTGTTCAGGTTGAAATCGTTGGTCATCACCTTCCCGCATATCTCCTTGCCCAGGAGAACGAGCTTGGTGTCCACCTCCTTCACACGGGGGAAATCCGTTTCGATAATGTCGATGTCGAGGTCCTGGTTCTGCTGAATCCGCTGGAGGACGTCGAGCCCGCGGCGTCCACGGTTGCGCTTCAGGGAATCCGAGGAATCGGCGATCTGCTGCAATTCCTTGAGAACGAACTGGGGCACCACCATGGGACCCTCGACGAAGCCCGCTTCGCATATATCGGCGATGCGGCCGTCGATGATGACGCTGGTGTCGAGTATCTTGGCGTGATGGTTCTTCTTGGCGCTTGCATCTTTTCCTTTAGCGGGCAGAGACGGTGAATACAGGCTCCCCGCCACCGATCCGAGAAAAACGCCCATGCAACTGAAAAGCAAACCGATGAAGGCGCCCGCCAGGGGACGGACGTTTTGCGGAAACGCCTCGCCGATAAGAGCGCACAGCAACAGGGCGGCCAGAAGGCCGAAGAGCAGGCCAGCGGCTCCGCCGGCAAGAACACCGACCTTGAGCTTGCCGAGCTCCTTCGCGAGCACCAGCAACAGGACGCCCGACAAAGCGCCCCCCGCCAAGCCGGCCGCGCGGTTCGCCACGCCCAGGGCTTCAGCGAGCGCAGCGCCCAGAATACCGCAAAGAATGATGAAGAGAGCGCCCAGAATCAGACCCAGGCGGCTCGAACTCTCCTTCTTATTCACCGGTATCGTCTCTACCGGCATCTTTGGTGTGGGCTCATTCATATATGTTTCCCCCGCGAAATTCTATAAATTTAGACATGTCATCTTATAGCAGCCATGCTTCGTCATGATCTCCGGCGGAATCCAGACCGCCTTCGACGATAAGGCGCAGGGCTCGATACCTTTTATTTATCTGCAACGTCGGGTAAAGGGCGAAAGCGGGCCGGGCGCGTTGCCTCCAAAATTAAGACGTAAAGATTACTACTCTTGATTCAGAATGAATTCCCCGCTTTTTCCGCCCGTTTTTCTCACCAGCCGCACATCAGAGAGCACAATGCCCTTGTCCACAGCCTTGCACATGTCGTAAACGGTCAGCCCGGCCACGCTCACGGCGGTCAGGGCTTCCATCTCCACGCCCGTTCTGTCTCGAGCGCGCACGCACGCCGAGATGCTTAACTCGCCGAGCGGCTCATCCGCCGAGAAATCAATTTCCACGCTCGATATGCGCAGCGGATGACACATCGGAATGAGGTTCGCGCATTGCTTGGCCGCCATGACGCCCGCAATGCGCGCCGTACCGAGCACGTCGCCCTTTGGCAGGCCGCCTGCCAGGATGAGATTCAGGGTTTCGGGCGACATCTCCAGGCGGCCACGCGCCACGGCCTCGCGACGGGTAATCTCCTTGTCCCCGACGTCCACCATTCGGGCGCGGCCCTGCTCATCGATATGGGAGAGTTCCTTGGGCACGAGGACGCCCTCCGTGGATTCCGATGAAACGAGAGAGTCCGCTTCACGGGCGGGTTGTATGGGATCATCATACAACAGGAGCGCGAAACATCAAAGGGAAAAGAAAAACAAGGGGTTTTGGGAAAAAGGTCGCGATTTGCAACTACGGGAACAATGGACTGCTACAGCTTCGCCAGGGTGAGGCCCTGTTGCTTCTGGTATTTGCCCTTCTTGTCGGCATAGGAGGTTTCGCACTCCTCGTCGCTCTCGAAGAACAGCACCTGCGCGATGCCCTCGTTCGCGTATATCTTGGCGGGCAGGGGCGTGGTGTTCGACACCTCGAGGGTGACGAAACCCTCCCATTCGGGTTCGAAGGGCGTGACGTTCACGATGATGCCGCAGCGCGCGTAGGTGCTCTTGCCGACGCAGACGGTGAGCACGCTTCTGGGGATGCGGAAATACTCCACCGTCTTGGCCAGGGCGAAGGAGTTCGGCGGGATGATGCAGGTGTCGGCCTTGACGTGAACGAGCGAGCGCTCGTCGAAATTCTTGGGATCCACGATGGTGGAGTTCACGTTCGTGAAAATCATGAACTCATCGGCGATGCGGATGTCGTAGCCGTAAGAAGAGACGCCGTACGAGATGGCGCCCTCGCGCACCTGTTTGTCCTCGAAGGGCTCGATCATGCCGTGCTCGCGCGCCA
>JAPPHK010000222.1 GCA_028820795.1 Nitrospinota bacterium | reverse complement strand
CGAAAGGCCCATGGCGTTCAGGGCTTCGGTGGCGCGGGCCTTGGTCTCGCTGTCGATTCGGGCGCGCACTACAGTATCCGTCGGCATGTGGGTCCTCCTTTGTATGTAGCCTCATTGTAGCTACATTGTTTCGTCCCCCTTGTCAAGGTTCATTCTGTGAGGTTTCTAGCCTGAACCCCTCCTCCCATTCGGCATGAGCGCGGAACTTGGTCCAATGGGCGCGGTTTTGGTGCATTGAGCAGATGATCCAGAAGAGGAAACATGGCGGTGTATGAAGTGGCGGTTTTCGGCGGGGGATTCTGCGACTCGGGAAGGATCAGAGCGAGGTCAAGGAATCGCCATCATATTGAGGGGCGCCGTCGCTTTATCACGGGCATATCGAGTTCTGTGGACTTCAGGGTTTGGGCAGGCACATGGTGAAAACGCCGAGAGATATCGGCGGTTCGCCGATGTTTTCGATTGAGAAATTGCCAAGACCGAATTTCTCGCAACCTATCGCATACGCATCGCCGCTATCGTTATAAATTTCCACAACTTCCCCGTCATGGAACAATACCGCCCTTCCGAAGTGTTCGGCCTCCATTTCTTCCTTCAAGGCGTTGTATGCAGCCCGGTTCTTGTCATGCTGTGAGTTCATCTTCCCGCCCTCCAGCAAGCAGGCGACCATCAACCACTAAGGAATGGAAAATCATGGCGCATATCGAGCCTGGTGTTAAGCCTGCATACTTGGATGACCGCCCCACCCGTAAGTGGCGGGAAATTTCCATCGGAATCATCCGCTTCCGCCCCCACTTTCTCACCCGATCTTGAAGCGCCATCGCGCGGCGAGGGCGCTCAGGAGCAGAAGTGCGAGGCTCAGGAACTAAAACGTTACCAAGGTTGAGTGGGCATCATGTTGCAAACTAGGGTTATTCAGGGTTTGTACGGTGAAGACCAGAAGATCGGAGCCTATTTCTCCATTTGATATGACGTTTCCATTCATCGTCCGGAATCGCGGCAATGCCAGGACAAGTTTTTTTGTCATTTCTTTTCTCAATCAAGGCATTGAGAATAGTAGTTCTAGCAGAAGAAGAAATTCTATGCCTGAATCCAAGCGTGTCGCGAATCCAGCGCCTAAAGCTACTCCGGGCGGTATGTATGTTCTGACAAGCGAATTGGACCGTCCAATTTCGCCATTCATTCAAATAATCTATTGAATTGATATCAACGGGTTCAGGCCAGTTCATAAGAGGACCGGATTGGGCCTTGCGGTCATAGAAAACCATATCCTCTTTTTTCGGTTTGGCTCCGTCAAATACTTGTTTTGGACAATCCTCTAATCGTTTTCTCATGTGGTCTTTAAGGGTTATCGATTTGTTCCACGCAAGCTTTATGCCCGCAATCTCGTTGGGAATCATCTCTTTGAGGCATTGGTCGAGTTGTTCAGGAAGAGAAGAGCAACTGCTATTTCTGTTACGGATGCTGGAAAAATCAAATGAAGCCCCCCGGGCATCCATGCCAAGTGCCATTCTCTCGGTGGGCCAATAACACACTGTAGCCCGGCTAGCTGGAAATTCACCCCCTGCAACCGTGCTCCCGATAGATCCGCCCCCTGCAACCGTGCTGCAGTGAACTTTGCCCCCTGCGATCACACTACTTGGAAATTTGCCCTTTGCAACCGCGAATTTCTGAAATCCGCCCCCTTCAACACCGCTCTTGAGAAATCCGCCTCCTGCAGTTGTGCTTGCGAGAAATTCGTCCCCTGCAACTGCGCCCCTGTGAAATCTGCACCTTGCAAGTGAGCCGATGTGAACATGGCGAAGCGGAGCGTCCTCCCAGCCAAGCTGAGTTTCTCATCTTTTTTTGTTTCAAAATTGAGAAGGTCCAGATAGCGGCAGCCTATTCTCCACACCTTGCACGGGCCAATGTCGAGGAAGTTGTGTGCACCAAAGACAGTTCCTATAAGTTCTTTATAATTAATCGAATCTCCATAGGGCCGAATGGATTTTGGATTCTCATGTTCACTTGGTGGATGGGCTGCAAAGAGTAATACCAATACCATAGTTCCTGCCGCCAATACCTTTGCTCGAGTTTCTATCCGTCTCGGTATCTCCACTACCTTTTTGCCGAACACTTCCCAGTGGAACAGCACAACAATCAACAAAAAAGATGACATGATGAATCCAGGTAATCGTCTTTGATTGATAGCGCAAGAATGAAATATCGATGATGAAGAGTAGCGTCAAAGGAATCGCGCTGGTGGCAAGCCAAGTCAACACTCTCGAAACTTGCGATATCCTGGCATCCCCCTGGAAAATCTGAACGAAAGCGAAGGCGGATAGCCAGTCTCTACATTCCCTTTGCTGTGTCTGCGCATCATTTTTCGAGTATCTCCAGTGGGAAAGCTCATTTTTAACGGCCGCATCGAATGTGCGCACCTTCCGGGCGAGTATGCTCAGCAAGAACATCGCATGTGCATGCATGAGCAGAAAGACCAGGGGCGTGAAAATGTAGCTCTGCACAACGGGAATCCCAATATCCATCTGGGGAAGTGAAACTTGCCCTTTGAGCAGCAGGTTCTCGTCCGTAGAGGCCCCTAATGTCAAAGCCAGATAAAAAGCTACTAGCAACAAAAGCGACAACGTAGTCCGCGCCATGCGGGCCGTATCGTTGACGGAGTCGGCGAGAGTATGCAGACGCTGGTATTGCGTCTCATCGAATACGGAATTTCCTCGATGGCTTCTCATGCGGGTCCTCTGGCATGCACTGTATGAAGCAGGTTTAGATAATACATCATGTAAATTGTGGTAACTAAGCTGTATGTATGCGGAAACTTGGGAGCCGATTGCCATCATCAGAATCGAATTGCGACGAACGAACGGGCGTCAGCACTCACAAACCCAGATCCTCGAACAACTCCTCGGCGCTGTCGAAGCGCTCTCCCTTGCCCTCATCCAACTCCTTCATCGCCTTGCGGGTGGCGGGGTTCGGCGCGCGGACGACGAAGGGCAGCCTCCGCTCCTCCGCCACGCGAATCATGAGCAGGCGAATCGCGTCGGAAAACGAAAGGCCCATGGCGTTCAGGGCTTCGGTGGCGCGGGCCTTGGTCTCGCTGTCGATCCGGGCGCGTACGACCGTATCGGTGTGCATTTGGGTGTCCTTCTATGTGTAGCCTCATTGTAGCTGCAATACACCGTCTCCCTCATTAAGTCTGGTGCCCTCACCGGTTTTGTCCTTTCCCGGCGGCGGGCTAGAACACCTTCGGTATGAAAAGGTGCGGCACCTCTTTGCCGTAGCGGTCCCAGTCGGCTCCGTACTTCTTTTTACAACGCGCGATGTCGCGTCCCGCGCGATGAAGGATCATGGCCACGAAGAACATCACGTAAAAATAGGGCAGGATATGATCGAAGCCGCAAATCAAGCCCCACGACAGCGCCATCAGCGCGTCCGCGGTGTAGTGGGGTTTGCGGGCGTAGCGCCACCATCCGTCGACGAGCAGCTTGGAGCCGACCTCGGTGTCCAGGTGGCGGGGATTTTCCAGAGTTGTCCAGGGTAATTGAGGGAACGTCTTTCGCTTCACATACGAGCCATTGAGCCGCATGCGGAAGCGATTTCGTTGGCCATTCGCCGTATCCCAAACGTAGTAGGCCCCGAAAAGGAGGACGAAGCAGAACGCCGTGTACTGAATCGAGGGATCGAATGGCGGGCGCGACGCGATGTACATAGAGTTGAAGCTATAGACAAAGGGCACGCCCGCAAGGTTCCAGAAAACCAGCATCCATCCCCATTTCTCATGGAAGATGTCCCAAGTCGTAGGGATGCACTCCTCGCCCTTCATGCAAGCGTTGGCGTAGAGGAAGTGGGCGACCAACATGAAGATCATCGGGCTGCTTAACGCGCCGTACGCGGTGAATTGGTGTGCGGCGCCGCTTGTCGTCAGCAGAAAGAGCGTGAGCCACGACACTCGAACTTCCGCCCACATCTTCAGGTCGAGCGTCCCGATACGTGGGTTGAGCCATGCCCCCATGAAGAAGTCGTATAGGATTTTGCCCGACATCCGTTCCGCGTTGCCCGTGACCCTTGCTCCAAAATACACTGCAAGCGCAATCACGTTCGCCGTAATCATCGCCGCGATCATGAACGAGCCGAATTGTTCGTAGATTGTCTGCAACGGGAAGATGCCGGTGAAGTGAAGTGCGGCGACGCCGGCCAGCGTCAGCCACCAGGCGGTGATTGCATTGCAGCGATAGATCAACCGTTCGCCTCCGCGCGAAGGGACAGGCAACCCCTTGATCTCCAATCCCGGGATCAAGGCCGCCATCAATCCTTCTGCGGCCAGGAACGACCAGTAGATTGCGAACGTGCTCCACGATGGTGTTGCGTGCGCAACTATTCGTTCCCGGATTTGCACGAAGAACGCGCCCGCGTCCGAGATTCCCTCCGGATAGAAAACGACGCCATCGTGGAAGCGCCACGCGAGCCACAGGTAGAGCATCAGCAAGTGCGAAAGAGTTATTATGACTACCGCCCCGAGCGTACCCCCGAACTCGATCTCATTGCTCTTGTCCGTCGTCATTGGCTGGTTGGTCTTTCTCGCACGGTTCTCACTCGTGGATTGACGTTTTCGACTGACCGCTCATCTGGAAAATCCAGGGCAGGCGAGTATCCGCAGACGCTGGTATTGCGTCTCATCGAATACGGGATTTCCTCGATGGCTTCTCATCAAGCTCCTCTGGCTGTTACCGCAAGCGATGGATCGAACGTTCCCGCCCGGCGGCGCCACGATACTTCATGTTGGCCGTGGACCTGCGCCATCCAGGAAGAAGCATGATGAAAAGAGGTTAGCATCATCGGGATTGAATCGGCAAAACACGGATATTGCTTGCTGTATCCTGCCCCAACCCCTCCCCCCATTTGGCATGAGCGCGGAACCTTGGTCTAATGGGCGCGGTTTTGGTTCGTGAAGCACCTAATCGATAGGAGGAAACATGGCGGCGTACGATGTGGCGGTGATCGGAGGCGGCCCTGCGGGCTACGTGGCGGGCGTGCGCGTAGCCCAGAGCGGGGGAAGCTGCGTGGTCATCGAGCGCGGCGAGTTGGGCGGCACCTGCCTGAACTGGGGCTGCATCCCCAGCAAGAGCCTGATCGCCGCCGCGGAAGTGTATCGCAACATAAAAAACGCGGACGCCTACGGGATCGAGGTCACGGGAGAGGTGCGCGCCGACCTGGCCGCCATGGTCGAGCGCAAGGACAAGATAGTCGCAGGCCTGGTAAAGGGAATCGGCGGGCTCTTCAAGGCCCACGGGGTGGACCACGTGACGGGCGACGCCGAGATTCTGGAGAGGCGCAAGATTTCGGTGCGCGGGAAAAACGGGGACCACGAGATAGTCGAGGCGAGCAAGATCATCATCGCCACGGGTTCCCGGCCCGCGCAGATTCCCGCCTTTCCCATCGACGGCAAGAAAATAATCTCCTCCGAACAGGCGGTGCATCTCAAGAAACTCCCCGAGCGGGTGCTCATCGTCGGCGCGGGCGTCATCGGCTGTGAGTTCGCGTGTCTGTACAGGGAACTGGGGGCGGAGGTAACCATGGTGGAGCTGCTCGACCGCGTCCTGCCGCTGGGGGATGAGGACGTCTCGAAACTCATGGCGCGCGAGTTAAGAAAGCAGAAGATCAAGGTGCGCCTGGGCGAGGAGATAACGAGCGTTTCTCCAGACGGGGAGGAGATGGTCGCAGGCTTCGAGGGTTCCGACGAAGAAGAACGTGCGGACCTGGTGCTCGTCTCCGTGGGTCGGACGATGAACACCGACGGCTTGGGGCTCGAGCGAATCGGCGTCGAACTAGGGGCCCACGGCGAGATAAAGGTGAACGATTTGATGGAGACGAACGTGGCCGGCGTCTATGCGGCGGGCGACGTGGTGGGTGAGCCCATGCTCGCGCACGTGGCCTCCGCGGAAGGCGTCGCCGCTGCGGAAAACGCCATGGGCGCCGAGATACGGATGGATTACCGCGCGATTCCGGCAGGCATCTTCACCCATCCCGAGATCGGCGTCGTCGGCATGGCCGAGCACGAGGCGGAGAAGGCGGGACACGCGGTGCGCGTGGGCAAGTTCTCCGTCCGCACGCTCGGCAAGGCGCAGGCCGAACGCGCGCTCGAGGGGGAGGTGAAGGTCATCGCCGATGCTGCTGATGACGCCATTCTGGGCGTTCACATCGTGGGCGCGCACGCCGCCGACATCGTGCACGAGGCCGCCGTCGCCATGCAGCACCGCGTCACCGCCTCGGACCTCGCCGGCACCGTGCACTCCCACCCCACGCTCTCGGAAGCCGTCATGGAGGCGGCGCTCGACGTGCACGGCGAGGCCATCCACGCCCCGCCCAAGAAACGTTCATAGGGGGTTGTTGAAAAAGGCCATGTATTCCCTCGGTAGGCGGCGTGATGATCCCGTAGGGACAGGCCTCCGTGCCTGTCCTGCTACGCAATACGCGATGGCATTGTAGGGGCCGCATATATGCGGCCCTGCCTTTTCGCCTTCATAATGCGGGTCGCATAATATGTCGGACATATATGTCCGACCTACACGCATATTGACATCCTGGCCTAGGGGGGAGAGGTTCGGTCCGAACCGAAAGAGGTATTTCAACAGCCCCTCATAAATTGGGTCCGACCCGCGATGACACAATTCCCTCATCCCGAGTAGGCGCGCTCGCGCGCCGTATCGAGGGAGCGCCCTTCGATACAAACGCTCCTTTCTCAGTCGCGCTTGACCTTCGGCGGCTACTCAGGGTGAGGTCGGTGCGGCGGCTTTCGCTGGAATGACGAACGAAAAACAGATGCTTCGTGGGTCCCGGGATGAGAGTGCTGCCTACCGTAAGGACAGGTCGCGACCTCGGACAGGCACGGAGGCCTGTCCCTACAGATCCTCCTCCCCGGTCGGCTCCATTCGTCGAATCACGAATTCAGGATTTTCTCAACAGCCCCCAAAGGGCTTATCGAAACAGCCTTGCGGATCTCATGATGTCTAATACGGCACGTCGATGAGCATTCCCTCGCCCGAGCGCATGTCCTCCTCCAGCAACTCGCGCATCGCCTTCGTCACGGGGCCCGGTTTTCCGTCCCCGATTACCTGCTCGTCCCACTGCACGACGGGGGCGACGTATATCGAGCTTCCGATGAGCATCATCT
>JAPPHK010000260.1 GCA_028820795.1 Nitrospinota bacterium | reverse complement strand
CCACATTCACGGTGCTGCCATCGGGGCACGTCATCGTCTGCGGCGGACACTGCTCTCCCACATTCACGGTGCTGCCATCGGGGCACGTCATCGTCTGCGGCGGACACTGCTCACCCACGGGCACGGTGCTGCCGTCGGGACACGTCATCGTCTGCGGGTTCATACGCCCAGAAGTTCCACCTCCCAAGCCGACGCAGCCGGACAATACGAATGCGAAGACGAGCGCAAACAAGAGCGATGTGAAGGAGTAAGTTGCTTTTTGTAGAATCTGCCTAGGGGGTTTCAGCATTTTCTTTCTCCTTTCTCGCAGTAAACAATTATTGGTGAACTCGGTCGAGCCGACACCCTCCTGGGCAATCGACCTGTGAACCTGTGTGCTCATTTCGTTGGCGCCGTCGTTCCCACCTGCCGTAATCGCCAATCCTCGATGCCGGAAATGTCTGTGGCCGACGTGAGACCGCTCTCATCCTCCACGTTGCAATACGCACCGGCGCATCGGACGGAGCCGATTCACTCCCGCATTTTCCGCCACTACCTCCGTGCATGGACACTCAACCTCCCTCACAAACTGCACGGCGGTAATTGCCGGCTTCGCTTCTAATTCACAGATGAAATAAAAGTATAGAGAGCCGCATGTTGAATCGCGCCCCCAGTTTATGGGGGGAGGGGGCGATTTAGTGGAATTTTTCGTAGTGATCAGGAGGGTTTTTCTGAGAGTCGGACGACGCCGGCACTGGCCTAGGACTGGTTCCGCCTTTGGTATCGAGACTCCGGAGCGTTGGCCAATGGCAATAACAGCCTAACCAAATCTGCTTGTCGAGAAATGCCGAGCTTGTTGAGTATGTTCTTCACGTGCCAGCGGACCGTGCTTTCCTTTCGGCTCGTTGCTACAGCAATCTGACGGACACTCATGCCTTCGGCCAACAATACCGCCACCAGACTCTCCGTTCCCGTCAGGTCGAGGGTTTCTCCAGCGATGTCTGGATCGACCCGTGTTCGGCTCTCCGGGTCCACGACAAGCAAGAGCGCCGCGACCGGCCAAACGCGAAAATCCGTACTCCGGCTTTCCACCGGGTTGATGTGCAGCAGAAGCGGCAGGGCCGATGCACGTCTCACTATGGTAGAGCCGCCGACACCCTGAGCCTTGATGGGCGGCAGCGCTCGCTTTAGCAGTCTCTGGAAAGCAGCGTTGTCCTCTGGCCTGCGTGCGAACAGGAAACCGCTTTTGTCGAACAGGCCGTCTCCAGTCCGCAGTAATTCCCGGGCGCGATCGTTCAAATTTTGGATCCGCCCGCGCCGGTCGAGCTGAATGATGCCCAGTCCGGTGGTGTCGAGAAGCTCCGTTAGGGACGCTCCCAGAGCGCCCGAGCCGGCCAGCGCCTGCCGGACGCTCACGTATTGACGGAGATGGGGCAGGAGACGGCGGACCGAGCCGAGTTGGGTGGACGACCAGCCGTTACCGTCAACCGGATCGTGGACAATCCAGGCAATGCTTGTGCCGTTGGGTCCATCCAGACGAAAGTTCATGCTGTTCTGGGCATGAACACGATTCAGATAATCATTGTATACCACGGAGGTCTTGAGCTCCTCCTCGGAGTAGAGCTCGGACATGTGGATCAGTTGGCTGTCGGAAAGTTGCCGTACGCGGGGAACCCGCTCGTCCAGGGAGAAGTAGTACTCGAAATACTCGCGCTCCAATTCGTGGCGCCGTTCTCCGTGGATGAATATCCCGGCAAAGTAGAACAGTATCTCTTTCTCAGGTAGAACGTCGCCGACCGCGAAGCTGTTGCCTCGGACGCCAAGGGTATCGTCGATCAGCGCGGAGGCGGTCGGCCAGCGGGTATCGTCCAGCGCCGCCTCGTGCAACAACGCCAGGATACGTTCGAACGCCTCCCGTTCGCTCATGGCAGAGTCCTCGCCAGGGGCCGCTCGGCCGGCTCATATTCCAATGTCTCGGGCCAGTTGGTTCCTATTTTGCTGCCGGTATACACTGCTGCAATCCGGGACGCCGAGACGGCCGGGGTCAGGCTGTACTGAATTTCCCGCTGCGCGACAACATTGACGGCATAATGCTCGCACTGCCGGGCATCGAAAAGTGTTGTCCCCGAAGCAGTGACGAACCGCATCTCAGAGCCATAGTGATTTACACAGTTTCGACATCGCATCCCACGTCGCCGGTGTTGTACTTCGCCGCGCTAACCGGTGCAGATGTATCGATCCATTTCTGCTCTTCGTGTTCAACCCAAATATCAATAATTAAAGTATAGGATATCGAGCGCCAGTTAGCCCCCTCAATTTTGGGGGTGTTTTACTGGATTTTTTCGCCGAGTCTGGGGGAAATTCAGGAAGGCGACAGATGCCGGCGCCGCTCCAGAAGCGCTTATGGGGTTATAGAAAAACCCTCCTCGCTCGGTCGATTCCTTCCTCATCGGTCGGAACCGACCACCGTCGTCATTACGGCGAAAGCCGGAATCCATTTTGTTTTGCCTTTGTTTTTTCTGATTGGTTCTCACCAATAACGGGGAGATGAAAAGCCGGCGGATTGTCAGTCTGCTTGAGAATGGATTCCGGCTTTCGCCGGAATGACGATCAAAACCGCACCGCAATGTAGGGACAGTACGCGACCTGTCCCTACGCCCCTCCCCGGTTGGTTTCATCCGCCAAATCACGAAAACGGGACTTTTTCAACAGCCCCTTATGGCGCGTTTCCCATGCTCATCGAAACCTGCGTCGTGATTCCGAAAGTTTCTCAGGGTGACATGGCGCAGGCGCTTCGGCCGCTAATAACACTCTCCCAAAAACGCAGTCTGCCGAATTGCGCACGGAAGCAGGACTTGCGCCGCTGATTATCCCAGCTACTTCAACTCGCCCCAGTTCCCGCCCGTGCTCACGTCCACGTCGAGCGGGACGTGCAGGGGCATCGCGCCGCGCATCTCCTCCGCGACGAGGGCGGAGACGCTCTCGATTTCCGCGGGCGGAATCTCGAACAATAGCTCGTCGTGCACCTGCACGAGCATGCGCGCTTCTCTCTCTTCTCTCTTCAGGCGGTCGGCGATGGCGATCATCGCGAGCTTGATGATGTCGGCGGCGCTACCCTGGATGACGGAGTTCACCGCCGTCCGCTCGGCGGCGTTCTTCGCGTTGCGGTTCCGGCTGTTCAGATCGGGCAGATACCTGCGGCGGCCCATGATGGTGGAGACGTAGCCGCTCGCCCTGCCCTTCTCGATGGTCTCGTCCACGAAGGCGGGCACGGCGGCGAAGCGCTCGAAATAGGTGTCGATGAACGAGCGGGCTTCCGACTGCGGGATGCCGATGGCCTGGGAGAGGCCGAAGGCGCCCTGCCCGTAGATGATCCCGAAGTTCACCGCCTTGGCGACGCGGCGCATCTCCGAATCCACCCCGTCGAGCGCCACGCCGTAGACGGCCGAGGCGGTCGTGGCGTGGATGTCCTCCCCCTTGCCGAAGGCGTCGACGAGGGCCGGGTCGTTCGTGAAATGCGCGAGGACCCGCAGTTCGATCTGGCTGTAGTCCGCGGACAGGAGCTTCCAGCCCTCCTCGGGCAGGAAGGCCCGGCGTATCTGGCGGCCCAGATCCGTGCGGATGGGGATGTTCTGCAGATTGGGGTCCGAACCGCTCAGGCGGCCCGTGGCGGCGACCGTCTGGTTGAAGCGCGCGTGGATGCGGCCCGTCCGGGGGTTCACCAGTTCGGGCAGGGTATCGACGTAGGTGCTCTTGAGCTTCGAGAGCTGCCGGAAGTTCAGAATCTCCTGCGGCAGGGGGTGCTGCGGCGCGAGCCTCTCCAGCGTGTCGATGTCGGTGGAGGGGCCCGTTTTCGTTCTCTTGATTACGGGCAGGTTCAGCTTCTCGAACAGGATGACGCGCAGCTGCTGGGTGGAGTTGATGTTGAACGTCTCGCCCGCGAGTTCGTGAATGTCGCTCGTCATCTGGTCGAGGCGCACTTCGAGTTCCTTGCCCATGTTCCACAGGAAATCCCTGTCCAGCCGGATGCCCGCGCGCTCCATGTCGAGCAGGACGCGCAGGAGCGGAATTTCCATTTCCTCGAAAAGGTTCACCAACCCGTCATGTTCCAGCTGCGGGGCCATCTCGTCGGCCAGGCGGAAGGTGATATCGGCGTCCTGGCAGGCGTAGGGGGCCGCCGCCTCGACGGGCACGTGGGAGAAGGGAATCTCCTTGGCGCCCTTGCCGCAGAGATCGGCGTACTTGATGGTCGTGACCCCGAAATACTCCTGCGCCAGGTGGTCCATCCCGTGGCTCCGGCGGCTCGAGAGCAGGAGGTAGGAGGCGAGCATGGTGTCGAACAGGGGGCCGCGCACCTCATGGCCGGCCTCTTTGAGCACCGCGATGTCGTATTTGATGTTCTGGCCGATTTTCTCGACCTCGGCCGATTCCAGGAGCGGGGAGACTTCAGCGAGCACGTCTTCGAGCGGAAGCTGGGGGCCTGAATCCATCATCTCGTGCCCCACCGGGACGTAGAACGCGCGGCCCGGGGCGGCGGAGAAGCTGAAGCCCACGATGCGCGCCTGCATGGGGTCGAGCGAGGTGGTTTCCAGATCGAACGCGAAGCGCCCTGCCTTTTCGAGCTCCGAAATCATCGACGCGAGCTCTTCGGCGGTGCGGATGACGTGGTAGTCGCGCTCTTCCTCGGCTTGAGAAGCCGCCTCTTCGGGCGCGGTTTCTTCGGTGTCTTCCGCGCTGTAGCCGGGGAGTTGTTCGATGATGTTCTTGAATTCGAGTTCTTCGACGAAGAGTTTCCGGCCCGCATCGATGTCGGCGTCGCCGAGGCGGCACGACTCCAGGTCTCCTTCGAGCACCAGGTCGCGCTTGATGGTGCAAAGCTCGCGCGAGAGGCGCGCCATATCGACGTTTTCCTCGATGTTCTCCCGCTGTTTGGGGCGTTTTATCTGATCGGTGGATGCGAGCACTTCTTCCAGTCCGCCGAACTGCCGGATGAGGGCGACGGCGGTTTTCTCCCCGATGCCGGGCACGCCGGGGATGTTGTCCGTCGAATCGCCCATGAGCGCCTGTATATCCACGAATTTCTCGGGCGGCACGCCCCATTTGGCCTCGATCTCGGCCGGCCCCATCTCCTCGTCCTTCATCGGGTCCCAGATGCGCACGTTTTGGGATACGAGCTGGGCGAAATCCTTGTCCGCCGTGACCAGCACGACCTCGAAATCCTCCGCTTCGGCGCGCGCGGCCAGCGTGCCGATGATGTCGTCGGCCTCGGCCCCGACCTGCACGAGAAGCGGGATCCGCAGCACCTCGACCACGCGGTGCATGTAGGGGATCTGCTCGACCAGGTCTTCGGGCGCGGCGTCGCGGTTCGCCTTGTAGGCGGGGTATATCTCGTGGCGGAACGTGGGCTCGGGGCGGTCGAAGGCGATGGCGACGTACTCGGGCGCGCGCTCGCGGATGACCTTCAGGAGCATGCGGGCGAAGGCCAGCGTGCCGCCCGTGGGCACGCCCTTCGAGTTCGAGAGACGCTGGCGCATCGTGCCGTAATAGGCGCGGAACATGTAGCCCGAGCCGTCGATGAGATAGATTCGTTTCTTGTCTTCCGTCATGTCCCCGCACTTGAAAGAGGGAAATCGGCGGTTCGGCTCCAAAGTTGCACGGAAGCGCTATTCCCGCAACCCGCAGCGGTGAACCGCGTCTCTGTGGCCGTGATTTCGGTTTCGCACGGAACAGCCGGTGCGTTTCCGTGCAGCCGGTCAATACCGGCGCGCGCTGTTGGCTCGTCATTCCGGCGCGCACCGGAATCCGGTACCGATAGGAGAGAACACTTTCCGGTCTTTCGGCCCTCCCTGATCGAACGGGAAATGATTCAGACGCAAACCGAGAGGCGAAACCCCGGGTTCCGTCGAACACTCCCTCCCCGGTCGGGTACGACACCGGAATAACGAACAAAACCGCTCCACTTCCTTGGGAGAGGTCGCGACTGCGCACCGCGCCCGGCGCTTCGCTCCCCCGCGGGAGCCATCCCGGCCGATTCGGCCGGAGCCGTCATATCGCCCGGAGCAGGGAAAGACCGCGGCCTCTCCCCGTCGGGGCGGACCGCGCTCTCCCCCGGCCGGGAACCCGCGCGCGCATTTCCCCGCATCTGCCGTTATGGGGCAGGCTCGGGAACGTGTCAGAATCGCCTCGCCAAGCGATGCGCCGCGTCCCTGCGGAATACCTGAAAAATTCGATAAATATCGATAAATTCACGGGGTTTTACGATAAAAAACCGGATATTTATCGTATTGATATATATGGGGTTATATGCGATGCGCCCATTTTTCGGCGGAAAAACGACAACTCCTGTTTCCCCCTTTCGCGCATACTTGTTATCCTGTCGGCGCACAAGATTTCCGTCCCTGAAACCATAATGGAGGGGGTTTCATCCATGTCCGCAGGATGCTGCGACGATGCGGGTCGCATCAAAAGCGCGGTTCGAGAACTCTATGCGAAGGTCGCGGCGGGCGAGGTTACCTGCTGCGGGGAGGCGGACGCCGAGATGCCCATGGGGGCTGAAAACGTCGAGAGCATCGGCTATGCGAAAGATGCCGTGGGAGAGCTTCCCCCGGACGTCTTGAGCACGAACGCGGGCTGCGGGAACCCGATACTGGACGCCGCTCCCCGGCCGGGCGAGACGGTGCTGGACCTGGGCTCGGGCGCGGGTCTGGACTGTTTTCTCGCCGCGAAGGAGGTGGGACCGGAAGGGAGCGCCATCGGCCTCGACATGACCGACGCCATGCTGGATAAGGCGGAGCGGAACAGACGGAGCATGGGGCTTCAGAACGTCTCGTTCCGAAAGGGCGAGATGGAGAACATGCCGATGGAAGACGGCTCGGTCGACGTCGTCATCAGCAACTGCGTCATCAACCTCTCGCCGGACAAGCCGGCCGTGTTCCGCGAATCGTTCCGCGTGCTGCGCCCGGGCGGGCGCTTCGTGGTGTCGGACGTCATCAGGGCAGGCGAAAAGGCAGGGGACGGAACTGTCGATCCTCCCGCAGAAGCCTCCATCGCGGACTGGTGCGCGTGCATCGCCGGCGCCATCGGCGAGGATGCGTACGTCGCCGGCCTGCGCGAGGCCGGTTTCATCGAGGTGGAAATCATCAACCGCAAAGCCTACGTCGCGCCACAGCTCGCGAGCGCGACCATCCGCGCCCTCAAGCCCTGAAATTCTTCGCTTCCAT
>JAPPHK010000301.1 GCA_028820795.1 Nitrospinota bacterium | reverse complement strand
TAGCAGGTTGGCCCATGAAGCAGGGCTTCTCTCGTCGCTTGATGGTTTGCGGCTCTTTGGTGGTATTTGGATTCTGCATGTTGGGCGTCAAGCTCTTCATCATCCAAATCCGCGACCGGGACCATCTTGTAGCCTATGCGGAGCGCCAGTTGCGCCGAACTCTCGAAGTGCGTCCCAGGCGTGGGGATGTCGTGGACGTGAGAGGCCGGCCACTGGCGGTGAGCATCAACGCGCCTTCCCTTTTCGCCAACGCCAGGTTGGTGACCGATCCTTGGAACGCTTCGCTGGCGCTCAAGAAAATCCTGGGCGGCTCTACGAAAGATTATTTTGAAAAATTAAATGGTCGACGTAGATATGTTTGGCTCAAGCGGAAGATCAACCCCGATCAGGAGAGAAAAATCGAAAAATTGGGGATTGACGGCCTGGGCTTCGTCACCGAGAGCAGGCGTTTTTATCCCAAGCGTGAACTCGCATCGTCATTGGTCGGCTTCGTCGGGGTGGATGATGCGGGCATGTACGGCGTGGAGCAATCCTATCAGGAATATATGGGTGGGCGTGTGGGCCGCATCCGCATCCAGCGCGACGCGAAAGGCAGGTCGGTTCATCCCGAATCAAGAGTTCTCGTTCCCGCGCGTTCGGGTGCGGACGTTCGCCTCACCATTGATGAGGTGCTTCAGTATATCGTCGAAAAAGAGTTGAGCGCCCAACTCCACCGGGTAGGCGCGCGGCGCGCCATCGGGGTGATGGTAGAGCCTCACAGCGGCAGAATCCTCGCCTTGGCGTCCGTGCCGGGGTTCAATCCCAACACGTATAAGCTTTACGGCGCATCCCTTTGGAAAGAGCCCGCCATTCAGGAATATTACGAGCCCGGTTCGACATTCAAGATCGTCACGGCGGCGGCCTATCTCGATGCGGGCGGGTCGCTCTCGAAAAAGTATTTTGCAGAAAACGGCGCCTATCAGTTCGGAGGGGGGCGCTACACCCTCCGAGATCATAAAGGATACGGCTGGCTTACCGCCGAGGAGGTGATCGTGAAATCATCGAACATCGGCGCTTTCAAGATGGCGAGGGATATCGGCAAACACCAGCTCTACTTCATGGCGTACCGGTTCGGTTTTGGACGCAAAACGGGAATCAGTTTCCCCGGAGAAGCCCGGGGCGTGTTCCGTACGCCGAAGAAATGGTCGAAAACCTCGTTGGCGGCGGTAGCCATCGGCCAGGAAGTGGGTGTAACCCCGCTTCAGATGGTGATAGCCGTGGCCGCAGTCGCGAACGGCGGACTGATGCCGAGGCCCGTTCTGCACGATTCCATCGAACGTAACGGGAAAAGGACGCTACCGACCCGAAGGCCTGAGTTCAGGCGAGTTCTCTCTCGCCCCGTGGCGAAGCGTCTCGGCGCACTCATGAGAAAAGTTGTCGCCGAAGGGACGGGGAGGAAGGCGGAAATTCCGGGTTACGGCGCCGCGGGGAAAACGGGTACTGCGCAGAAGGCTCTCCCGGGTCAGAGGGGGTATAACCGAGAGGAATTCATTATGTCGTTCGTGGGTTTTGCTCCCTACGAGAACCCTCGCTTCGCCCTGATCGTCATCTTCGATGAGGGCAAGGCGCCCGGAGGCGCGTGGGGGGGCACGGTCGCGGCGCCGGTTTGGCGGCGAATCGCCTGGCAGGCGCTGCGCTACATGCGCGTCCCTCCGCAAGGAGCCAGGGTCCTGCAGGTGGCGGATTCGCGCCCCCCGGTTCGTGTTGGGGCTGATCCGGAGAACGGGAATCGAACGATTGGCGAGAAGATTTTAGACACCGCAAGAGAGGTGCGCCGCTATTTGCATGGTGATCGAGCGCAGGCGGCTTCATGGGATTCGACACGTTGAGTGGGGTGATGGTTGTGAGTGAGAAAAGCGCCTCGTTCGAGGAATTGACACAGCCCGTACCCGGTGTGAAGGCTGCTGGTGATTTTTCCGCGCAAATCACCGGCGTAGCCTACGATTCGCGCCTCGTCCAGCCGGGCGACGTCTTCGTCGCGGTCGCGGGTTTCCAGGCCGATGGGCACGATTTCGCCAAAGATGCGGTCGAAAAGGGCGCCGCCGCCCTGGTCGTGGAAAGGAAAATAGAGGGTGTCTCCCCCGAGGTGCCCCAGTTCGTCACGTCTTCCGGTCGCGAGGCTTTATCCCGCGTCGGCGATGCGTTTTACGGGCATCCCTCTGGAGAGTTGGCGCTCCTCGGCGTCACGGGCACGAACGGCAAGACGACCACGGCGTCTCTTATTGATGCGATTCTTCGCTCCTCGGGCAGGCGCACCGGTTTGATGGGGACGATTCATTACCGTGTAGGCGACGAGGTGTTCGAAGAGCCGCGCACCACTTCGGAAGGCCCCGACCTTCAGCGGTATCTGCGCCGCATGGCGGACGCCGGCGCCTCTCATGCGGTGATGGAAGTGTCGAGCCACGGACTGGCTCTGGACAGACTGCTCGGCTGTGAGTTTCAGACGGCGGTATTCACGAATCTTACCCAGGACCATCTCGATTTTCACGGCGACATGGAATCGTACTTTCAGGCGAAATTAAAGCTCTTCAAAGAGTTTTCGCCTGCAAATTCCATCGTCAACATCGACGACGCTTACGGGAAGAGAATTGCCGAGGAAGCGAGGGGACAAGTCTGGACGTACGCCTTGGGCGCCAGAGCGAATCTCGGCGTGGAGAACCTCTTGAGTTCGTCTTCGGGCATGAATTTTCAGATGTTGACGCCCGCGGGAAGCGTGAACGTCGAAACGGCGCTCATCGGTCGCCACAACCTGGGCAACATCCTGGCGGCATCTGCAACGTGTCTCTCGCAGGGTTTGACGATCGATGATGTGGCGGAGGGCATCGCGTCTTTGGAGAACATACCCGGGCGCTTTGAAAAGGTCGATATGGGACAACCTTTTCTGGTTGTGGTGGATTACGCGCACACCGAGGATGCGCTCGCCCGCGTGCTGGAGTTCGCCCGGCCCATTACGGAGGGAAGAATCCTCACCCTCATGGGATGCGGAGGCGACAGGGATAGAAAAAAGCGTCCCCTCATGGCCGCCGCTGCTCTGCAGGCGAGTGATTACGTGGTGATGACGTCGGACAATCCGCGCACAGAAGACCCTGCGTCGATTTTGAGAGAGGTCGAGTCCGGCGCCGTTCTCGTAACTGCGAGTAATGGGCGCTGGCGCAGCATTCTGGACAGGCGCGAGGCGATACGGGCCATTGTCGCCGAAGCGCGCGAGGGGGATGTCGTGGTCATTGCGGGCAAGGGGCACGAGACGTACCAGATTCTGGGTACCGAGCGTACTCCCTTCGATGATCGCGAAGAGGCCCGCGTGGCGCTGCGTCTAGCGGGATACGAGAAATGATAGGGGCGGAACCGATGGCGGCTGTTTTCAGCGCGAACGAAATCACGACGGCTGTGAAGGGGCGACTCCTTCACGGAGACGGCTCGGCCCGCGCCGCCGGTGTGAGCACGGATACGCGCACGCTGGAAGCGGGCGAGCTTTTCATCGCGCTCAAGGGACCCAACTTCGATGGGGCGCAGTTTCTGGCTCAGGCGATGGAGAAAAATGCGGCGGGCGTTGTGGTGGAGCAAGGCGCGGAAGTTCCGGATGGGGATGCAACCTTCGTTGTCGAAGTTCCGGATACGCTGAAGGCCTTGGGCGATCTAGCGCGTGCGCACCGGAGCCGTTTTGAGATTCCAATGGTGGGAGTGACGGGTAGCAACGGGAAGACGACGACGAAGGAGATGATTGCGGGGCTGCTCTCTACCAGTGGCGAGACGTGCAAGAGTGAAGGGAATCTAAACAATTTAGTGGGCCTGCCGCATCAGGTCCTACGCCTGGGCGAGGAGCACGATAACGCCGTCTTCGAAATGGGAATGAGCGAGCCCGGTGAAATCAGAAGACTCGCCGAAATCGTCCGGCCCCAAATTGCCGTCATCACGAATGTCGGGCCTGCACATATCGAGGGTTTGGGTAGCGTGGAGGCGGTGCGCGATGCGAAGGGTGAAATCTTGGAGAATATTCCCCCAGGAGGCGTGGCCGTGCTCTCGAACGAGGACCCACACAGCCGCGTTTTGGCCGAGAGGCACGAGGCGAAGGGCGGGCGCGTGATTCGTTTTGGCTTTTCGCCGCAAAGCGATTTCTGGGCGGATGAGATATACATCTCCTCCGAAGGCGCGCAATTCATGCTCCATTGCCCAGGCGGTGAGAGCGGAGTTCGGCTCAAGGCGCTCGGGCGCCATAACGTCTTGAACGCGCTGGCCGCCGCGGCTAGCGCTTCTGAACTGGATATCGGTTTGGATGAGATGGCCGACGGGCTGTCACAGGCGGTGCTTCCGAAAATGCGATTCCAGGTGCGCGAGATTGCCGGACGCGAGGGTGTTCATCTGCTGGATGATTCCTACAACGCGAATCCGGAGTCCGTTGCCCAGGCGGTGGAGACTGCAAGCGCTATAAGGGGCGATGGGCGGCTCATCTCGGTTCTCGGCGATATGGCGGAACTCGGGCCGCTCGCCGAGCGCGCGCATCGGGAAGTGGGCCGGAAACTGGCCGCCAGCAGTGTGGACTTGTTTGTGGGCGTGGGACCACTGATGAGGCTTGCTTCCGATGAGGCGCGCCTTGCAGGCATGGATGGCGCGCGAATCATGAATTTCGACACGCCGAATCAGGCCGCTTCGTCTCTGGCCGGAACCCTCATCCCCGGCGACTGGGTTCTGGTGAAAGGGTCGCGTTCGATGATGATGGAGCGCGTCATCGAGGGACTCGAAATCTGATGCTCTATTCCGCTTTGATCTCTATGAGTGAAACGATCTCGGCGCTCAACGTGTTTCGCTTCATCACGTTCAGAACAGCGATGGCGGTGCTCTCCGCCCTCGTCATGTCGTTGTTGTTGGGTCCTCGCCTCATCCGTTTTCTCCAAGAGCGTCAAATCGGCGAGGTCATCCGTGACGATGGCCCCCAGACCCATATGGCGAAGAAAGGAACGCCGACGATGGGGGGACTTCTCATTCTCTTTTGCGTGGCGCTGCCGGTTCTGCTCTGGAACGACCTCGCAAACGGCTACATCTGGCTTGCCCTCTTCGTTCTGCTCGCCTACGGCCTTCTGGGTTTTTGGGATGATTACACGAAGGTGGTGCGCAAGGACAAAAACGGCGTGAAACCCTCTGTGAAGTTTATGGCTCAGGGAATCATCGGCCTCGCCGTGGGATACGCCCTTTACAGCGGTTTTGTGGGTATGGATTTCAAGCCCGTCGTGATGTTCCCGTTTTTCAAGAACATCCAACCCGACATAGGGATTTGGTTCGTGCCCTACGCCGCCCTCGTCATCGTGTCGACGAGCAATGCCGTGAACCTGACGGACGGTCTGGATGGCCTCGCCATCGGCCCGCTGCTCATTGCGGCAGGGGCGTATCTCGTTTTCAGTTATGTCTCGGGCCATGCAGGCATTTCGAAGTATCTGCTCATCCTCCACGTTCGGGGCGCGGGAGAACTGGCCGTTCTCTGCGGCGCGATGTTCGGCGCGGGGCTTGGATTCTTGTGGTTCAACGCGTATCCGGCGCAGGTCTTCATGGGCGACGTGGGCGCCCTTTCTCTGGGTGCTTTGCTTGCTACGGTGGCGTTGGCGATCAAACAGGAACTCCTCCTGTTTCTTGTGGGCGGCTTGTTCGTCCTCGAGACGCTCTCGGTCATCGTGCAGGTGATCTCCTTCAAGCTTACCGGTCAGCGCGTGTTCCGCATGGCGCCGCTGCATCACCACTTCGAGGAGGAGGGTTGGTCCGAACCGAAGGTTACGGTCCGCTTTTGGATAGTGGCGGTCGTGTTGGCTCTCATGAGTTTGGCGACGTTGAAGCTGAGATGAGGACTCTTGCTTTGGACAACAAGGCCACGACGTGGATAGAAGCGCTGCCCGAGCGGCGAGCGCTCGTCATGGGAATGGCGAGGAGCGGGATTGCCGCCGCGGGGGCGTTGGCGCGGCTGGGCGCGAAAGTGGTGGCCACGGATCTGGAAGAAGTTCCTGGTCTGGACGATCGCCTGCCGCCGGACGTGGTTCTCGAACTCGGAGGCCACCGGGAGGCGAGTTTCGAGGAGTGCGACCTGCTCGTGGTGAGTCCGGGGATTCCTGCGACGAATCGCTATATCGCCGTGGCGAGGACGTCGGGGGCCGAAGTGATCGGCGAGGTGGAACTGGCCTGCCGGCTTTGTTCCGCACCCATCGCCGCCGTCACCGGAACGAACGGGAAGACGACGGTCACCACGATGCTCGGGCGGATTTTGGAGGAAAGCGGTTTTCGCGCGCCGGTGGGCGGAAATATCGGAAGAGCGCTCGTCGAAGTCGTGGAAGCCGAGGGCGATGAGGCCGATATCATCATCGGCGAAGTAAGCAGCTTTCAGCTCGAATGGGCGCCCACCATCAAACCGAAAGTCGGCGTGATGACCAACGTGACGCCCGACCATCTGGATCGGCATCCGGATATCCATGAATACGCGGAACTCAAGGCGAGGTTGTTCGCCAACCAGGGGGAGGGAGACGCCAAGATTCTAAACGCTGACGATCCGCTGACGGCGCGCTACATGACGCCCGGTCCGCAGAGCGTCCTGGCGTTCAGCCGCAAAAAACGAGTGCGCCGGGGCGCTTATCTCGAGAGCGGCGATGTTTTTTGGGCCGATGAGGCCGTCGGCACACGCGTTTGCGGCGCGGGCGAGCTTCTGGTTCCCGGACTTCACAACCTCGAGAATTTCCTGGCGGCATGCGCGGCGGCTCGCTTCCTGGGTGCGGATGTGGAGGCGATGGCGCGCGTGGCGCGCAGTTTCGAGGGACTCCCCCACCGCATGGAGGTCGTCGGCGAAGTGAGAGGTGTTCGCTGGGTTAACGACTCGAAGGGAACGAACGTGGGCGCCACGGCGATGAGCCTGGAGAGTGTGGCGGGAGACGTACTCCTCATCGCCGGGGGCGTGGACAAGGGGAGCGACCTGGCGCCCTTGCGCGCGGAGGTGGAAAAGAAGGTCCGGCGTCTGATTCTCATCGGCGAGGCGGCGGAGCGCTTTGGTCGGTTTTTCGAAGGGTTCGCGCCGATCTCCTACGCAAAAGCGCTGGATGAAGCCGTGCGCATTGCGCACGAAGAGGCAAGAGAAGGCGATACGGTTCTTCTCTCGCCCGCTTGTTCGAGTTTCGATCAGTTTCTCGATTACGCCCACCGGGGCGACGTGTTCCGCCAGATGGTGCGGGAGCTGACGGGGAGGGATGAGAATTGATCCACAAACGAATCGACCCCGTCATCTTTTTCGTCTCGCTGGGGCTGGTGGCTTTCGGCGTCG
>JAPPHK010000232.1 GCA_028820795.1 Nitrospinota bacterium | reverse complement strand
CAGGTTTATGGATTGACCGTCTCAGGCCAGGGCTTGATCCCCTACGTGGACCCGGTCTTTCGTATGGAGACCGAGGCTGTCAATATTGTGGTCGAAGTACTCGACAGCGCTCCCCAAGATAACGGGGCGGCGAGCAGGCTGTTGGGCGACCTCGATAACAATGGCCGCGTCGATTGGGCCGATGCACTGCTAGCCGTCTTGTATAGCGAAGATTCCTCCATCGCTCTGCCCAACAACGGCGATATTTCCTTGGGCGATGTCAGCCGAGACGGGCAGATCGACCTAGCCGACGCCCAGCATATCGAGACGTACAGCATCGATCCGTTCGACTCGTCGCTGCCTGCGGGGATAGGCAAGTCGGTGGACCCACCACCACCTGAAGACCCGCGCCTGACGCAGATCGAGCTGCCGGAAGGGTTCCACATTCGCGTGTACGCCAAAGGGGTACCCGGCGCTCGCTCGCTGAGCCTCAGCCCAGATGGCACCCTGTTCGTCGGCACCCGGTCCAGCGGTCGCGTGTACGCAGTGCGCGACGAAGACGGCGACCACAAGGCCGAGCGAATCATCATCCTCGCCAGCGGTCTGAACAGACCCAACGGCGTCGCCTTCAAGGACGGCGACCTGTACGTAGCCGAAATCAGCCGCATCCTGCGCTATCGCGACATTGAAGCGCACCTCGAAAACCCGCCGCAACCGAAGATCGTCAACGACGCTTTCCCAACAGATCGCGCCCACGGTTGGAAGTTCATCCGCTTTGGCCCCGACAGCTTGCTATACGTGCCGGTCGGCGCACCGTGCAACATCTGCGCTTCCCCCGATCCGTACGCGTCAATCGGCAGGTTGGATCCCTCCACGGGCGACTTCGAGGTAGTGTCTCGGGGCGTGCGCAATTCCGTTGGCTTCGACTGGCACCCAGAAACAGGGGAAATGTGGTTCACGGAAAACGGCAGAGACTGGATGGGCGACAACATGCCGCCAGACGAACTGAACCGAGTAACCGCCGATGGGCAGCACTTCGGCTATCCCTACTGCCACGGCACCGACATCGCCGATCCAGCTTTCGGCGCTCAGCGCGGCTGCGGCGAGTTCGTCCCGCCAGTTCAAGAACTCGGCCCGCACGTAGCAGCCCTCGGGATGCGCTTTTACACTGGCAACATGTTTCCGGCGGAGTACCGCAATCAAATCTTCATCGCCGAACATGGCTCCTGGAACCGCACCCACAAGATCGGCTACCGCCTCACCCTAGTGCGCTTGGCCGCCGACGGGGCGGTCAGTTACGAGCCGTTTGCGGAAGGCTGGCTACAGGGAGAATCGAACTGGGGGCGGCCTGTTGACGTTCTCGTGATGCCCGATGGTTCTCTGCTGGTCTCGGACGATCGGGCCGGTCTGATCTATCGAATAAGTCACTAAGGCCGCGTATACAATGCCTCGAAGCGGTCCTTAGCCTCCCACCCCAAGAGCCGCTTGGCCTTGTCGGGCCGGTACTTGTCGTGCGGCAGCCGCGCACAAATAAAGAAATCCTCATACGGCGACGGCATCTCAGGAGCCCGCAACCCATATAAGAACGCCTCCCCAGTATCCTCCCACGAGGTCGAGTATGGATACACGCCCTGCCCATGTTCCTCGGGCAGGATTTCCCGCGGCCGAAAATGCGTATAGACAAAGGTGAGCACCTCCAAGCCCTCGCGCTCGGCAAACACGCGCGTAATGTGCCTCCCGAGATACTTGCTCACTGCGTAGAGATCCTTGCCTGGATGCAGCGGGATGTCGGCTTCCACTTGGAAGTCGTTCCAATAGTCGGCATTGTGGCCCAGTGAGGTGTGAAAAGGCCCAGTGTGGATCAGCCTCTTTATCCCGCAGGCGACGCAGGCTTTGGCCACGTTGTACGCGCCGACCATGTTGACTTGGAAGGCCAGTACTGGATGCGGCCGGACGACGGACACATTGATCGCCGCGTCCATGCCCTCGCAGGCCATCAACACTTGCGCGTAATCGGTAATATCGACAACCCGATTTTCGTGCGGCGGCCCCAACACCTCTGGGATCGGCGCTCGGGGATTTTGCGGCGGCGCGGCGGCCACCTCTGTCATCGGCCGGAGATCGGTCACCCGCAACGTGTAGTGATCTTTGAGCGAGATAATCGCCGACGCGCCGACCGGACCACCCGCCCCAAACAACACCACTTTGCCTTCATTCACCGTTGCCATAATCCCCCTTAGGCGAAGCGCCCGCTCGACGCTACGTGGGCCAGTAACCAGTCGTGTCCTCTGCGCTCGGCGGTAAGGGCTTGGCGCACCGCTTCCACAGCGTCGTCAGCCGTGGTCTCCGCGCCCAATTCACCGAATCGCAAACAACGCCCGGTGCGAGCGATCTCGCGGCCAACCAGTTCGGCCATAAGCGGTGCCAGCGACCCGGCCTCGGCCCGTGGCAAGGCATTCCACTGTTGCGGATCAACTATGTATTCTTCTGGGTAGTCCCGCATCAAATCGAGATCACTCAACAGCACCGCTTTCTCAATGCCGACGGCACAGGCCGCCGTCAGCGCCACGTAGGTACTCCGCGCCGCAGTGTCGAGCACGGCCCCTTCGCCGTCGCCAGCCGGACCGCCGCCCGCTGCGTGGACAATGGCCTCCACACCTGCCAGCACCGGATCTAATGCCTCGCGCTGAAGCAAATCGACCTGCCGGTAGCCAGCTAGGTCGCTCGTCTCTTCTGCACCAATCGCCACCACCTCAAACTCCACGCCCAACTCAGCCGCCAGCAGCGCCCCCCAAGGGCGATCCGCGCCGATTACCGCCACGCGCATAGTATCTCCTCTACCAAGAAAGTTTTTCATGCAGCGTACCCATTGCGGTCACATCCCGTCTGATAATCGCTGCTGATATTTGTCCAGATCATCGTCGGTTATGTCCTCCGGCGGTACCAATCGATAGTGCTTTTCCGAAACTACTCTGATGTCGGTATCCGACTCAAATTCAAAGAGCGCAATCAGGTCGTCCTGTATGAACTGCGTCCCAACGGGCCGACAAATCAGCGACGGTAACTTGTTGGCGCAAAGCGCGATGTCCTGCTCAATCTGCACCCTATTGAGTTCATCGTTCCCACCTTTGGCTTGGACTGGTACCACATAGTGCGAACCGCTTTTGTCCACGCCGACGTATATCTCGTCCGTTTCTACTTGTCCCATGTCGGGGACGGTCGTCCGCAAATGGTTCTGGAGCGAGTAACAGGCAATGCCGAGAAAGATGTCGATCAGCCGATTGTAGCGAACGCGAGCTAATACGGCTTGCTCATCGTTGAATGCATATTTAGCGACTATTCCAGGAGTCGCATCAGGCACCTTAGTAACCGCAAGATTCGGATTGGGTACAAGCGGCACATCGGGAACTAAAACGAAGCAGTATTTACTATGTCCCACAGAGCGGATGATCCAAGTTTTTCCGTCGGGTGCTTCTGCTAGGATGCCGGATGGGAGTTTGGTCCTGTTTCGGAAGCTATAGAGCACATCGCCCAGATTTTTGGGTGGGTCGAAGCCCAGTTCGGACGCGAACGCGGAAATATCCTCTCGCTCGAATTCCACTTCGCGCTGTCCACGCTTGTACTTGGCGTGGAAAATCGCCTCAATGATCGCTGAATAGCGGTTCTGAGAAGAAATAGGTTGCTCCTTTTGTAATCAGGTTCCCGGCCACTCCAGTAGGACGACCTCTTCTCTCAGTTGCTCGCCCGTGACAGTCGAGGGCCGTGTCCGAAATAGGTCAATGTTGATGATTTTATAGCCCAACGATTGGGCTATATCGGCAAGTAATTGTCCGGTGCGAATCATAACTCGAAGATAAGATGCTTGGTCCCCAACCACATAGGCGAGCTTGGCTCCAGGTCTAAGAGCCGGCCGCAAGGAGGCAAAATGTCTTGCCATCCCACCAAAGTACAGTTGTGTCACTCGCGGGTACAGGCGCTCGAAACCGGAGGTTTTGCCCAATTCAACGCGACGTTTCTCAATGTCAGCAGCGAGGCGCTGGATTTCGGCGTGCTCAGCGACCTCTCGATCGTCCGCATCGGCTTTGTACACTCCCCTAGAATTAGATCTAAGCAAGTTCTGCTTCATCGACCTCATTTCCCGTCGATCGCGTATTAGTCCGAGAACGACGGACTCCAAGCGTGTGGTTCGCGTATAGTCCTTCTCGTTTGGATAGGGTGGAGACGTAATCACCGCATCGACGGAATTTGGGGCCAAGAACTGATCGGTACCTCGTGCGTCCGCCTTGAGTACTCGCGCAGGCACGTCCATCCGATCGCGGACGAGACGAAGATCACGGATGATAGTCTTCATCCCTTCTCTCCAAATATCTACCACTGGCGCATCCTCTTTGATTGGCCCAACACCCACTTCTGGACCGAACTTCAAATTGCCAATACGATGCACCAGCGCGTTGGCAAGCGCGAGCCGTCCGTATCGCCGTAGTTGGCGATCTCCATGCCCGTCAATGGCCTCTAAAAGAACCAACGCCCTGTGTAGCGGCAGCGGACTTATGGAGTTTTTCAACAACAACTTCGCCTGCTCTGGCCTAAGCCCTTGCAGCGGAACCTGTGGTTCTCCATTTCCGGCAAACAGAGGCAGGTCCCTCCATTCGTTGATACCCTCGCGTTTGAACCTCTTTCGCGCCCAAGCCGCAACCACATCGGCATAATCCAAAAGTGCGGAGGGATCCACCTTCCAAGCAACCTTAACAGAACTCGCAAAGTGCGCCATGGGATTCGGTTCGACACCTACACTGCCAACGCAGCGTTTCTTGCATTCAACCAGTGTTGTGCCAGTCCCGCAGAACGGATCAAGTACGGTGTTGGACAGGCTCATTCCAAAGCGGTCAAGATAGTCTTGGACCAAGTGGGGCGGATACGACAAGACAAATCGATACCAGTCGTGGACAGCCCGGTCTTGGGGCCGCATCTTGTTCTGGTCGCTGCGAGGCATGCTCTTATGTTGGGGACCCTCGGAGTGATCCACTCTGATTCTCGCCACGCGCATAGTATCTTCTTTACTAAGAAATTTAGAGTTTCGTTGCAATCTGTGCTGGTTATAAATACGCCTAACTCAGAGCTACACCACAACTTATATTACTGTCGTGTACTGAGACTTCAATTTTTAAATCGGTTTGTCTAGCTAGAATAAGCCCTCTTCACGTGTTACATCCTTCTCTATAGCTGCCTCAATACACCGAATCAGTGCCTCGGCACGCCTAGCGAAGAACTGTTCAAAATCATCAGTGCGAAGTGCATTTGCTGGGATACGGTGAGAGCCAAGTATTTCGTCCATACGGGCAATATCAATACCTGCATCTCTCTGAATGAGGGCCAGATACTCCGGAGGGGCACGTCCGCCAATACTCCGATTCGTTCTTGCAGAAATCGCTGTTTTGTTAATGATGCTGTCGCGTCGATCCCTGTCTATACCTTGACTATTGCACCACCTCTGGGGGAATATGTGATGTATGTCAATGTTATCGTCAAAGAAAATTTGATCTTCAATAGGCTCACCCGTACGGAAGTCACGGCTACCATCTCGCATAAGTAGTGCATGAATACCCTTGTAGGCGGCACTATTGCGACTCTTCAAAGTATATAGACGATTCGCCTGAAAGTTCGCGTCCTGAATAGTCCTTGGAAGATCGGGATTGCCACGCACCCAGTCCGTCACCTCGGTAAGATCCGCTGCGAATCGAGTCTCTATAGTTCCACCATACATCTCACCCAGTACACCACACCAATACCAGCGAGCGATTTTCTTGTGAGCACCTTCAGTATCAGCTTCATCCCCTAAATCAGCAAGAATCGCTGCGAGAGGAACGATCTGGGTTTGGTAAGGCAAGTCCTGAGAATTGAAGACCTTCTGCCCATGCAAGAAACGAGCAGCCTTTTTGAAAGCGTCCTCTACCTTATCCGCCCATGCCTCGTATTCGCAGATCTTCAACCGTAAAATGTCACGACGTCTGCAACTAACTGCACTACCCCGAACTCTAGTTGCGAGTAGGGTGAGAGCCTGCAAGAAGAGAGGGCTTTCTATGTTATGTAATACAGGATGAGCATCTGTAAGTCGTTCCTCTCTAGCAGCCCAGTCATCTCTGAGTTGGAAGTTATCCGCAGCGAATGACGCAGTCAGCAATTCAAAGACAGTCAGCGTAACTCCGCCTGTATTTACCTTCTCGAAAACTATGCAGACGGCCTCTTTCGATGTTCCAGCGTCGAGAGTAATCACAGGAATCTGATATTGCTCGAAGTTCCGAATAATCTTAGCGTCGAATTTGTCCCACAACTGCCATTTTTCACTACCATGACACCAATGTTTACTGTAACCCCTTCTCCATTCTGCATGATCGAATATTTTATGAAGCGGGAACATATCTTCAGCGTACTCATTTTCAGGCATGGATAGATCATAAATCGTTTCTCCACGAAATGTTTTTGCTATTCGGTCTTCTGGGATCGATATAACAGCATCCTCACGATCAAAATCATCCGAGACACACTTTTTCATATCAAGATAATACCAACGACTGATTTCCCTTCCTCTTGTATCCCTTGTAGCCACAGCATTTCCGGCTTTCAATGATTGGAATAATGAGGTCAATCGCTGCTGACCATCTAGAACAAGAGTGTCTGGCTCGACTTGCGGAATTGGTCTTCTAGTCCCCTCTATAGGACGTGGCTTGAAGCTGACGTCCGGCCCACCTGTCTTCAGAGTCATTATTGCTCCGATAGGAAACGAAAGAGACACACTGGTTATGAGATCACGAATATGATCATCATCCCACACCCAACCTCGCTGAAAGTCGGGAAGTTGTATCTTTCCTTCGCCCACATCATTAAGCACATCTTTTAGATTGAGTTTTGTACTGTCAAATCTGACTACGTTCATACAATAAGAACCTCCTGTACGCCAAAAATTTCAGAACACGACAGTACTCTATCTACCAAGAAAGTTTCTCAGACAGATTGTGAAAAAAATAGTTGTCGTCGAGGTATATCAACCGCGCCGTATGCTCCGCTTGACCGACGTACACCTCCTGCTCGGGAGCTAAGCTGCATATCTCGTGACCATCGGCAATGAGCGCCACTTGGCTGTCCACGGTCTCGGGACTGACGCGCAGCCGCACTCGTTTCTCGGCTGGCAAAATCAAGGTCCGCGACGTGAAGTTGTATTCGTTGATGCCGTCGAGCAGCATGCAGCGCACTTCTGGCATGACCAGCGGCGCACCCATAGACAGCAACAGCCCAGTGCTGCCCGTCGGCGTGCCAACCACCACTCCATCCCCGCGAATGGTGCGAATTT
>JAPPHK010000268.1 GCA_028820795.1 Nitrospinota bacterium | reverse complement strand
CGGCTATACCATCGCGGATGTACTTCGCCCGCCCTGAACTCTGCCCGTCCTCATGCCGCTGCCGAGTAAGGAGTGAATCATTGATTGCGGTGCTCTCCAAGCCAAGAGATGAAATCGACATCTCCGACATCGAAAATCTGATAGACTCTCAAGTTCCAGAAAGTGAGCAGATAGAGTTCAAGGGGACTTTGCCAGCGAAGGGAGATGATTCTCCTGATCCTTGGATATCCGAACAAAAGCGAATAGGAGATCGGGCGAAAAGCAAGATACTTGAGGAAGCAGTCGCCTTCGGAAACGCTCATGGCGGCACCTTGCTGTTGGGGATCGGGGAGTCTGAGAGCAAACCGCCGGTCGCTGCAGCAATTTCGCCGATCCCGCGTTGCGCGGAGTTGGCTGAACGCCTGAAACAGGTATTCCGAGATTGGGTGGAGCCGCAGCTTCCCGTGCTTGATATTTTCGCCGTTACGACGGAAGACGAGAGCGGGGTCGTCATTATCCGCGTCGGACGCTCAAGACTTGCCCCCCACCGCGTTACAAAAACACGCGTCTGCCCGATTCGACGCGCCGACAGATGCGAGGAGATGACCATGCGGGAAGTCCAGGACATGACGCTGAACGTATCACGAGGTATCGAGCGTCTGGTTAAGCGGCTTTCTGAGCGTTCCGAGCACTTCGAAAAAGAGTTTGAACGCCTCGAAACTCCAGGGAATGCTTTCGGCTTCCGCATGACCGCTGCGCCGGTGGGGGATGAAATCTGGTTTGATCGTGTTTTTTGGGACAATCAAGTCGTCAAAGAGTATATAGAACCATGGCACACAGTCTTTTTTCCGCTGAATAGAGAAATGTCGGATACTCGAATTCTCCGAGATGGACGTATTTTGACACCAGAAGAATCCATGAAGCCACGAGAAGATAAAGAGCGCGATCTAGAGGATTTAAAAGACCTTGGTATCTTTCCTGATTACTGGCGGCCAATACTGCGTGGCGCCAGAGCAGAACTCGATTTCGATCATTGTTCCACTGATGAGGTCAGAAATTGTTATAGAGAACTTCATTGCGACGGACTGCTCGAATGGGGTTTTGTCGCAACCCGCAAGTATGATCATGAAAATTTTTACGCCCTATCTTGCAACCTGCCCGTTGTCACGTTCGCAAATCTGGCAGTGTGGGCGGATCGCGTTCGCCGCAGAGCTAATACCCCCACGGCGGAATATGCGCTTGAGGTGGAATTTTGCGTCAAGGGAGGCCCTGTATCGGTCGTAAGAAGGATTGTGTCCCGGCAAGGCTCGGATCATGAGCAGGGAATCCTGCAACCAGGATTGACGAAGTTTCCTAGATATCGGCTAGACGATCGCGACGAAATTCACGAAACTCTCGCCCTGTTTGACCGTGATTTCTGGAATTTTTTAGGTAAGAACATTGCCCCTGAGGAGAATATTCTTAGAATCAAAGATTGGCCCGGGTAGCATTCGTGCGGATTGGATTTCGCCCGGGCGAATCGTCACCTCCGCTCCGGTTTCCTTCTGGCCAGTTTCGTGAGTCCGTATCGTTCGCCCCGACGCAGCGAGAGGACAAGGGGTCTCCTTTACGGCTTGTTTCGACCGGGAATCAATCCACAATTTCCCCTCCCCGTGCTTGGAAAAAACCTACATTCTTCTAACGGGATAGCCCTTGCTTCTCCCAGCACAATCGGCGAAAACTTAAGCCATGAGCATAACAAACAAGAAGCTGACGGCGGCGGTGGAGAGCTACTTATCTGATCTCAAGCACATTCGCGCATCGGGCGGGGCGACGGGTGAGCGGTCATACTACTCTACCCTCGACAAACTGATTGGGGCCGTTGGCGGTTTATTGAGACCCAAGGTGTTCTGCGTCCCCGAACTCGCTGATCAGGGTGCGGGCCATCCCGATTTCGGCCTCTACGCGGCGCGGCAGGTGCAGCGGGGCGAGCCCCGCGAGGGGCAGACGCCCGAACGCGGCGTGGTGGAGGTGAAATCTGCGGAAGACGAGGCCTGGCTCACGGCGGAAAGTGAGCAGGTAAGTAATTACTGGAACCGCTACCGCCTTGTGCTGGTTACTAACACGCGCGATTTCCTGCTACTCGGCGAGCGAGCGGGCCGACCCGTTATGCTGGAATCCTTCCGGTTGGCGGATAGTGCGGAAGACTTCGAACGGCGTCTGGAAAGGCCCCGCGCTTTCGCCCGCAGCATGGGGGCAGGGCTGGCTGAATACCTCACCCGCGCCCTTTCGCATCAGGCTACTATCGCGGAACCCAAGGATTTGGCGTGGCTGTTGGCGTCCTACGCGCGCGACGGCCTCTCGCGCGTCGAGCGCATCGACGCGGGCGGCGACGCGCTGGCCGCGTTGCGGTGCGCACTGGAAGAGGGCCTCGGCGTCCGCTTCGAGAGCGAACGCGGGACGCGCTTTTTCCATTCGACGCTGGTGCAAACGCTCTTCTACGGCGTCTTTTCCGCCTGGGTGCTCTGGGCACGGCAATTGCCGTCACCGACCGAACCCTTCAACTGGCGCGAGGCCGTCTGGCATCTGCGCGCGCCCGTGCTCGCCGCATTGTTTCAGGAAGTCGCCGCCCCCAACCGCCTGCAACTCTTCGATCTGGTCGAGGTGCTGGACTGGACCGCCGCCGCGCTCGACCGCGTTGAGAAAGAAGCCTTCTTCGCCCGCTTTAACGAAGGCGAGGCGGTTCCCTATTTCTACGAACCCTTTCTGGAGGCATTCGACCCCGCGCTCAGGAAGCAACTCGGCGTCTGGTACACGCCGAACGAAGTCGTGCGCTACATGGTTGCCCGAGTAGACAAGGCGTTGAAGGACGACCTCGGTGTCTCCGACGGCCTCGCGGCAGAGAACGTCTACGTGCTCGACCCTTGCTGCGGCACGGGAGCCTATCTCGCCGAAGTGCTGAGGCGAATCGCGGCCAATCTCGAAGGCCAGGGCGTGGGTGCGCTGGCAGGCGCGCGGGTTAAGGAGGCGGCTTTGAATCGCGTGTTTGGTTTCGAGATCATGCCCGCCCCCTTCGTCGTCGCGCACTTGCAGGTCAGCCTCGCCCTGGATGGACTTGGCGCGCCTTTGTCCGACAGCGAGCGCGCGGGAGTGTTCCTCACAAATGCGCTCACCGGTTGGGAGCCCGGAGAGAACAGGCCGCTCCCCTTTCCAGAACTGGAAGAGGAACGCGACCGCGCGGAGCGGGTGAAACGCGAGGCGCCTGTTCTCGTGATCCTCGGCAATCCGCCCTACAACGGCTTTGCGGGGATGGCCGTGGACGAGGAGCGCGCCCTTTCGGACGCCTATCGCACGACGAATCGTGTGCGTAAGCCCGAAGGACAGGGGCTGAACGACCTTTACGTGCGTTTTTTCCGGATGGCAGAGCGGCGCATCGTCGAGAAGACGGGTCGGGGCGTCGTGTGCTTCATCTCCAACTACTCCTGGCTGGACGGGCTTTCCTTCCCCGGAATGCGCGAGCGCTATCTCGAAGCCTTCGACGCGGTGCGCATCGACTGCCTAAACGGGGACAAATACAAGACCGGCAAGGTCGCGCCGGACGGTTCGCCGGACCCCAGCATCTTCTCCACACCTGGCGACCCGGTGGGTATTCAGGTGGGAACTGCCATTGCGACACTTGTGCGCAAACAGAATCACGCCCCCGCAGGGGAGGTCGCCTTTCGCCATCTCTGGGGGCAGACCAAACGGGAGAAATTGCTGGAATCATCCGAGGCCGAACCGGATGCGCTGTATGAGAGCGTCGAACCCGTTCTTCCCCTTGGCCTCCCATTCGCGTCGGTGAATGTGAGCGAGAACTGGTTCGACTGGCCCGCCCTGCCCGATCTGTTCCCGACTTCGTTTCCGGGTGTGGAAACTGCTCGCGATTCCTTCCTCGTCGATATCGACTTTGATCGTCTGAAAGTGCGTGTCGCCGACTATTTTGATCCGGCCTTGAGTCATGACGAGATTGCACAACGCTATCCGGCTGCAATGAAGGACACATCAGGTTTCAAGGCCCACTCCGTGCGCGCTGCGCTACTCGCACGTGGCGGGCCGAACGAGGGTGGTTTCATTCGCCATGCCTACCGGCCATTCGATACCCGCTGGCTTTATTGGGAGGCAGATGGAGGTCTCTTGAGACGACCTGTCAGCGATTATCAGCCGCATGTCTTCGAGGGTAACTTTTGGCTGTGCAATGCCCAGCATGTGCGGAAAGGTGCGGAGGAGCCGCAAGTATATACCACAAGATATCTTGGCGCGCGGCATTTGATTGAACGCGGTGCTAATTGGTTCCCAGCATACCTCCTTAATGACGACGATGAGGTCAAAAGAGAGCAACTCCGCCCGAACCTCTCTGAAGCGTCGCAAGGCTATTTGGAGAGCGTCGGCGCGAGTGTCGAGGATTTGTTCCATCACGTCCTCGCGACGCTACACGACCCCGCTTACAGGGAGGCTAACGCGGGCGCGCTCAGAATGGAATGGCCCCGCATCCCCCTGCCGGGCTTGCCTGGCCGGACGGGCGGTGGGGCGAAGGATGCTGCGAAAGCGCTCGCCCGCTCCGCCGCGCGGGGCCGAGATCTCGCCCGCCTGCTGGATACGGACTCAGTCGTTCCAGGCGTTACACAAGCTCCCTTGGGGCCGGAAATGGCTGCCGTCGCCGTTCCCTCCACGGAGCGCGGAGGCCAAATGGTGAACGATGATTTCGCCGTGACAGCGGGCTGGGGTCATTACGGAGCGGGAGACGCTGTGATGCCCGGTGGAGGCTGCGCCGGCGAGAGGGCGTATTCGGATTATGAGCGCGACGCTCTGAGCGATGCGCTGCCCGCCCTCGGCGAGACAGCCTTCGACGTATACCTGAACGAGCGTGCCTTCTGGCGATGCGTCCCAGCGAAAGTCTGGAACTACAAGCTCGGCGGCTACCAAGTCCTGAAGAAATGGCTCTCCTACCGCGAAAGCGGCGTTCTTAAACGCTCCCTCAAGCCTGAAGAAGTCCGACATTTCACCGATACGGCTAGAAGAATTGCGGCGATTTTGATGTTGATGGATGAAAATTCGGAATGCTGAAACTGGACTGGGGCGACGCACAAGTATGGATGGACACGGCGGAGATACTGTACCTACGGAATGCTGAGAATCCACGAGGATCTTTGCCGCGGGCAGATTATCCAGGCACGAACGAGTTGAACGTAGCGAACGTGTGCGCCGGATATGCGTTTGAGCTGCTATTCAAAGTTCTGGTGAGAGCGGGCGGCATGCAACCCGAACCCGTACATGAGCCGAGCGCCGCCTATGAACATCTCAAGCAAGAAGACAAAGATGCGGTTGACCGAATTATTCTGAAACATAGGTGGAATGACTCGGGTGAGTTCCTGACATATCTCGATAAAGTTCTCTGTGATAGGGACCGTAAATACTGGGGGCGTACCCCAAAAGGCGGAAATGCAAAAACAGTATTCAGCTTCGGCGAACAAAAATGCATGGATGCTCTCAAGAGATTGCACAAGGAACTTTCTGATTTCGCAATAAAGAGAATAGAGGACAACCCAGACGTTTATGAAGATTGGCCGGGTATAGGCCAACGCTTATAGATTCAAAAACTTCTCTTTCCTTAGAACAAAATTACCCGCAAAAATTTCGCTATTGCAGCTGGAGGGGGCGTCCAAGGCAACACAGCAATGCCTAATCAAGCCGCATCGTCATGCAAGTCTTCATATTTCAGAAACGAGTGGCCATGTATGGTGGATTGACTTTACTTCGTGGAACCACTATCGATTTATGTGTTAACGGCCGTGGTTTCAAGTGCAATGTCCCGGCATACGCCTGGAGCTATAGGTCCAGATGTTAACAAGTGCTCAAGCAATGTCTATCCTGGCAACAACACGGTCTGCTAGGCACGTATTCTCGCAACAATTCAACAACGCAGCAAGACAGATCGTGATGATCGTAATTAGACAAGGGGGGAACATTTCAGATGACAGATAACCGATCCTCTCCAATCGCGCAGAACCTAAGCGTAGCCTTACAACCATTCCGACAAATGATGGGTTTCTTTCAGCCATTCATTCAAGCAATGGCAAAAATCTCTCAAGCCGTAGCGCCCTACCTCGAGGGATTTGTGAGGTATCACAAATTCATCGATTCAGTTCGAGCAACAGGATGGTTACCCTATCACACGCTATCTATAGGTTACGTTGAGGAGTACGCAGATGATACAGCTCTACTCGAAAATCATATTTCGAGTTTCTACAAGAATACCTGGGATAACATTCGCCAAGATATTGAATCCAGGTTGACCCAATACAATATTTCAGAAGAAACCAAAGAAACATTTCGTGAAGCTCTTTCCGCCCATGAAATCGGCCACTATAGATGCGTGTGCAGTTTGTTGTTTCCTGTAATTGACAGAGAATTTCGCATTCACTTTTTCCAAGATAGCGCCGGTTCCATTTCTTCGAAAAAAATGTTGGAGAAACTAACGAATCGAGGAAAACTCAACAACTTCCTGCCAAGAGAAGCATATGGTTGGATATTATTTAAGTTTCTGGTTCGTCACCTGTACGAGCCGGTCGACGATGGCAACAGACAACAATATCAGCAGGATTACGTGCCCAACCGCCACGCGTCGATTCATGGGTTATTGCCGTACTCAACACATAAGCACAGCATCAATATGATCATTATGGCGGACTATATTTTTCAGATACTCACCGATACGTCTGGTTTGCCATCGCCGAAGCAATAGCATTCCCTACCTTCTCCGCGGCCTCGACAAGATGCCCGTTGGCGAGATAGGCGTACTCCCCCTTGTTGGCCGGTGCCGACGGTGTCCGAACAGCTTGCCCAAGATCGATAGGTGCTCGCCAGACATGACTGGCCATGATGTGCCAAAGACTGTTAAGCCGTAGCGTGTAGAGCATCTCTTTACGCTCTATGTGAAATTCGTATCCCGCTGAAAATGAACATGAGAGGCAGAAGGAAATAAAAACAATGAATGATTTGCTTTTTCAGTCGGTTTCACAACGAAAGGGACTAATAAAAGAAGGCGAAACAACATTTCAATTCCTGCAACGTGGGGGACGAGGTGAAGCGGTTCAAATCCGTCAATGGATGGAAGAATGGTTTCAGCAATTTCCACTCGACCAAAAGAAAAAATGAAGCGTCGGCTCCAATCGGAAGACTTCGGAGAGTTTATGAGCGCTTACTTCGAGTTACAGGTTTTTGCAATCTTGAGGCGTCACGATTGCACCGTTGAAGTCGAGCCGAGTTTCCCGAAGACAAGTGGAACGGTCGATTTTCATGTTACCAATCATCAGGAACACTTCTACGTTGAAGCAACGGTTTGTGGCGTAGGG
>JAPPHK010000252.1 GCA_028820795.1 Nitrospinota bacterium | reverse complement strand
GCCGCAAAGCGGCTTTATACAGCAAGTTAAGGGCGAGGAAAAGATGAGGATTTCGTGATTTTGGGAAAAATGTAGTGAAAAAGTGATTGCCACTCGTGGGAAAATGCAGGGATGCCGGTCGGGATCAACCTACTTCGTGGCATCGGGCTTCGCAGAACGCTTGACGCCCTCATCCCGAGCAAGCGCTCAGAACCCTCATCCTGAGTAGGCGCGTAAGCGCCGTATCGAAGGATGGGGTAACTCATTACTCCGGCGGGTGTGCATTTCGCCCTTCGATACGCCGCCTTTGGCGGCTACTCAGGGTGAGGAAGGTGGGGGGACGGCGGAGTCTGCCCGACCGAAGTCGAGGGGTTGCTACTCAGGATGAGGCGGAGCGGCGGGCTGCGCAGGACGAGGAGGGAGATTGCGCCGCATTGGGATTTTTCAACAGCCCCGTTTCGCGCGGCTTGCGGTTTTGGTAGATTCCCGGTGTCGGTTGAACGGGTAACTTTTCCGCCATCATCCAGGATGATTCCATGCAGATTACGCCGCACGTGCATTGCCTCTGGCTGGAATTCGAGATCAAGACGCCCGCGGGCGAGCGGATTCCGAGATTCGTCACGTCCTACATCCTCGCGGGCGATACGCTCGCACTTATCGACACGGGCGTCGCCTCCACGGCGCCGGATATATTCGCCTACGTCGAATCCATCGGCAGGAGGCCCGAAGAAATCTCGCACGTCCTGCTCACGCATTCTCATTTCGATCACATCGGCGGGAACGGCATTATCGCGGAACGGGCGGGGCCAGAGTTCCTTGGTCCCGAAACGGAGAGGCGGATGATCGAGGATCTGGACTATCAGCACAGTGTCCGCCCGGTGGGAAGGATGCGCGATGCGGTCTCAGGCCCCGTGAAGCTCGCGGACTTTCTCGCCGGAGGCGATGAGATTACGCCTGGCGGCGTGGCGGTGCGGGTGATCCACACGCCGGGCCATTCCGCGGGCAGCCTCTCTTTCTTCATTCCCGAGGAGGGCGCGCTCATCTCAGGCGACGTGCTGCCCGAACCCAGCACGCTGCCGATTTATGAGAGCGTCTCGGACACGCTGGCGAGCTTGGAGAAGCTGAAGGCTCTTGATGGTGTGAGCGTCCTGCTCTCCGCCATGAGCCGGAAGGTGTCGCGCGATGAGGGGGTTTCACGCCACATCGAGAGCGGGGCGGAGTATCTGGGGGAGATCGATAGACTGGTGCGGCAGGCCGTGTCAGAGAAGGGGAAGGACGTTTCGCCCCGGGAGGCGGCCGAGTTCGTCTTCGAGCGGTTGAACCTGCCCCGCGCCGGCCTGATCCCCATCGTCTGGCGCAGCATGAAGGCCCATCTGGACGAGGGGCCGAAATAAGAGCAATTTATTCAGCACATTACCCAACGAGGAGTTTGGCTTTGAGCCTGCATCTGTATCTAAAGAGTTTCGAGACGCCGCTCGGCAAGAGGGGAAAGGACGGCTTCTGGCGCGAGAAGAGAGACTTGCTCGACGACCCCGCGCGGTGCGCCGAACTGATAGCGCGCTACCAGGACGGACCGGGCGAACCCTGGTTCGCCACCGAGCGCGCCGACATAGCCGGCATGGAGGCCAAGCTCGGCGCGGCGGAGGGGGTGGAGCACGTCGTGGTCGTCGGAAACGGCGGCTCGATACGGAACGTCTGGGCGCTCTATCGGGCGCTCTCAGAGCGTGGTTTCGCCCGGAAGCTGCACCTGCTCGACGGCACGGACATGAGCGGGCTGTTGGGAGAACTGCTGCGGAAAGACGGCGCGTTCAGCCCCCAAAACACGCTCGTCGTCCCCGTGAGCAAGTCCGGCGAGACCGAGAACGTGATACAGGAAACCGCTCTCCTGATGGAGCGCGGCTATCCGGCGCTGGCGATCACCTCATCCGGCCCGAGCAAGCTCGCCGCGATGGTCGCCGAGGCGAATCTCGAGGCCTTCCCGCATCCCGATGAGGTGGGCGGGCGCTTCACCGCCGCGCAGAACAACGCGCTTCTTCCCCTCGCGATGCTGGACGGCGACACGGCCCTGGCCCGCGAGATAGATGCGGCCTTCGCCGCCGCCCACGAAAAACTTGGGGTTGCCGCGCCCGCAAGCGGGAACATGGCGAAGCATCTCGCGCTCGAACTCTGGCGCGCCGAGCACGCGGGCTACACGGAGGTCTTCATGCCGGTTTACGCCCATGCGCTCTCTGGCGCGGGCGAGCTCATCGTGCAACTGGTGCATGAGAGCTACTGCAAGGCCGGGGGCGGGCAGACGATTCTCGCAGCAGGCGCGCCGGAGAGCCAGCACCACACGAACCAGAGATATTTCGGGGGCCGTGAGAACGTCGTGGGGCTGTCGATATGCGTGGAGAGTTTCGGGGCGGATGCGCGCCTCCCGGGCGGGGTGAGTTGCACGGAGTTCCTGCAGATGGAGCACGCGGGCGTCGTCGCCGAAGCCGAGCGCAGGGGAACGCCCCACATGGTGCTCGCGCTTGATTCCCTCGCCGTCCCCGACGTGTGCGGCCTCATCGCGCTCTGGCAGTGGGCGGCGGTGTACGGCGGCCTGCTTCGCGGGGTGAACCCTTTCGATCAGCCCGCCGTGGAGGGCAGCAAGCGAGCGACGCTCGAGATGTTCGAGAGCTTTAACGAGGAGACGAAGCGGAGCCTGGCGCGGTTTGTTCGGGATGCGGGGTGTTCGCTGTGAGGGCAGGGGCTTCCGTGTCCGTCATATCGAAGTGCGTCGGAATGTAGTTTGCCGAAAATAAGCCATCCATCTCGAAATCATGCGCTGTAGTTTCTTCTTGACAAATATGTTGATTTGTTAATAATTAAAACAACACTAACTATTTGGAGCGCCTTCATGTCCAAATACGCACCCCTGACGACTCACCTACGCAATTCCGGGCGGGTGTCCGTTCCCCTCTCATTCGATAAGGTCGAACGAATCGTGGGAGCGAAGTTGCCGCCCTCGGCTTTCAAACACCGTGCGTGGTGGTCGAACAATCCTACGAACAGCGTCATTACCCACGCCTGGCTAGAGGCGGGTTACAAGACGGCGAACGTGGACATGGCGGGCCGCAAACTCGTTTTTCAAAAATATGCAAAGAGCGAGTCGGCACCTGAAGCATTTGACGATCCGGAAGCCCCGAACGGGGCCGACGCCGATTATTTCTCACGCATCTACGGCGCGCTTCAGGGTACGGTCACAATCCATGAGGACACGGACTTGACCTTCCCGGTCGGAGTGGAATGGGACGCCACGCGATAGGCCTCTATGCCCCCTTTTCTCCTCGATACCTGTGCGGTGATCTGGATTGCGGAAGGCTCGCTCCTGCGAGAACCCGCAGTGAGCGAACTGCCCAAAGTGCGTGAAGGAGATATTTTCGTCTCCCCGATCAGCGCATGGGAAATCGCCAACCTCGCGACGAAGGGAAAAATTTCGCTCGCCATGAGTCCCGAGAACTGGTTCGAGCGTATCTGCGACCAGCTCAGCATCGCGCTTGCAGAAATGCCGCCCTCGGTGCTGATGGCCTCCGCCACACTTCCCGGAAATCCTCCCGCCGACCCGGCCGACCGCATTCTCCTCGCAACGGCGCGCGAGTTCGGCTACACGCTGGTGACGCGCGACGCGCACCTGCTCGAATACGGCGGGCAGGGCCACGCGCGGGTGATGGGGTGTTGAGTGGGAAGATTGAAACTGGTTGATGTTCCCCCAAAACCCCTTTTCCTTGCTTTTCTGCAATAAGTAAGGCATTATTCCATTCAGCAAGGAATAAGGGAGATTATCAGATGGTCGAATCCACGATTACATCCAAAGGGCAGACGACTCTGCCCAAGCCGGTACGCGAAGCCCTTGGGGTGAAACCGGGCGACCGCGTGCGCTATCTCATTATTGGCGATGAGGTGCGGATCATCCCGGTGCGGCCTCTCTCTCGACTGCTCGGTGTGCTCAAATACGACGGCCCGCCGGTGACGCTCGAAGAGATGGAGCGCGCCATCGCCGACGGAGCGTGTGAGGAGTGATCGCGCTCGACACGAACGTCCTCGTCCGATACCTGGTGGCGGACGACGCGGACCAGACCGAAGCGGCCAGCGCATTGCTCTCTGGGCTGTCCCCTGAGAACCCCGGCTTCGTTTGCCGCGAGGTGGCGGTCGAACTCGTCTGGGTTCTGGAGCGTTCCTATCGGTATTCCCGCGAGCAGATTGCCGCGGTGCTGGAGGAACTCATCGCCAGTGAGGAACTCGAAATCGAAGCGGCGGACGACGTGGCCCGCGCCGCTTTCCGATATCTTCAAGGAGGCGCCGGTTTTTCCGACCTCATGATTGCAGCCGCCGCAAACCGGCGCGGCGCGCACCCCCTCTATACTTTCGACCGGCGAGCGGCTCAGGTGGAAGGGGTGGAGTTGTTGGAAGTCCATCCCGGCTGAAGGAGAGCGGGGTTGCGTTCTGCGCGTATACAGCGAGAAAGGGCACGCAAGAGTGATGGGATGTTGAGGGACCAACCCCGACCGGGGAGGGAGGGATTGCGCTTTCTCACGAGGTCCTCATTTCCAAACAAGAATTACCTCGGGATATCAAACCCGAGGATCGTTAAGATAAGTTCGCGGTTTTCGTCGTCTCGGTGCCCTAAAGTAAATCTAAAGCCAGTTTCTGACTTATATTCTAGTTTGCGTTTATATTTCGGGTGGTTTTTGACGGTTCCGGGAATTTCCTTCAAAACCTGACTGAAATTCTTATTGCGGTTAAAGAGCAGAATGGCCGTTTTTGTGTCGCGCCAATTTGTGTAGCCAAGGATTTGTTCAATAGTATCTAGTAATGCCTTCTGGCCACTCCAAAATTTACACTCAGCAATGAAAATGTTACGATCTTGCTCCCGAATCAATATGTCTGTCTTGCCTGAAAAATTGAAGGTCTCTCCTGTAGCCTTTCCTTCATAATGACCGTTCAATTGAACCAAAAAGTGAGTCCGAAGATCTTCCTCCTGCATGTCTCGGAATGCCTTCGGGCTTCGTTCCATGACCTGTACCATCCCGGAAACCACTTTAAGAATGTGGTCATAATTCTTCATATCAAGAGCAGGTTCAGGCTGGAATGGGGCAGTACTAGCCTTCGGTAACTCGGGAACCGTCTTACGACGCACTTCGGGTGCCGCGTAGGTAGTTGGGGCGTTATCACGCCTTTTTAGCATAAACCCGAGGGAAGCAACGAGATTTTGGTCGTCAAGTAACTTTTGCCGACGAGTTTCTATAGCTTCCCTCGCCAACTGACCAAGTTGCTCGTTAAAAGGCTTCACATCGTTTTCTATCCAACCCAGATGCTCTCTGATTTCACTCAGTGTCCGGTCAAATTGGGATTTCGTACCTTCTGAAGTGAGATCTGTTCCAGATACACTCAACAATAGAAGTTTACCCCTAATTTCAGCTATTGGGGGCATTGAAGTATAAGTGCTAGCTCTGGTTTTGAATAAACCCGTATCCCCTTCAAATGGGATTTCTAATCTCACTTGAGTACCATCGACGTAGAAAGGACGCGATGGATTCCAAATATAGCGGTTAGGGTCCTGACTGACATCGATTCGCAGTTCCTGTTGATCTGCCACAGCCTGATCCTCCAATAATACTGGAGGGTGAAGCCGGTACTTATCAACGAAGTATGCACATAGGTCGTCAACGCTCGTATTGAGCAATCGATTCCCATCAATGGAAGCGACCTCGTCGAGCAAGACTTTCTTCTGCCCCTCAAGAAAGGGAAACATGTCGTATTCTGAAAACAAATAATTTCTCTCTGTATAACCACCCCACGTCACTTAACATCCCTTTCACGTCGAGAATTAACTCCGCATTCCTCAGTTAGAATGCTAAACGTTGCCGTAGAAAAACAATTACAAATTTTACTAGGATTGCAGAATTGCCTAGGAATCAAACCGAAATGTTCAGTACTGGATTATAAACTGCTAATCACATTGGCTAGCCAACCCCCCCTACCGCCTCATCTCGCGCGTTTCGATCTCCCCGCCTTCCTCCTTCCCGCCGCCGGTGAGCCCCTCGAGTTTTTCCTTCACCGCGCCGACGCCCTCTTTGGCCGAGTCGAGCTTATCGCCGAGCTTCTCCCTGGCGGCGTCCAGGCCTTCCTCGACCTCCGCCTTGTCGAACCCCTGGATGTAGGCGCTCACCCCCCGCACGTACGGGAGGATTCTGTCCCCGCCGCCTGCGGGCAAAAAACCGGACGCATGGGTCTCGAAAGCCACCAGCCCCAGGGCGATGAAGAATACGCCCTTCCCGCACCCGATGAGGCCGCCGCCGAGCCTCGAAACCCATCCGGGCGCGGCGATCGACAAGAAGCCGAACATCACCCGGAAGAACCAGGCGGCGAGCACCCATGAACCCAGGAAGATCAGGGGTTTTACGAGCGGGTCGAGCCGGCCCGTCTCGCCCATGAAGTAGGAGAGATAAGAGCGCGCCGAGTCGCTGAACTGCATGGTGATGAGAATCGCGATTCCGAGCGCGACCACGGAGAACGTCTCTTTGAAAAAACCGCGCACGCAGCCGCGAATGAGGAAAGCGCCGACGAAAACGGCGATGACGACATCGGGAAACGTGAAGGAAATCATGGGAAACCTGGATTTCTACGGACGGGAACGGGGACGGGATCGCGATAGAGCGGGCATAATCTAGCAAATAACAATGCGTTTGTCACCTGAAATTTAAGCGCCGGTTCAGATTCTCTCTTTCCACATCACGAGGGCGTCCTCGCGGTTGTCGGGATAATAGCGCGGGCGCATGGCCGCCGCCGTGAACCCCCATTTCTCGTACAGGGCGATGGCGGCGGCGTTGCCCAGGCGCACCTCGAGCGTCGCGCGGATGAGGCCCCCGGCTTTTGCGTCTTCGAGAATCCTTTCGAGCAGGAAATCCGCCACCCCCTTGCGCCTGTGGGCGGGCGCGACGGCGAAGTTCGTGATGTGGCACTCGTCCGCCACCTCCCACCAGCAGGCGTAGCCCATGACGGCGGCGCGAGCCTCATCGTCCGTCACGACCAGGAGATGGGAGTTGTCGATCTCGCGGATCTCGCGGATAAAACTCTCCCTGGACCAGGGGAGCGGGAAGGAGAGGCGCTCGATGGCGTGTACCTGATCGACGTCACTGACTCTCATGGGTCTCGTCTTCACGGTTTTCCCCGCCTCGCGTTCAGTCGTAGGGGCGGTTCGCGAACCGCCCCTACTGAAAACCCCTCCTCGTCCTGAGCAGCCCGCAACTCCGCCTCACCCTGAGTAGCGGCGAAGCCGCGTATCGAAGGGCGAATTCGCCCCCGCCGGAGAGACGCGCTCCCCATCCTTCGATACGGCGCTTACGCGCCTACTCAGGATGAGGGTTTGGGGCGCC
>JAPPHK010000191.1 GCA_028820795.1 Nitrospinota bacterium | reverse complement strand
TATCGGTTTTGCGGTTATTGATGAACATGCTCGGGACGATTACGGTTAAATTTTTTGATGTAACCTTCAATAATATTTTTTTCCCAACAGTATGGACGTCCCCGAACTGAAAACCGTAATGGTTAATAACAAAGCGGATGATACGCCGTATGGCATGAGAGGCGTTGGCGAACCACCCATACTAGCCGCACCCGCGGCCATCATGAATGCCATCGCCGATGCGGTGGATACTCGATTTTTTGAAATACCGGTGGGTCCGCACCACATTTGCGAAGCGCTCGGAAAAGAAAGCGGAACATAGGAATCAAGATATTTCTTGAGTACACAAAAGAGAGAAAAGTCTTTAGTTGATCACGCATTTCTATTGTCTGTGGGTTATAAAACTTCTATATTCTGGTGTTCAGTGTCAAGAAATTTGAGGGACTTCGGTCTGAATAGCACGCACAAGATGGCCATCCAAATACCACTTCATGGCCTTTATATTCGAATCATCGCACAACACCGTAATGGCACCGCATCTTAACCATTCGTTTCTTCTTGTCCGCCATGTCCAGATAAGCACGCCTCGGCAACCGTTGAGCCAAACGGGGCTGAACGTCAGTTTTTCTCCCATTTGGCCGAGAAGCTCCGTACAGGCCACGGCCACAAAATCGTCACCCGTTCTTCTCTCATCGCGAACGATAAGTTCCACGCCCGGAGACATCAATCCTTGCAACAAAACCTTATCGCGAAAGCCGAGCGCTTCCACGAACCGTTCGTATACGCGCGCTGTTTTCGCCGGATCCTTGTTGGAGGCGAAGAACACATTCCCTCTCCAGTGTTTTTGGATTTGCGCCCGTGTTTTATCAGCATCGTCGGCAATTTTGAAAACCTCTTGAATCTTCACTCCTATTGAAGATGCCGCGACTCGATCACCATCCTCTACCCCGTCCCTGAGCACGACGACAGCGCGCTGTTCGGGCGTCATGTATTGGAGAGGGAACAAAAACTCGAGCGCAACGCTTGGCCATACAGCACTTGCTTCTATCGATTTGGTCTCGCCATTTATGCTCGAACCCCTCGTTTGTATCAAATCGGGAAGGTCGAACTCATTTAACTCCAATGGGTTTTTCTCTCGCAATCGAGAAAGGGCAGCTTCAGTGCATGACGAATAGAGCCATTCAGGATGATCTTCGATATTCTCCAGAGCCGGGCCCATTTCAATGGCTCGCAACATTGTATCCTGGACGATATCATCAGCGTCCAAAATACTTCCGGTGAGCCGATAGGCGTGTTGCCGCATCAATCCCCAGTATTGTTGGGTATATTTTTCAAGATCAATCATGATTAAGTTCAAGCGGTCGCAGAAATTTCGCGCAAATTCGTAGCCACTCGCAATGGCGCCTCGGTTTTTTCCATTACTTCACTAACGTTCACGCCGGGAGCGAGTTCATGAAGCAAGAGCCCGTCAGTCTCCACCGTGATGAACGCTAGGTCAGTAATAATGACATCCACTACCCCTTTGCCGGTCAATGGCAGGGTGCATGCTTTTACAATCTTAGGTATGCCTTTTTTTGAAACATGCTCCATAGTAAGGATAACTTTTCGGGCACCCACTACGAGATCCATCGCACCTCCCATGCCGGATATCATCCTGCCAGGGATCGCCCAATTCGCCAGGTCACCGTTCCCGGCAACTTCCATTGCGCCTAGTATGGTGACGTCTATATGCCCACCCCTGACCATGGAAAACGAAGTAGCGCTATCAAAATACGAACCTCCCGGCAAAATCGTCACGGTTTCTTTGCTGGCATTCAGCAAGTCGGGATCTTCATCTCCTTCGTATGGAAATGGTCCAACACCCAATACACCGTTCTCCGAATGGATGGTGACGCCATATTCCGCAGGTATATAATTGCTCACTAAGGTTGGTATGCCTAGCCCGAGATTGACACATCCCCCACGGGGGACTTCCATGGCGGCACGCTTGGCAATATCGTGTCTGCTCAAAGGCAAATCAAATTCCCCCAAGATTGTTTCGAGGCCGATTTGTCATGATTTCGATAGGTTTCTCAATATCTTCACCTAAAACCACGCGCTGCACAAAAATCCCGGGCGTATGTACATTTTCTGGGGCAATTTCACCGACGGGAACAATCTCTTCCACTTCAGCGATAGTCACCTCGGCGGCAGTGGCCATGATGGGATTAAAGTTCTGCGCGCTCATCCTGTATATCAGATTCCCACGCTCGTCTCCCTTCCAGGCCTTTATGAAAGCATAATTCGCCTGAATGGGTTTTTCAAAAATGTATTCCAACCCCTCTATGATTCTCGTCTCTTTTCCTTCAGCAACAACAGTGCCTGCTCCCGTTGGCGTAAAAAATCCACCTATGCCGGCTCCGCCCGCTCGAATTCGTTCCGTGAATGTTCCTTGAGGTGAGAGTTCGACCTCAATTTCCTTTTTCAAAGCTTGTTCTTCATAAGCTTTACAAGCCGGACCTACTCGACTGGCGATAATGGAACGAATCTGTCGATTTTTAAACATCAAGCCCACGCCCCAGCCGTCTATTCCACCTGCATTCGACACCAGGTGGAAATCGCCAACATCTTTTCGTTCACTAAGTGCCTTGCATAAATTATGCGCCATTCCACATATGCCAAACCCACCAATAAGAATCGATGCGCCGCTGGGAATATCCGAAACAGCTTTCATGGAACTCGATACGATTTTGGACAAATGAACTACCTCGAAAATAAAATTAGAGTTGCATATATCTGTAATGTGCATTCATTGGCATGCCAGTAGCCAAGGAGAGTAAATTAGCTTTCCATTACCCGCCCCACCAATGCTTTCACTGGCGAATATTGTTTATACACGATGACAGTTTTGTCCGTGTGTTTCGCTACATTTTCAGGAATCGAACCAAAAAGAATCTGTTTATAGAAACTTTCGCCAGCAGCGCCCATTGCAATGGCGTCATATTCATCAGATGCCTGGATAATTCCCACAGAAACGGACTTATGCGTGGTGATTTTACTCTCCACATGAACACTGCTCTCATCGTTGATCCTGCCAACCGTCTCGCTGAGACTTTGTTCGACGGAATGTGTATGAGTCATTCCGGCTTCGGGAGAAACGACTGTCGTTACTACCAGCCTGGCGTTGTAAGCGCTTGCGATTGAGGCTGTATAACGCTCCGCCAGGCGCGCATGGATTCCTCCGGTTGTCGGCAAAAGAATATTTTTTAACTTCATCTCACCTACCAGTTTGACCATCATAATGTCCGCACGCGCGAGATTAACGACATCATCCACAATTTCACCTAAAATTCGATTAGCGGTCGATGTATAACCTTTCCAGCCAAGGACGATCAGATCGCAATGACGCTCTCTCGCTGTCTCCAGGATAGCGCGCGCCGGATTACGACCGATCGTTACCAGAGAACTAATTTTGACGCCATTCGACTTGGCGCGAACATGAGCCTGCTCCAAAATTCTTCTTTCCCGCTCAATATATGAAGTCTCACGACTCGGCGGTGACTGCTCAGGCAATGAAACTACCCGCATAGCGATGATCTCACCCTCGTTTTCCTTAGCAACCGCTGAGGCAAGATCTATCAGTGGAGCCACGTTCGTCGGGTTAGCGATGGGAACCAACACGCGGAAATTGCTTTCCTCCCCCTCCATACTGACCTGCGCCACACGGGCTGGTTCACCTGGCAAAAATTCTTCCTCGGCCTGTGAGCCCTTCCAGGCCAGAAAACCGAGCATTCCAATGATCAGCCATAGCCCGGCCATTACAACAGGCTCGGAATGTCGCATAACCAATGAGAGTAAATATAAGTTTGCTCCGATTCCCAGAAGCGGCAAGAACGGAACAAAGGGGACACGGAATGGCCTGAGCAGGTTCGGAAATTTTTTTCGGTGGTATATGAGAGCCGTATTCACCAAGATTAAAGCCAGCAAAAGAATGGTATCCGCAAAGTGCGCCAGTTTTTCCAGATCAAAACTTTGCGTAAACAGAACTATGGCTCCTCCCACCAGGATAAGAGATATAATGGGAGTGCGGGTCTGTGCGTTAATCGTGGCAATTCCGGAAGGCAAATGTCCTAGCTGCGCCATGGACAAAACGACACGCGAACCCGCCAGAATCGACGCGTTAGATGCCGAAATCATTGAGAAAAGAGCGCCTACGACAATAACCATGCCGCCGATTGGGCCCAAGAAAAGACGAGCCGCATTACCCATCGCCGCTTCCGTATATTCCGTGAGGTCCGCAACGACGATAACAAAAACGACCAAAGTGTATAAAACAGTCACAATCGTCATGGAAAGAAAAATTGCTCGAGGTATTGTCTTGACGGGATTGATGACCTCTCCAGCCGATGCCGCAATTGCCGAAAACCCGAAAAAAGTAATAAAAACCAAACCGGCCGTCGCTCCAATTTTTGGAATGTCCATGCTCATCCTCTCCAGCAGGGCTTTCGTGTCGAAGTTCCCCAGCCCCCCAAAAACAAACCAGCACAAGAGGATAACCTTTCCCGCAGTGATCAAAACTTGAAACCGAGCCGATTCCTTTGTTCCCTTGATGTTGAGCAGCACGAGTCCCAATAGTCCCAAAGTTCCCGAGATTTGTTCATATGGCGAATGCCAGACGAATTCATTGAAATAAGAAGAAAGGCTGCTAATGTAGAAAGCACATGAAGAAGTGTAGCCTAGCACCAAAGTCCACCCGACAAGATAGGCGAGTGGCGGAGGAAAGGTTCTTCTCGCATAGAGATACCCTTCACCAGATTCCGGATACAAAGATGAGAATTCACAATAGGTGAGCGCGGTGAATCCGGCGACAAACGCAGCCAGAAGAAAAGCGATGACGGCAGATGAGCCGACATCTCTTACAGCCAGGCCGGATAAAGTGAAAATACCCGCCGCAATCATTGTCCCGACCCCGATCGAAAGTGCGGATGTAAGTCCTAAATCTCGACTGAGTTCGGTCTCAATATGAAGACTGTTTCCGTTTCGTTTGTTCATTTCAAATCTGCCAGAAACTTTTTGAGCTCTCTTTGCACGATTGCAGGTTCGGAAACGGTCGGAAAATGACCGGCTCTCACACATAAGACTACTCTTGATTTCACTGGCAGTTCATTCATTAAAGATTTTTCCGAATTCTCGCTAAATCGCTTACTTTCCCCTCCACGAATCACCAGAGACGGGCAATTCGTTCTCTTGGCCCAGAAAACCGGATCGTAATCGCTCGCGGCGGAGGCTTGAAATTCCCGCAATCTCAAGATTCTGCTTTTCTCATATGGAACGCTACAAACGCCGTTTACGCCATCACATACCAGAACATCGCTCAAGAACCGTCTCGTCCTGGCGGGAGGCCAGTTTCCTTCTTCGCTTTCCTCGATGAATTTTTGCGCCTGCTCTAGAACCTCGAACTTCATTGGGCGACTCCGCGACGCCTCCAGGTTCGCTTTGGCGCCAGAAACATCACGCACGGTCGGATCCATCAACACGGTCGCGCCGACTCGGTCCGGACGTTTCGCTGCGACGGCCAAAGCGATTGAAGCCGCGAAGGAATGCCCCATCACCACGAAGTGGTCCAGCAAAAGAGAATCGGCCAAGTCAATTACGTCTCTTGCAAAATCCGCTGCAGCGTCACCCGCACCAGGGTCATCCGTTCTCCCGAATCCTCTTAGATCCGGGCATATCATGCGAATCGATCCCGCGCCTTCCGCCGTAGCGTTCCACATACCACTCTGAATCAGCGAACCATGCAGTGCGATAACGGGCAAGAATGAACTTTTCTTCGCCGGTCTCCAGTCCCGGAAAAACATTCGAAAATTCGATACCGTCTCAAAACCGGCATTCCAACCACCTTTGCTGTGCATACGAACCTCATGGGATGAAAGAGTGAATTTATGCAAGGAAATTTTTCAAATCGGCAGAATGATGTCTCACTCTCCAGCTGAAGGATTGGCCGATAAACCACACTCCGCCTATTCTTCAAATCACCGAGCTTCAGGCCTCATCAAGCATGAGCGAAATCGCCTCGCACCTCGATATACCGTCTTATTCTATGGCTTTTGGGTCGTAGATCGGAAATCGCTCAGGAAGAATCGCTCGTGTAGGAAATCGAGACGCGGCGCGCGTAGAAACGATTCTTTTCGCCTTCGATGGGCTCGAAGAAATGACACGCTTCCAGATCGCGGGGGTATACGTGAATGGAAACCGCCGCGTCGTCACGCCGATTGCGCACTGTATGGATGTCCGCGCAGCCGCAAACCGAGTTATGCCGACCAGCCGAAGGATTGTGCGGCGCATCGTTTCTCAACTCGACCTCACCTTCGGCAATCTCCGCATCCGCAAAGTAATTAACGACTTCCAGACCGCCCTCCACCATGCCGAGCATCCCCCAGGCGCCGTCATGATCGTGAATCGGGGTTCCCTGCCCGGGCTTCCACACCATGGCCGCCACGACGAAGCGCTCCTCGGGGTCGCGATACAGCAGATGCCGCGCATATCCTTCGTCAGAGGGTTCGAGCGCCTCGGGCGGGAGAAACGAGTCCTCGCCCAGCAAACGTCTGAGAGGAGGTTCGGCGGCGCGGATGAAGTCCCGGCCTCGAACGCCTTTATCGTGGATGTCGGCCAATTCCTTTGCGAGGCGTTTGACGGGAGCGCTCGGTGCGGCGACTGCGTCCATGACGGCCTCCTGATCGCTGAAATCGGGATAACGCCTTCATATTCAATTAGATAAATTGCCCGTTTTTTATCGAAAAACCCCGTGAATTTATCGGAATTTATCGATATTTTCAGCAATTGCTATTTGCATTATATCGATAACTTTCACTATTCCCGATCGGCCCTCCACAGGCGGCGCCGACCGGCGTCTTCGTCCCGGACGCCTTCCACGCGACCGAAACCGCATGGACCCGCCCCGAAATACAAGCGCCGTCCCGGACAATCCGGCGAGGCACGATCCGGCGCCTCCTCCAGTCCCGGCGAGGCTCATCCGGATGGCGACGCCTCGGTCAATCCGGCGAGGCCCAATCCGTCGCCGACGCTTCGGGCCGGAGATGACTCGGGCCCTTGGGCAGGCTCAAGGACGGTTGCGCTCCCCCCGATTCGCCGATACGAACTCCCCGAAAACTCACCAGGGATGGTCCCGCTCGATGAGCGCGCCGGGAGCTTCGGCCGTCTCGAGCAACCCGATCATATCATATAGCACGGCCCGCTGCTGTTCAATATTTCCCGCGCGGCCGAAAGGATGCCCCAGCGGCCAGGGCACGAACACCGCGCGCGGCGGCGCAAGCTCCGCCGTTATCTCCTTGACGATGCTCACCGACGCGGTGGCCAACCCCGCGCGCTCCACCGCGTTCTGAATCAGCCCGACCGAGCGGTTGCAAAGCCCTCAGGCGGGCGCGAGCAGCGCGACCTCCGCCCCCGCCTCGCGCAGCCGCCGCGCCGCCG
>JAPPHK010000149.1 GCA_028820795.1 Nitrospinota bacterium | reverse complement strand
CCCCACCAAAAATATTGTGGGGTGGTTCCCCAACCCCCACTAACCTTTAATCCACCCAAAAAAACCGGGGCCGACACCGTGCCCCGCCCCTACATCACCTCCTGATAATTCGGGTTTGCCGAAATTCCGTAGCCGACAGGCCCCTTGCGCCTGTCGGAGGTCGCGACCTGTCCCCCTGCTACATATTACATATCAATATCGCCGCTGCTTGACGAAATACATATTTATAACCACATTATAGTAGTTACAAAGGAATCGGGTCGTTGCGCTGGGAATGGAATGACGACAAGAATCGCGCGAACAGGCGCAAGCATGGCCTCGGCTTCGAGACGGCGATGCTCGTGTTCGACGACCCGCTGATGGCCCACCGCCCGGACCCGGACCCCAACGAGGAGCGGTGGCGCGCCACCTGGATGATCGGGGGCGTAGTCGTCATCGTGGCGCACACATGGCCTGCGCCGCAGGGTGAAACCGGCGTCGAGACGGGCCGCATCATCAGCGCCAGAAAAGCCACGGCGCTCGCAAGGAGAGCCTATGAAGAAGGAAACTTCTAACGAACTCACCAGGGAGCAGGAGGCGGAAATCGAGGCGCTCGCCGCCCTTCCCGAGGAGGAGACAGACACGAGCGACATCCCTGAAATTCTGGATTGGGCGGATGCCAGGCGCGTCCTCCTCTACCGGCCCGTGAAAAAGCAGATTACGCTCAGGCTCGACGCCGACGTTGTGGCGTGGTTCCGGGCGAACGCCCCGAACGGACGGGGATACCAGACAGAGATGAACCGCGTACTCCGCGCACATGCCGCGAGGGCTTCGAAGCGGACGTAAACGGGGCACCGCCTAGGTTTTTGTCTTTTCCCGTTATTTTGACCTCATGCTGAGTGCTCTCTTCCCTCGGGAGGAAACCAATCGGCCAGAATGCTTTTAAGTTCCAGAAAGGCTGAATCCGTACATCGACGAAGGGAGACCTTTTCCGCAATCTGCAGATATAGGGATGCACTGCGAGGTTTTCGCGCTTCCCGCAAGGCTGCTTCGAAAGCCTCTTTAGGTCGCATGGGCTTGACTTCACCTTCTTGCAAATAGTCTTGCTCGACCAACCAGCGACGAAGACCAGGGTCTCGCCCTTGCCATCCCGCCACCTCGTCGACGTGCCGAGAATCGCCCCAAATCCAAACCTCCAGTTCAGGAGCAAGCACGATAGCCCTGGCCCGTTCGCCCCAAGCCGATATGGCGAAACTCTCATTAAGGCTTTCTTGCAAATCCAGGCGTGTAGTCGTCTCCTTTCCACTACCTTCATGATCGAACATAAGTAAACCGTAGCTATATTGCCCGGCAAAATTGGAAATGAATTCAACGCCGTGTACTGCACAACCGGGGTCGTGTTGCGGATGGCGGTAGATATCCGTTTCGATGGCTCGGATACCTAATGCTTCCGGCCTAGAAAGCAATCCGTTCAGAGCATGTTCCAAGTTTTTGTCGGCAACGATAATGACGAGGTCTTTCAACCCAAAACCCCTGAGGCGAGCAAGGTTCCTAGATCGGCTTCTCCGTGCCACTGCTGTAGTTTGGGATGTTTGGAACCGAGAACGATATCCGTCGCTCCCGTATGATCCTTGGCGAAGCACAGCACGTCGTCAATTTTGGCTTCGCTTAAGACCACTGGTGAATGAGTCGCCAGCAAAACTTGGGCCGCATACACAGAGGAGAGAGAGTCATAAACTGTCGCCACGGCGCGTGGGTGGATGCCGTTTTCCGGCTCTTCGATCAGATAGATGCCCTTGAGATCGTCGAGATAAGCAGGCAAGGTTAGCGCTGTAAGCCGGAGGGTACCATCAGACACCATCCAGGAAGGGACTTTCAGCCCGCCACTATATTCGTAGACCATGTAGCGATGTTTGTCTTCCGGACGCTCTATGGTCGTGATGTCTACTAGATCAGCCAGCGCAGTCTGAAGGTGCGTAATCCAGTCACGATACCTTTGCTTGTCATCTCGCCGAAGGCGGTCAACAACCCAAGGGAGATTCGATCCGTCAGGCAAAAAACCTGCAACTCGGGTCGGCGGACTAGGGTGTCTGATCGCGAGGCTGTTCAGAACAAACTGTTGCACACCGGTACTCAGATATTCTCGAAACCAAGAGGCTACAGGAAGTGATTTTTCATCCGCTGGAAGATTGCCGAGGGCCGATTTTTGCGGTCCAAGCTTGAACGAGGGAGCCCAACCCTTTCCTCCTTGAGGATAGATCTCACTGTAAAAATTATCATTCCCTCCCGGTACTTTATTGACTACGGTCTTATAGTTAGGCCCGCTTTTTGTCAGCAGTGACACTGGCGCGTCAGCAGGCATAGGGAATAGTGAATGCTGGATAGGCTCTTTAGCCCGGGTTTTCTTGAGCAAGAATTTCTCGGCCTTGAACTCGAATTGGCGCTTTGTTTCGTCAAAACCGATAGCCACCTCATAACGAGCCGTGCCCATTTCCGGTTTCGCCGTCAGCTCGCGCAACTCATCTGGTATACGAGCCTCAACTGCTAGTTCCAGCTTCTCGCCCTGACGCCGAAAGAGGAGTTCTTCCGGGTTCGTGGTTCGGCCGGATAACGCCTCATCCAATCCCTCGGATACCAGATCTCGAAGAAAACCTACGACGTCGAGAAAGGTTGTTTTACCGCTTGCGTTTGGGCCGACCAGAACGTGAAACGGATTGAGGGGTCTCGACACATACCGCAAGCATCGATAGTTCAGAGCTTCAACAAGTGTAATCATCCATGTGTTCCGTTTTGAATTCCTTTGCTACGGCATCCAGTATGGCGAGATTCTCCCGTAGGGACAGGTCGAGACCACGGACAGGCACGGGGGCCTGTCCCTACAAAACCTTCACCAGCATGAAACCCTACGCCGTCGCCTCTTCCCTGAGCGGCTTCGTATACGCGATGGCCGCCACGTCGAAATATTCCAGGCTCGCGTTGTTCGCCCGGCGGAAGCTGCGCTGCTTCTCGGAGTTGAACCAGGCGTCGGCGGTGGCCTTGTCCTCGAAGTGGTAGACCGAGGCCATGCGCCCCGTCTCCTCGTTCATGCCCCAGGTCTTGTCGATGAGACCGGGCACCTCGTTCTCGAAAAAGGCGGCGGCCTCTTCCTTGTCCGCGCGGACCTCGGCGAGCGTGGGCGCGACGGCGGGATAGTGTAGAATGACCATCATCATGGCGATGTCCTCCAAAGGATGTCCAGGTGGCGATATTGTTCATCTTGCGCGTCTTTGGGCGAAATGATAGCCCAGGGGGGCGAATCCGCCAAACGCCCGTGAAGGCAGCAGACAGGCGCGAGATACCGGGAATTGCATGGCACGAGAAAACTTCAAGCGAAAAAGGAGTATGAGCAGATGAGCGAGGCGGCGTATCGGGAGATTCATGAGCGGGCGCGGGAGAACGTGGAAAAATCGGGCGCGGGCAACCCCTACGACATCCTGGGGCCGGATTTTCCCGGCACGCAGACCGCGCTCGCGGGCTTAGCGCGCTTCGGCCTCAAGATGCGCCTGATGCGCACGGACACGGCGGACACCGGGTTCGACTTCCTGGGCAAGAAACTCAAAACCCCCATCATGACGGGTTCGATGAGCGCGAACACACTGGCGGCCCACTGGGCGGACGGTTTCCTGCAGGTCGCCGAGGGAGCAACGCGCTTCGGCACGCAGTACTGGATAGGCGACTGCACGGACGACGCCTGGCGCGAAGTTGCCGCCGCTCATCCTTCCTCCATCCGCATCGTGAAACCCTGGCGGGACAGGCGGCGCACGCTCAACTCGCTCAAACTCGCCGAAGACACCGGCGCTTTCGCCGTGGGCATGGATTTCGAGTCCGGCTTCTACAACCCAGAATGCGAACCCCAGCGAGCGGACGCGCTCGAGGGCTACGTGAAGGCCACGGGGCTTCCCTTCGTCTTCAAGGCGGTGGGCTCGGCCGATACCGCGCGCATCGCGCGGGACTCTGGCGCCGCCGCCATCATCGTCACCACGCACGGGGGCGCGCACGGGCCATCGTGGGTCCATCCCATGGAAATCCTGCCCGAAGTCGTGGACGCGGTGGGAGACGACGTGCTCATTTTGGCCGAAAGCGGCGTCCGCAGAGGAGACGACGTGCTGAAGCTCCTCGCCCGCGGCGCGAAGGGCGTCACCTCCGGACGTGCGCTCGTGCTCGGCCTTTTCGCGGGTGGGCCCGCCGGCGTCGCCGAGATGCTGGAGCTCATGCAGTTCGATCTCGAAAAATCCATGGTCCTCGCGGGTTGCAAGGATATGGCCTCGATCACGGGGGATATCCTGATTGAGAGGTAATAGGGTGGAGCGTAAGGACAGACCCCCGTGCCTGTCCTCGTGCGTCGGTCATGATTACTTGTAGGGACAGGTCGCGACCTGTCCCTACAACAATCATTGGCACCTCGTAGGGGTGAACCTGCATATCCACCCGAACCCGCAGAAAAAGCCAAACAACCCCTCTCCGGGTCGAATTGATTGTAGGGGCCGCATACATGCGGCCCGTCGTTGGAAGGCGAAAAGGCAGGGTCGCGTATACGCGACCCCTACACACGGGAACGTCGTCGTTACAAAGATCGCCCAGCGAAAAACAAATTCCCTGGATTCCGGCATTCGCCGGAATGACGGCAATTTCCAATTCAGGCCAATGGGGAATATGAACCTGTAGGGACAGGCCTCAGTGCCTGTCCTCTTGTACACACATTACAAAAGGACAACCACGGAGGGTTGTCCCTACCATCCCGCAAATCCCGCCCTGCGTACCCTCACACCGCATCGGGCAGCAGCGGCAAAAGGTACTTCCCGAAATTTCTGGCCTCTTCGTCATGCGGCCAGCCGGATAGGATGAACGTGGTCGCGCCCACGTCGATGTACTCGCGCATGGCGTCGGCCACCACCTCGGGACTTCCCACGAGCATGGTGCCCGCCCCCTGGCGCACGAGGTTGATGCCCGAAAACAGCGCAGGCCCGTGCCAGAGCTTGCCCTCCGCCGTCATGGCGTTCATGCGCTGCTGGGAGACCGATTCCACCTGCCCGGCCACCTGGCCGGTGACCGAGGAACTTTCTCCGTAGGACGCTGTTCCCGCGATGATGGCCTCGGCCTCTTCCTTGGCCTGCACGTCGTCCTCGCGCACGAGGATGTGGAAGCGCACGCCGAGCCTGAGCTCGCGCCCATGCTCCTCGCGCGCCATCTGTTTCACTTCTTCGTATTCCTCGGCGATCTGCCAGGGGGGTTCCCCCCATTTCAGGAAAACGTCGGCGTGCTTGGCGATGACTTTTTTGGCCGCGGGCGAGCTTCCCCCGAAATAAAGCGGCGGGCCGCCCGACCGCGCGGGGCCGGGGAAGACGAAGCCGTCTTCCACCTGGTAGTGCGAGCCCGCGTAGTCGACTCTCGCCTCCTCATCCGCCCAGAAGGCGCGCACGATGTCCAGAAACTCATCGGCGCGCTCGTAGCGCGCATCATGCCCCGCCCAATCCCCGTAGCGCCGCGCGTCCACCGAGGAGCCGCCGGGCACGACGTTCACCGTCAACCTGCCGCCGGAGATGAAATCGAGCGTGTTCGCCTGCTGCACGGCGAAGGTCGGCGTCGTGAGGCCGGGCCGTATGGCGACGCAGAATTTTATACTCTCGGTTTCGCGGGCGATGGCCGAAGCCAGGAGCCAGCCGTCCGAACACGAGGTGTTGCACGGGATGAGCATGTTGGTTAAACCGCTCGCCTCCGCCGTCTTCGCGACGTGGACGAGATAGTCGATCTCAGGCGGAATCTCTACCTCCCCGGTGCCGAGCCGGGTGGCGTCGCCCCGCTTGTTGGAGGGCAGATACCAGGCGTATTCGACGGGCTGCTTGCTATTCATTTCATATGCGTCCTTTGATGCTGATTTCACAGAACGAAGATACTAAGCGCTTCTTTTTCGGGCCTAGAGTTTGCGAAAAAAAACGCCCCGCCCGCAAGGGGGTTGTTGGAAAAGTTCTAGTTTCATGATTCTGAGTATGGTACCGACCAATGGGAGAGGAGAATTCACTCCCCCCTTGAGGGGGAGTCACAGAGGCCGAGCGGTTTGTGCGAAGGCCGATGTGGTGGGGGGACATGTCACAGACAAAACTCCCCCCACCGATTCGCTTGCGGGCTACGCCCTTACCTCGTCGACTCCCCCTCAAGGGGGGAGTGAACTTCAAAAGCGTACGCGCGACCAAATCGCTTCCCGGGACTTTTTCATCGGGCTTTCCCCTCGGGAAGCCCGACCCCGCAACGGGGCGAGACAATTATTATGGGCGCGTTCCGTCAGTTGTCGCGTAAAGCGGCGAGGCTCAGCCGATGACGCCGCCGTCGTCGCGCGTGATGGCGACCACGCAAGAGCGGGGCGTCGTGTCGCCGCCGCCCGGGAAGTGGCTGTCGCCGCCCCGCTCGCCCGGGTGCTGGATACCGACAAACATGGTCCGCCCGTCCGCGCTCCACTCTAGTCCTGTGACCTCGCACTGCCTGGGGCCGACCATGAAGCGGCGTATCTCGCCCGTCGCCGGATCGCCCACGAGCATCTGGTTGTTGCCCTGGCCCGCGAAGCCCTTGGCGTTCGCATAATTGCCGTCGGTCTGTATCCACAGCATCCCGTTCCTGTCGAAGGCGAGGCCGTCGGGGGAGTTGAACATGTTCTCGGGCGTCACGTTCTTTGAGCCGGCGTTTGCGCCCTTGTGGACGGCGGGGTTGCCCGCGACAACGTAGAGGTCCCACGAGAAGGCGCTGGAAAGGTGATCGCCCTTATCCGGCGCCCAGCGGACGATCTGCCCGTAGCGGTTGTTCGCACGCGGGTTCGGCCCGCCGACGGGGGTCGGGTCGCCGCCCTTGTTGGGCTTCACGCCCCGGTTCTTGTTGTTGGTGAGGCAGCAGTAGACTTCCGCTTTCCTGGGGTTCGCCGCCACCCATTCGGCGCGGTCCATCGTGGTGGCCTTGATGGCCGAGGCCGCGACCCGCGTGTGGATGCAGACCTCCGCCATCGAGGCCATGCCTGTGGATTCGGGCGTGAGCTCCACCCATTCGCCCCGGGCGTTATCCGCGAATTTCGCCGCGTAGAGCTTGCCGTTTTCGAGAAGGTCCGAGTTGTCGCCGCCCTCGGTGTAGCGGCCCTCGCTCACGAACTTGTAGATGAACTCGCCGCGCTCGTCGTCTCCCATGTAGACGACCACCTGCCCGTTCGCGGCGAGCACGACTTCGGCGTTCTCGTGCTTGAAGCGCCCGAGCGCGGTGCGCTTCCTGGGCGTGGACTTGGGGTCGAGCGGGTCGATCTCGACGATGTAGCCCGCGCGGTTGGGCTCGTTTGCGTGTTTGGCGATGTCGAAGCGTTCATCCGTCATCTCCCAGCGATACCCCCAACCCCTGCCGCCCACGCCGTAGCGCTTGAACTCGGGCGAAACTTTCAGGCTCGGGTCGCTCGATGCGAAATAGCCGTGGAAATTCTCCTCGCACGTGAGATACGTGCCCCACGGCGTCGCGCCGTTTCCGCAGT
>JAPPHK010000194.1 GCA_028820795.1 Nitrospinota bacterium | reverse complement strand
GAGACCCGTCCCCTGGGCATCCAAGCCGACATCGAGCCCGGCCGGTTCTTCATTCTCGGCGGCCAGAAGGCCTATGTGGCTGAGATGGGCGAGGAGTTCACGCAGAGTTACGGCGACCGGGACGCGCGGCTGCGCGTGATCTTCGACAACGGCACCGAAAGCAACATGCTCAGGCGCTCGCTTCAGCGCGCGCTCCACAAGGACGAGACCGGCAGGCGGATACTGGAGACAACGGAGGGTCCGCTGTTCGCCGACGTGACCGCGGACGGCGACGAGGCCAGCGGCACCATCTATGTGCTGCGGAGCAAGGCGGACATCCCGTTCGTCACCGAGAATCGGAACCTCGTTCACAAGATTGGCGTCACCACCGTGAAGGTGGAAACGCGCATCGCCGGCGCGCGGCTCGATCCGACGTTCCTGATGGCTGAGGTCGAAGTCGTCGCTACTTACAGTTTGTACAACATCGACCGTGCTAGGCTGGAAAAGCTGATCCACCGTATCTTCGCCCCGGCGCGTCTCGACATCGAGATTGAGGATCGCTTCGGCAATCCCGTCGTGCCGCGCGAGTGGTTCCTGGCGCCTCTCGATGCCATCGACGACGCGGTGGAGAAGATCCGGGAGGGCACCATCACCCGTTACCGGTACGACGCTGGTTCGGCGTCGATCGTTGCGAGGCAGTGATGGCGGATCCGTTCACCATCCGCATATTTGTCCCTGACGGCGACCCGGAGGGGGTTCGCCTGATCGACCGCATGAACTGGACGGGTCTCGGGCTGGTGTTTCGAAGATCCGACTGGCCGGAAGTTCGCAAGCGCAGCGAAATGCAGAGTATCGGCATTTACGTTCTCGTCGGGTATCGCAGCGAGGACGACGATCTGCCTACCCTCTATATCGGGCAGGCCGATGGAGTTAGGGGGCGCATCGAGTTGCACCACAAGGATAAGGAATTCTGGAACTGGGCAGCGGTGTTCGTTTCGACCAGCGGTGACCTGAACCGGGCCCACGTCGCTTGGCTTGAGTATGCCCTTGTCATGAGAGTCACGGAGACGGGGCGCTGCTATCTGGACAACAGAAATGCGCCCCAGGAGCCTGCTCTATCCGCAGCGGAGAAAGCCGACACCCAAGGGTTCATGAAGGAAATTCTGCAAATCCTGCTCCTGGTCGACCTGCCCGCATTTGAATTCCCTAAGGCGGTGGCAGCTCAGCTCACCACCGATCCTCTGACCGGCGCACAGCCAAGCAGCGGCAAGCACGACACGATCATCGTTCCAGCCCAGAAAGACGGGATAGAGGAGACGTTCCTCGGCGAAGTCTGTTGGTACGCGATCCGCATCTCCGGCTGCATGCTCGACGAGATCAAGTACACCACCGCGTACCGGACACAACCTGTTTCAGCCATCACGCGCTACGCCCCTGTATCCTGTATCGAGCCCTAATGATACGCCTACTGAACGAGCCCGATGCCTGACAAGAAGCACGAAAGAAACCTAACGCCAGCGCAATTCACTGTGGACGCGGCGCTGTTGCGCGAGCTGGGCGAGAGGCTGATAGGTCGAGCGCACATTGCTCTAGCCGAACTTGTCAAGAATTCCTACGACGCTGACGCCCACACCTGTCGAATTGAATTGGACAATGATCGAATCATCGTCATCGACGATGGACACGGGATGTCGCAGCCAGAGTTCATAAACTACTGGATGCGAATCGGGACAACTCACAAGGTAGATGCTCGTCGCTCTCGTTTTCTGAGCAGACCAATGACGGGCTCGAAAGGTCTCGGTCGTCTGTCCGTCCAGTTTCTAGCGGATGAGATGGAATTGGAAAGTAATTCCAAAGACGACCCAAGTACAATGCTGTACGCTTACGTAGACTGGCGGAGCATCCAAGGCGGTGAAGATTTGCAGACGGTAGACGTCGGTTGGGAATGTAGACCAGAAACCTCGACCTACGCAGACGATTCTCCTACTGGCACTAGAATAATACTGACTGGTTTGAGGACGGAATGGGATGGCGCAGCGTTCGAAGGCCTCGGCAAGGACGTATGGATGCTCCGGTCGCCGTTTCGGCGTGGACCAGGAAAACCCAAAGGCAGATCTGCGCTGGACTTCTATGTCGACTTAGACGCCCCTCAAATTGATAGTGTAAAGACGCATTTCGACAAGCTACATGAGGCATTGTTCAACAACTGGAAGGCGCGGATTACCGGATCGCTTTTTGGCGGGCTGCGAAGATCAGACGGAAGCGACGCTACGGTTACTGTTGAGTTCGCACCGAACTTTCCGGAGGGAGTCGAGAAACCTAGATCCTTTCGCGAAACAATTAGTTTTCCGATTGAACGCCAAGTGCCCAAAGTAGATGACGGCGACGACTTGGCTGAAGCGGGAACGGAAATGGGGCACAGCGAAGATGGAAGAGCGAGTGAGCCTGTAGCGCCCACGCTGGACAGAGCACGATTTGAGATACTCATATTCAAAACCGAAGGACGGCAGGCAGGCGGGTTATCTGTAGGGGAAATGCGCGAGTACTTAAGGACGTATGGTGGCGTATCTGTCTACGATGCGGGTTTTCGGCTTCCGTACTATGGATCGCAAGACCTGAGTGGTCATGATTGGCTAAATGTTGGAGTCGATCAAGGTCGACGATTGATTGTATCCGAGTTGTTGCCTGAGCGACTGCGAATCGGTGGTCGTTATTTGCTCGACTTACCAAATCCAGGCCGAATCTTCGGAGCGGTCGATGTCAATACCAACCACGAAGCAAGTGCAGCTGGCCGGGTGACGGGCTCGGGGGATTGGCTTCAGATACAACCTGGTCGGGACCGTCTAGCACCCAACAGCTCATTTGAGCAACTTCGCGACTTGGTCCGATTTGGACTGGATTTGTACGCAAACCGCTATCGAGCCATCTCTGACGATGTGGCGCAAAAGCTGCGTAGCAGGGCGAGCCCATCGAGGGTACTGGGCAATGCGCTGTCGACTCTTGACACTTACAAAGCGGAGATACCCGTCACTGCTTATAGCGACGTCTAGCGCGAGGTCGTGGCAGCGCGTAGTGCCATAGAGAAGGAATCCAAAGCCATTGACAGTCGGGCCACCCTTCTAGCACCCTTGGCTACGGCGGGTATGGCAGCTTTGGCGATGAATCACGAGCTTTCCAACGATGCCTTGTTGTTGAAGGAATTGGCTGAACTTCTTCTGCGTGTTGCTGAGAGCGAGGCATCACCCGAGGCACAGAAGGCGGTTAAGATACTTGAGGACTATCGGAACCGATTTGAAGCCTATCGGCGATTGTTCTCTCCGCTAGCAGATTCAGAGGAGCGCGAGGCAGTACAGCGGCTATCCGCGCAAGCAGTTGTGAGCCAAGTCGTCAGGGCGCTCCGACCAAGATTGTCCGGGGTAGTATTTCAGCAGAGTTCAATACCAAGAGACCTGCGTTTTCCGTTGGGCGCGTTCGCGGAGTGGAGTGCAATCGTTCAAAACATTCTCTTCAATGCTTGGAACGCAATGTTGGACACAGATCGGCGCATTGTTAAATTCGAGGGATCTACCTCAACAGCGCGTCGCCAGTATCTTCGAGTAAGCGACACAGGTGTCGGTTTGACTATGCCTCCTGAGGATGCGATAATCCTGTTCGAGGCATTCGAACGCCAAGCATCGATAAGCTCAGCGAACCGGTCCATCGCTATCGGGGGGCAAGGGCTCGGATTGGCGATCGTGCGGATGATCGCGCTCAGCAGAAACGCAGAGGTAGCATTCGTGAATCCGCCCCCCGGATTTTCCACGTCCATTCAGCTGTCATGGAAAGGATGATGATGAAAATCTTGATATGCGACGACAAGCCATTACAGTGCGAGCAAACGGAGAGGGCTGTTAGGTCCGGAATCGCAAGTGACACTGGATATAACGTGGAAATGCTTGCAGGTTCGGAGTTGAAGGATAGTCTAACGTCGTTTTTTTCCGCCGTGTCCGGTGTTTTGAATGGTGACAGTAACCTGAGCTCGGCTTCGATAAACTCAAATTTTGATGGGTTTGATGCTTTGATTGTTGACAATAACCTTACCGGCTTGGGGTTGGATAGTGCTCGGTTAACTGCGGAAACAATCATTGGATATTTGCGGGCATTCACTGACGCGCCCTACATCATCTCGTTAAATAAGAATCCACATGTAGATTTCGATCTTAGGTACTTGTTTGGGGACTATCAGTCTCTGGCCGATTTGGCGCTGAACACTCAACATCTGTCTAATTCGCGCCTATGGATGCAGAAGTCTGGAGAGGGTTTTTCTCCTTGGTATTGGCCGCTAGTAGCTGACGCCGCGCTCCGGCGAAGGGAGCAATTCGAGTTTATTGCAGAGAACCTCGAAAGACCAGTCTGGGAGACCTTAAATTTTCCACCGGAAGCAGATGACTACTTGTCGCTACGCGCCAAGTCGCCTTTGTCGTCAACAGAAGGCAACCCACGGGAAGCGTCTTTCGAAGTCTTTTGCGAGTCAAGCCGAGTGTTGCCGCCGGCGGAGATTAAGAAGTTGCGGGAACTAGCAGCAAGAGAAAGCGAGTTTGCTACGAAGGCGGTCCGCCAAATATCGGCGTATGAGGTCGATCGGTGGTTGCGACGAGATGTGCTGGGAACGCAGGACGTTCTGATTGATTTGCCGCATCTTGTAGTGCAGATGCCCTTTTTGCTAGGTGAGAGAGGGGGAGATCTTGCCTCCTGGAACGAAGTGGCAAAGCAAAAGGAACCACCTTTCGGCTTGGACGCGGCATTGTTCAAAACGCATCTTGAGTCAGCGTTGTTCTATCACACGATGTGGGCACCCGGGCCATGCTTTTGGTGGCCTTCTCTCAAGTCGAATGAACAGCTTGCCGAGCGTTTTTTTGCAGCGACGGGCGATTGGCCAGATGCCGTATTTTGCGAGGACGTCTCCCGTTTCGTGCATGTGACCGGAAGCGGGGAAACCGACTCGCCGCAGGAGTTCGAGGCGGAGGTCGAGGGGTCGTGGACGAGGCGCTATATCGCGGTAGTGGAGGAATGCGTGTACTCACCGCGTAGCCGTATCCTACGCAGCACGGCGTGAGCGATGAGCGTGTCTATCGATGAATTGCTCTTGGCGTATGCGAGGCTTGGGTTGCGACATTGGGCGAGCGAGTCGCCCCGCGTCAAAGCGCGGGCGCGTACAATTGGCGTTGATATACCAACGCAGCAGGCGGTGGCGGAGCGTGCGGTTACAAGCCCCTTTCGGCCGTCTGCCCAGAGCGGCAATCCCATGAGACTGATTCCAATGCCATGTAAGCAGAATCGGGTGTTTGCGGCTTTTTTCGCTCCTTGGCTCGGCGGAACCAATCCAGCGGGCCTGTCCTTTGACTTGGTGGTTCTTTTGCAACAGGGTTCACCATATGCATTTCGTTTTGAGCCGGGATCACAATACAGCACAACGGCTCATGGCTATGACCATGTACAGTTGAACAAGTCGTTAGGTGTGCGGCACGTTTCGTTGGACGGGGCCTCATCCCAGCTTCCGACTACCTATCCGGCGTTTCCGATACGGAGTAACACCCCTGTCAGCAGATTCCTGGCGATGGCAGTGGCAATGCACGGATATCCGAGCGGCGTCGATGATGTTCTCGACCGGGCGTTTAAAGGTCAACCGAACAAGCGGAAAACCTATCTGAACATCACGAAGGCCATGTTTACGCGGTGAAGGAGCACGCGGCGGTCTAAATCGTAATCATCGCCAGAAAACGCCGGTAGCAGCGCGTATAGCGGCCCTTGACCGTGGGTGCGACCGGCGCCAACGCCCTTGCGAGTTTGCCGTTTTTAAGGCGGTCGTACACATCTTCTATGTCTAGAGAATGAGAGAAGACGGCATAGGTCCCGTGCGAAGGCACAGCTCCGCTGAGATCGATTGCCACTCTTGGGGACTTGGCGATCTCAGGTATCAGCAACTTGGGTGCAGTCCAGGCGGACGGCACTAGCTTGTCGATTGTGCGATACCACACGGCGCCTTTGCGGACGATGTGCCGGGCGCGAAGTCGGTCTGAGAATCGATGAAGACGGGCGGCCAAGAGCGGGAAGTCGTGTAATTCAATGATCGTGCCTGTCTCGTCGAACGGTGATATGACGTGACGGCCACGCCAGTGGATCTCGCCGTGATGTACTTCCTGCGCGTCTACCCAGCGATGGAGCAGCTGGGGTTCGACGTCGGCTTCTCCGGGTTCAAGGACGAAGGCGGACGTGACACCTAAGGCAGGACCGACGCGAACCGTACAATCAAGTTCGGCAAGTGTCTTGCCGGCCGCCTGTCGCTTTATTGTTAGGGGCTTCGGCGTGGCGCGTGGAGTCGCGGTGAGAATTTCGGGATGTACATAGACGTCTCGATCAAAGAGGTCCTTGGGATCGCCGGCCGGCTCGGTGTCTATCTGAAGGGATGCGGTCCAACGTGCACGAAAGTCGTCGCCATAAACGGCATAGCGCCAACGGTCAGAACAGACGAACGCGCAGCGCCCTTGCGGTTGTAGATGCTCGAATGAGCGGTGAAGGAACGGCATATAGAGGTCGCCGCGGGCTATGGTCCGCGGAAGTTTTTCGGCATAGGCGGACGCAATGGAAGGCGGTAGTTTCGACCATCGGATGTAGGGTGGATTGCCTACGATATGAGAAAAACAGGTATCTGGTAGCTCGGCGAGGAGGAAGTCCTCGGACTTGACCCATGCGCGAGCACAGGCGCGGGCGGTGGCGTGGTGGATGCCGAGCGCCTTCAACTCGGCGACGATGCGCTCGCGAGCCTTGTTTGCCTCTGCTGACACCAACTCGTAGGCTAATACGCGTTCCCGGAGAGTATCGATCCTGAGGGGAAGACCGCGTCGGACGAAAGAGGCGACCAGACGCTTGGCTGCTTCGACAAGGAAAGCTCCGTCACCGGTGCCAGGTTCGAGGAGACGGGCATTGGCGAGGTCAGCGTCGCATGTCCATCCAATGCGATCGAGTAGGCTTCGAACCAGCGCGGGCCGCGTGTAGACGCCGCATGAGCCATGCAGAGCATTGATGGCAGCGAGGCAGTCGTCGGAAGATGCGGCGGGGTATCCACTTACTGGCTGCCCACGAATACTAACGGATTGGTCTTGGCCGTCCACGGCATGAATGGAGGCGTTCTGAATGGTGGTGTCGGGTCTGTACACTGGCATCGGCGGGTTCGAACTGGGCTTTCAGCAGTCAGGACATCGGACCATTCTGATGAGCGAGGTCGACCCGGACGCACGGAAGGTGATCCAGCATCGGTTCGGCGAGGTTGCCCTGAATACAGACATTGTCAAGCTCAGGGCGTTGCCGGAGGAGACCGAGATCGTGACGGCAGGTTTCCCTTGCCAAGATCTTTCGATGGCCGGAAAGAAGCAGGGATTGGACGGGGAGAAGTCGCAAGTCGTTGATGCGATGTTCCGATTGCTGGAGGCTAGACGTGTGCCGTGGGTCGTAGTGGAGAACGTGTACTTCATGCTGCACCTCGCTCAGGGGGCTGCAATGGAGTACCTGTCCTGACTTCGACGGTTGAATCGCGTAAGTAGTTGATATTGACCGGTTCTCAT
>JAPPHK010000141.1 GCA_028820795.1 Nitrospinota bacterium | reverse complement strand
AAATGGATTCCGTCGAACCCTCTCTCCTCGGTCGGCTCCGACACCGGAATGACGGCAGTGATTAATTCCGAGCGGGGAGAGGTTTTTCAACAGCCCCACAGGGGGCGGACGGTTGTGGAGCAGAAAGCTCTCTCGCAGCCGTTTCAGGAGGTTGAACACGGGATCATTCGGGAGGCGGCCAGGTCCCCCGCGGCCCGTTCACGGGGCGCAGCCGCTGGCGAGGCCGGCACTCCCGCAGCCATATCATGAGGACGGACACGATGCGCCAACGACTCTCTCGCAGCCTTCACACAGGATGGAAGTGGATGCGCTTGGCAGTGAATGCGCCGGCGGCGCCCTGGGGCGGGCGCACGGGGCTTCTCGTGGCGTCCGATGTTTCCGAAGGCGCCGGAGCGCTTTTTTCCGTCCGAATCGCCGCGAGAACCAGGGATTTCGAATTTCCAGAAAATAAGATAAATTTAGATAAATTTCGAGAAATTAATGAAATGGACAAATAAGAATATATTAAATTATATCAATTATTTACGTGCTATGTCTAAAGTAATTCAGTAATATTTTATCGAATTAAAAATTTTTTTCGGACCATGCATCTCCCCGCATTTGCTACGCGAATCGCATCGGGTCGTAGGGCGCCGGATCGAGCGGAGGCGCGTCGCCCAGGTATAGCGCCGTCGCCAGCTTCACGCTCGCGGGCGCAGGCCCGATGCCCGAAGGCCCGTGCCCGGTGCAGAAGTAGAGTCCCTCCAGCGCGCCCCGGCCGATGAGGGGCAGGTAGTCCGACGAGGTGGGCCGGAAGCCGCACCAGGTCTCTTCGATGGCGCAAGAGGCGATTTCAGGCGCGATGCGGATTCCCTCGCTCAGCAGCCAGGCCATGCCGCCCACGGTGAGCCTCGGGTCCTCGCCGGCGAATTCCCTCGTCGCGCCCAGAACAACGCGGCCGTCCGCGCGGGGCACGAGATAGGGGTCGTTGATGGTCAGCACGACGCGCCTGAGGCCGAGCGCGCGGGCGTCCATGGCGAGCAACTGGCCGCGCTGGGGGGTGATGGGCGCTCTCGGGAGGGCGCCGGGCACGCTGCGGCTTCCGATGCCCGCGCAGACGAAGACGGCGGGCGCCTCGTGAACGCTCGTATCCGTGCGGACCCCGGTGACTCTCGCGCCCTCGCTCAGGATTTCCTCCACCGTGCGCCCGGTGATGATCTCCACGCCCAGACGCCTGCAGGCGATCTCGAGCGCGGGCCCCAGCTTTCTGACTTCGAGGCTTCCTCCCGTTACGAGCAGCGCTCCGGCCAGCTCGTTCGAAAGGCAGGGCTCTTCGCTGCTCAGAGCGCCGGGCGGCATCCACTCGGTTTCGCCCCACTCGCGCGCACGGGCTTTTTCCTGAATGCTCTCCGCCTCCTCCTCATCCAGGGCGATGAGCAGAACACCGGTGAGGCGGTATTCGACGTCCGTTCCGCTTTCCTCGGCGATGGCTTCCGCGAGACCGGGCCACTCCTCGTACGAAGCGCTCCGGAGCCTGAGCCCCGGGATTCCGGAAATGTCGGCGGAGCCGCTCGTCCCGTGGGCGGAGATGATGCCCGCAGAGGCCCAGGTGGCGCCCGCGCCGGGCCGGGTTTTTTCGATAATAGTGACGTTCCTGCCGGTTTTGCGGAGTTCCCTTGCCGTCAGGAGACCCATGATGCCGCCACCGATGATAATGACGTCGCGCATGAAATGCCTTTCGAAGTTGTTCGTTTTGAATGCCCCTACCGACGGGGTTTATAACATGGAGGCCGAACCTTCCCGCAAGCAGGGGAGGGATTTACCAGCAGACGAAAAAACGACGGCCCGGGTGAGCCGTCGTTTTGGTTTTTCTCTGGATGAGGGTTATTCTTCGGAGTCACCCCCTTTTGTGACGTTGGCCGCCTGGAGCCCTTTCGGGCCTTGGACAATTTCGAAGTTCACGTTTTGTCCTTCCTCCAGGGTCTTGAAGCCCTCTCCCTGGATGGCGGAGAAGTGAACGAAAACATCGTCACCATCCGTCTGCGAAATGAAACCATAGCCCTTCGCGTCATTGAACCACTTCACTGTTCCTTCTGGCACTTGCTGATCTCCTGCATGTTTGGAAATGGGTAGAGATGAAACAGGTGGGGGCCATTCACTCCAAGTACATTTCCAGAAATTCAAGTTGGCCGCGCCGGCCGCAGCCTTAATAATTGCTTATCAGACTAATCATCGCCTTGCAACCTGTAAAATTATTCTGTAGCAGGAGGAAGTCCGATGTTCACACACGCATCAAGTCCATAGGAGAACTCATATTCATGGCACGTTTAATCGAGACATCGATGGAAAAGATGACAGAGAAGCAGAAAATGCTGTATGAGAAAATTGCTTCAGGCCCACGAGGAGGTGTTAGAGGTCCGTTTCTGGCTTGGCTCAAAAGTCCGGCTTATCTCGAAAAGCTGGAAGAAACGGGGCGCTACTTGCGCTATGACACCCTATTCGAGCCCAGGCTGAGCGAGTTTGCGATCTTGATTACCGCCCGGTTTTGGGGGTCTCAATACGAATGGTACGCGCATGAGCCATTGGCCCGGAAGGGGGGATTATCATCCGAGCTCATCAAGGCGGTTCAAGAGAACAGGCGACCCGCTGGCATGGCCGCCGATGAGGAAGCGATATATGATTTTTGCATTGCGCTGCACGAAAATCACTTCGTGAGCGAAGAAGTTTACCAGAATGCATTCGAGCATTTCGGAGAGCGTGGGTTAGTGGATTTGATCGGTCTAATCGGACATTACACGACCGTCTCGATGACGCTCAACGCATTTGAACTTCAGGTTCCGGCAGGAGTAGAACCCCCGTTAAAGTAAAGGGATCACACGACATGCGACTAAAGGGAAAGACGGCTTTCATCACGGGAGCCTCTGTGGGGATTGGCTCCGCCATAGCGAGGCGTTTCTCCGAGGAAGGATGTTCACTATATTTGGCGGGTGGCAGAAACCAAACGGCCCTGGAATCTACCCTCGCGTATAGCAAGGCCCAAGGAATATCGGTTGCTGGCGAGGGGATTGACTTATCGAACTTGGCGAACCTGGCTCCTTTGATGACTCGCGCACTTAGGCATTTGGGAAACCTCGACATTTTGGTGAACTGCGCCGGGATTCGATGCAACAAGCCCGTGGAAGAAATCACGACTGAAGAAGTAGTTGCGCTTTTTCAAGTAAATGCGATGGCCTCATTTATTCTGAGTGGATTGGCAGCCAAGCATATGAATCCCAGGGGAGGAGGTCAGATCATCAACATTGGTTCGACATCCGGGGAGGCGGGAGTACCGAATAATTCCCTCTACTGCGCAACGAAAGGGGCGATGCATCTGATGACGAAGGCACATGCCGCCGAACTCGGGCCTAAAGGGATCCGGGTGAACGCGATAGCCCCAGGAACGACTTTGAGCGAGGGGACGAAACATCGTGTTGAAACGCAAGCAGATAGACGAGAGAAACTAATAAGTAATATTCCGTTGGGACGATTTGCTACTCCGGAAGAAATCGCCGATTGCGCTGTTTTCATGGCTTCTGATGAAGCATCATATATGAATGGGGCAGTCATGTTGATTGATGGGGGTCGATTATGCCAATGAGTATGCGCAAGGAAATGGTTTTCGGAAGGGTTTGATATGACGCATCGCCTCGGGTTTTGGCTTCTTACGTTTGCAGACATTTCCTTCAAGGGGCTGGGAGAAGTTTCCAGGCTTGGCGAGGAATTGGGATACGCTCGTGTCTATACGACGGAATCCCTCACGGACACCCTGGCCATCAATCAGTTGATGGCGACATACACATCCAAGATTGAGATCGGTAGTTCGGTAGCCATTATTTATTTGCGCCATGCCTCCATGGCGGCTCAAGGCGCGGTGGCGATCAACGAAATCTCCGGCGGCCGCTATATCTTGGGTCTCGGGCTTGGGCATCCGCCCCGAATTAAGGCGATGGGGATAGAACTCGGAAATCCTCTCGAAGATATGCGGAAATATGTGAGTGAGGTGAAAGGTGTATTGGAGGGTGAGCCTGTATATCCTCTTCCTGTCCAGACTTACCAGGGAGAGGAATTGAAATTCAGGCGCTCAAAATATCCGGTACGAATATATATAGCAGCTGTAGGGCCTAAGATGACAGAGCTTGGTGGAGAAATGGCCGATGGATTATTGCCGTACATGGTTCCGCTCTCAAGAATGGATGCTTATTTGAAATCGAGAGACATAGGTGCGAAACGATCTGGCCGAGATCCCCACGATGTAGAAATCAACCTTGGCATCCATACCTTTTTATGTGATGACCTCGACTTTGCCAGAGAAACCGCCCGTAAAACCTTGACATATTGGCTGGGGCTGCCCGCATACAACAATTCGATTCGGGAAAGTGGTTATGAACAAGAGGCGGAATCCATAAAACGAGCCTTTGAACGTGGCGATCAAGAAGCTTTGAAAGATGGAATTACAGACGCCATCATCGATGAATTTTGTCTTGTTGGTCCGGTGGAGAGATGTCGTGAACGGCTGGCCGCTTTCCTGGAGGCTGGTGTGGATATGCCCGCCTTGATGATAGACCCTGTGTTGGTGGGTGAAAGCTACCAAGATGCCGTCGAGCGCACCCTGAAAGCCCTGGCTCCGAGGTAAAATTGAACAATAACTCTGAAACTACCCGAAAGCCGTCTTATCGGACTTTGCCCTGGGCGGGGACGGGCATCATTTTCTTTGCGCATTTTGTGGTCGACAGCCAAGCGAATTTTTTTGCGCCTCTTGTTCCATTGTTGAAGGAAAAACTGGGACTCAGTTTTACGACAATCGGATTTTTAATTTCATGCCAGGCGGTAAGCGGCTCTATCACGCAGCCCATCACCGGTATTGTTATTGACAGGTGGCCCTGGTTGCCCTGGCTCACCGTAGGCTTGATAGGTAGCTCCATTGCATTTACGGCGATTGGGTGGGTGACGAGCGTCTATGGCTTGGCCGCCGCAGTAATCACGGGGGGAATACTTTTTGGGTTATGCCACCCGGATATGGCCGCGCGTGCGGGTAGGTTGAGTTCCGAACATGCCGGTTTTATTGTCAGCCTGTTCGTTACAGCAGGAAGGCTGGGTTTTGCAATTGGCCCGTTGATTGCCATATTCATTGCGGAAACGATGGGGATGGAGCATTTGTGGGTGTTCATCCTTGTAGCAGTGCTTGCGATGGCGGGCGTGAAATTAGGGATGCCGGCTCCGCCCCAGAGAAAGAAGAAAGACAAAGACTCAAGTCAGCAGGATGGATTGTTGGTGTCGCTGAAGCATGTCCAAGGACCCGTACTTCTCCTCTTTGGCATCGCTGCCGTTAGGGGGACGACTTTGGCGAATTTGGGGGGATTTTTGCCCGCGATATTTGTCGAAAAAGGTTTGGGGCTTTGGCGCGGCGGCATGGCCAACACGGTCATTTTTTTCTCGGGTGCCGTCGGTGTGATGCTCGGGGGTGTGATGGGTGACAGGTACGGGAAGCCCAAGGTTATTACCATCGGCGTTGGATGCGCCCTAGCCGGTATGGTGGCGTTTCAGCTATCTTCCTTGGAATGGGCTTATATATCTCTCGCAATCATTGGCGCAGGGATTTTTGTGCCGATGGGGGTATCCGTTGCCTTGGCGCAAGAATATTTGCCCGAACACCGGGGGTTTGCGAGTTCATTGATACTGGGTAGTGGTTGGATATTTGCCGGACTGACGGCAATTCCCCTTTCTTTGCTTGGGGAGAGAATCGGAATGTTGAATGCTTTTTGGACACTTCCAATCGTTTTACTTGTGGGTTTTGTCCTGGCTTTGTCCTTGCAAAGACGAAATCCAGAGCCTGAATCCAAAGCTTGAGCAGTTCAGTCGAAAAGGGTCTACGAATTCCTGGGTGCAATATAGCGGCTAGATATTTAGGTTATAGCGGGGTGTCATTATACCTAAGAGCATGTTATGGTTTCTTCAAACAATAGATTAATGGGAATTTGGACGTTAAAATTTGTTTCCTTGTAATGGGATGCTTGTTTTTTGGTTTCTTTCGTAGATGCCTTCGGGCTGTGAATCTTAAGGAGGATATTGTAATGAGTCGAAGAGGTATGTTTCTAGTAGTCGCCATGGCCGTGGCGGGAGTTCTGTTGACGGTATTTTCCGCTCATGCGGCGCCGTTTCGCATCGGCCACCACCGCTCTGTCATGGGAGCGGTCACCATCGTTGCTCACAAGATGGGCTACTATAATGAAACCATCGGCAAGGGAAAATACACCATCAAACAATTCGCTCAGGGGAAGTTGATGCGCCAGGCGATTTTGTCGAATTCCCTGGATGTCGGCGGCGCCGCTGACCGTGCATTTTATTCCGCTATATCGAAGAAAGCGAATGCACCTGGAATTGCCAATGCAAATTATTGGTGTAAGGCAAATAAGATTCTCACATCTCCAGATGCACCTATCAAAACCTTGCATGATTTGAAGGGTAGAAGGCTTGGAGTAGGAAAAGCTACAGGTACGTATTTCACGCTGACGACTTTCATCCTGCCGAAATATGGATTAAGCGTGAAAGACTTCACGACCGTGAACATGAACAACGATACCCGCATGGCGGCGCTTAAATCCCGGACGGTGGATATGATAGCCTTGAACAACCCACAAGCTGCCATTGCAATTGACAGGGGATACGCTCGCACGGTGGAAACTTTTTGTAAGTATGCAAACAACCTGTGGATAATTATGGCCAATGGAAAAACTCTCAAGAATAACAAAGACGTCTATACGAAGTTTTTGAGAGGATTCATTCGTGGCATGAAATTGCACAGGGATAATCGCGATAAGTTTGCGCGCGTGTACCTGACCCACTTGCAATCGAAAGGTTCAAAAATCAAGCTCAAGATAGTGAAAGCCTCTGTGAACGATCTGACTTTTGGTCTTCTCCCGAGCGAGCAGGATTACAAGTGGTTCGATTACATGGGCAAGGTTCTTCTGCAAAAGCGCAAAGCGAAACGTACAGTGGATCTTCGAAAGGAAGGCATGGATCTGAGCATGGTGAAAGAGGCCATGAAAGCTGAAGGGTGGAAGAACTAGTCCCTTTTCATTTGATCAAAAAGAGCCGCGGTTGATTTACCTGGCCGCGGCTCTTTTGTTTTACCTTGCTGATTAAGAAATCAGCGACGTCGCATCACTTTCCAGTTTATGTGCATCGGTGGATTTAACAAACGCTATGGTTGTTTGACGACCCGAATATATGGAAGCGGCGACTCCCAGCCCTCCGGGTATTTCTTCTTCGCATCCTCGTCTGAAACGGCCGGCAGGATAATCACATCACCGCCCTGTTGCCAATTCGCCGGGGTCGCAACCTGTTCATTCGCTGTCAATTGGCAGGAATCGAGCAGCCTAAGGATTTCGCTGAAATTCCGGCCAGTACTCATCGGATAAGTGAGCGTCGCCTTGATTCTCTTGTCCGGCCCGATAACGAACACCGAGCGGGCCGTTGCATTATCTGCAGGCGTTCGTCCTTCAGACGTGTCGCCCGCATCGGCAGGCAGCATGTCGTAGGACTTTACGATTGCAAGTTCGGGATCGCCAATCAGCGGGTAATTCACGGCATGGCCCT
>JAPPHK010000223.1 GCA_028820795.1 Nitrospinota bacterium | reverse complement strand
AATACACCCAGATAAACGCGGATTTCTTCGCGGGCGGAGGCGCTGCGGCCCCGGCGGCGGCGGCAGCAGGCGGCGGAGCGGCGCCGGCCGCGCCGGCCAAGAAGGCGGCGCCCGAACCGGAACCCTTGCCCGAGCCCCTGGAGCTCTCCATCGAGGAGATGTACAAGGAACTCTCCGAAATCAGAGAGGACGTGGCCACCAACCGGGGCAGGGAAGAAGAAGGAAAGACGACGAAGCGCTCCCCCACGCTCATCTTCCTGGCCGCGGCGGTCATTTTGCTCATCGTCTACGGCATCTCGAACAACTTTTCGAAATCCGTGAACACGAGCCTCTACGGGAAGCTGAGCGCCTTCGCGCTGGGGGACAGGAAGCCGACGCTCTCGGGCAGCGTCTACTCGGTCAACGAAACGATCGGCGGCAAGAAATACACGCTCGAGGTGTCGGATTCGATATTCGGGGGCAGGACCTTGAGGCTCCAGGCGCCGACCGGCCCGATCCGGAAGATCTACCACAAGGACGAGAGATTCTTCGGCAACGTCACGAACCAGTATAGCCGCTACTACTACATGTTCGTGGACGAGAAGAGCGACGGAACCGTCGATTCCATCCTCCAGGTCCGCGAGCTCTGGAGCAAGGAGAACCGCTTCCTGGGCCGCTACCACAACCCCATCGCGCCGAACGAAGAACTGCAGAAATCCTACCAGGAGGCGGCGAAGACGCTCGCCAAGCAAGTCGGCATCGAGCAATCCGGCGCGTAGGGCGGGGATAGGCAGAGGGCTACGTCAAGCCGAAAACACTCTCTGGTCAATGTTGACGCAGGAATAGCGGCGAAAACCCACCATCCTCACGTCAATACCGCATCCACCCGTAGTGGGGTTGATTAAAAAACCCCCTCTGCGCCCCCGTTAACCGCTAACGCCTCTTTCCTCACCCTGAGTAGCCGCCGAAGGTAAAACGCGACTGAAAAAGGAGCGTTTGTATCGAAGGGCGAGGAGAGTCGAACGCGTTGCGCCGGGGCGAGAGGGCATCCTTCGATACGCGGCTTCGCCGCTACTCAGGATGAGGCGGAGAGGGGTTTTTCAACAGTCCCGTAGAGGCCGGGCATTACCGCTTCAGGAAATCAAAAATCGACCTTATCCGCCTCGTCGGTCTCCGGGAAGGGGCCTTCTTTTATCTCGATGGCCTTCGTGCCTGGCTCCAGAAACTCGATGCGGTGGCCCTCGTACATGAGGATCAGGTCGCCGGGCGCGAGGTCCACGTCGGCCGCATGGTCGCCCTCCTTGGCGTAGACGCCGACCCGCATCCGGCCCGAGCGGCATATCATGATCTGGTGGCGCGTCGTGTTCGCGGGACGATCCGTTACTTCGTGGTAGTGGGGGTTCACCACGGCGCCGGGGTTCCGGTTCAGCATGACGATCTGGAGCGGGTTTTCGTCCGGCGTCATGTGCGCCTTGGTTCTCCGCTCGGTTTCGGGGTCGGCGCCCGAGTAGGCTTCCGCCAGGTGAGCGCGCTCTTCTTCCGAATCCAGGTAGGGCGGAAAAGCGGCGTAGTCGTCAAAATCGTTTCTGATGACCAGCGCCAGCGTTCTCCCGTCGGCGGCTTTCACGTATTCGACGCCCGCCGCTTCGATTTCTCCAGCCATCGACGCATCTCCTTAAAATCTTAAAATGTCTTGAACACACGGATTACAAGCATCAAAGCCCCAGCACTTCGGCCATGCCGTAGACCCCGGGGGGTTTGCCGGCCACCCACCGGATGGCGCGAACGGCGCCGGCGGCGAAATTATCCCGGCTGCCCGCCCTGTGCGTGATCTCCACCCGCTCGCCCATGCCGAAGAAATAGACGGTGTGCTCGCCGGGAACGTCGCCGCCGCGCAGCGTCTGCATGCCGATGACGCCCTCGGGGCGCACGCCGGTATGGCCTTCACGGTGGAAAACGGCGTCTTCGGGGTATTTTTTGCCCGTCACTTGGCTAAGAATCTCGCCCATGCGCACCGCCGTGCCCGAGGGGGCGTCTATTTTCTGGTTGTGGTGCGTTTCGATTACCTCGATATCGTAAGCCTCGCCCAGGAGCCGGGCCGCCTCTTCAATCAGGCGAAAGGAGACGTTCACGCCCACGCTCATGTTCGGCGCCAGGACGCAGGCGATCCTGTCGCCGAAGCCCGCAATCTCCTCGCGCTGTAAGTCGCTGAAGCCCGTGGTGCCGACGACGGCGGCCATCCCCTTCCCGGCCGCCAGGCGCACGTGGGCGACGCTCGCTTCGGGGATGGCGAACGAGACCAGCACGTCGCCGCTCAACCCGGATGAATCGCTGGTGAGCGCGACGCCCATCTCCGCGCAGCCTGCATGAGCGCCCGCATCCGCCCCCAAAGCCTCGAAGCCCTCGCGTTCGAGCGCGCCCGAGAGGACGAGATCGTCCGATGAAGCGATCTGGTGGATGATGCGGCCCCCCATCCTGCCGCCGGCTCCGGCAACGACGATTCGTATCGACACGGGATTCCCCTTCCAAGATTAAGGAAATATCAACAAGTCATTGATTGTAAAGTATTATACGCGCTACGCCCGGAAGTGGGAACCTGGCGGCGTCATAACGGGTGTAGGAGGAGGAAACGCGAAAACGCCCGCATTCGAACAGCTTATCTGATACTATAAGGCGACGAGGATGTTCTCTCTGGCGATACCGGCATGGGGATTGGGACTTTTGGAAGCCCCGCACGAAGAACTCGATGAGTCGTCCTGGATCAAACGCTGCCAGAACGGCGACAGGGACGCCTTCGAGCCGCTGGTCCGGCAAAATGCCGGGAAAATCCAGCGCCTCGTCTGGGGGATGCTCGGCGAACGCAGGGAAGACACCGACGACGTCGTTCAGGAGATATTCATCAAGGCCTACTTCGCCCTGCCCAGGTTCCGGGGAGACGCGAAGTTCTCCACCTGGGTCTACCGGATAGCGGTCAATCATTGCCGCGACTATTTGAAGCGCAGCGGGCCGATGCCGCTGGAACTCAGCGAAGAGCAAATCGCCGGTGAACCGCCGCCAGAAGACAAGGAGCAACAGGACGCGCTGCGAGAGGTGCGGGAACGCCGCGCGAGCGAGGAGCTTCAGATACTCTTTTCCCGATTGCCGGAGAAACATCGCCGGATTCTGGTGATGCGCGAACTCGAGGGAATGAGTTACGATGAGATAGGCGAAGTGCTCCAGATCAGGCCCGGTACGGTGCGATCGAGGCTCAACCGCGCGCGCGCGAACATGCTGCGCGCCGCCGAAAGCGCCAAGGGAGAGAAGTGATGCGCTGGTGGGATAGCATTTTTCATAGAGGTCGAAGCGCGCAGGACTGGGACGCGCCCGGGACCGAAGACGAGACGGTCGCGGAGCTCAAGGCCCTGTTCGAAGCCGCGCGCGAGGACGCGCCGGAGCCTGACGAGAAACTCTGGGAAAAGCTGCGCCCCCAGCTCGCCGCCCATGAAGGGCAAGCCCGGAGCGCTTTCCCCTTCATGGCGACGCTGGCCGCTGCGGGGCCGAGGTTCGCCGTGGCCGCCCTGGGCGTTCTGCTCATCGTGGCGAGCCTTTTCTGGACCCAGGGCGTCGAGAGGCGGGCGCGCATCCAGGAACGCCAGACGGAATTGGCGCTTTATACCGGCAGAAATCCCCTGAACCCCAACATTGTGACGTTCGGCAGCGCACTCGAGGCGCAATCGGGACACGATCTGCTTCGATTCGTCGCCTATAGCCCGTCAGAGCGTTAGGGTGTGAGACAGAGACGATGAAAACCTGGTTCACGAAAGAATTCATGAAGGCTTCGGCGGTGCTTCTGATCGTGTTCGCTGCGGGCGCGGGCACCGGCTACGTCGGCGGACACAAGTACGCAGAATATAAATTTCACAACGAATTCACCTCCCGCGTCATGAAGTCCCGCATCGAATCCGCAGAGACCGCGACGGCGATGTCCAGGGCCCGCTCCGTCCGCGCCGAACGCGCAAGAGGCGAAAGGAGCGCGAGACGCCGCTCCAGGGGCGAGAGACGCTTCATGCGACGGCTGGAGCGGGACTTGAAGCTGAACCCCGCGCAACGGACGAACGTGGACCGCGCGCTCGAGCGCCATTATCAGCGAATCCGCGACATCAGGCGCAGCATGAGGCCCCAGATCAACTCCATCATGCAGGAGATACGCAGGGACGTGCGCTCTTTCCTGGACGATGAGCAAAAAATATCCTTTGACAAGATGGTCCAGAAATTCGAGGAAAGACGCAAAAGAAGGTGGAGGAAATTCAGAAAGCAACACCAAGGCGACCCGGCCGGTCAGTCGAAGAAGCAGTGAGTACCGCCAAGCAGATGCAATGCCGCCGAAACTGGAATCACAAACGCCACACCGGAGGAAACAGAACATGAAACGTCAAAATCGCCGCACCCTGTCGACAGCCGTCCTGGCCGCCGTGTTGACCCTCGGGCTCGCCGGCGCGGCCCAGGCCCAGGAGGGACCGGGTCCGCACGGTCCGCACATCGCGCAGAATTTCCCGCAAATGATCGAACAAATGGAAAAGATGATGGAAGGCGCGCACTTCATGGGACCCCGCCACCGGGGACGCCGCGGAATGCGCGGCCCGCTGCCTTTCTCGGCGCGTCCGCTGGTTTCCATCGCGCTCAGGAACCACGAAGAGCTCAAGCTCACCGACGATCAGGTGAAGCGCCTGAAGGACATCCGGGACGCGTTTTCCAAGAAGGCGGTGAAGGAACGCGCTGAAATCAAGACCCGCGGAATCGACCTCAAGCGCGCGCTCGACGCCGAAAAGCTCGACCTCGCCGACGCGGAGAAGAAAATCCGCGATATCTCGAAAATGCGGGTGGACTTGCGGATCGCGCGCCTCAAGGCGATTCAGGACGGGAAATCCGTCCTGAGCGACGACCAGCAGAAGCAGCTGTCGAAAATCGCCCGCAAACGCCCAGGCCGGGGATCCAGGTTCCACAAACAGATGTTCGAGGACCACGGTTCGAAGAACCAACCCCAGACTTACTAGACATCCCGCCGCCCCGGGGCATGGCGTGAAAACCATGCCCCGGGCTTCCGGGCCCATCGGTTGGAGCCGCCATGTGGATTCTGATGTATGAGGTATACGCCGGTTACGATTTGCTCGATCTCGCCTTGATTAGCGCCATCCTCACCACGACGGGGATGGTGTGCGCTCTCCTGAGAGAACTCCGGCGGGACGATTTCCCGGGCGCGGTATCTTCCGAGTAGTACGGATAACCCCCCAAAAAACCGCGTAGAAATTCAGATTTTGGGGCTCACATACATGAGCCGACAGAGGGATTCCGGGTGCTGAATTCGAAAGGAAACGATGTAGTCGCTCCCCCTCCCCCTCCTGCGCAGCCCGCCGCTTTGCCTCACCCTGAGTAGCGGCGAAGCCGCGTATCGAAGGGCGAAATTCGCACCCGCCGGAGAGATGCGCTTCCCATCCTTCGATACGCCGCCTTCGGCGGCTACTCAGGATGAGGGTTCGGGGCGCTTGCTCAGGATGAGGGAATCAAGCGTTCTGCGAAGCCCGATGCCGCGCGGTGGTCAGTCCCGACCGGCGACCCCCTACACATTCTCTCTCTTGAATGGGGAACATCCTTTTGAGAGATCACAATGCTCGCCATTCCGGTGTCGGAGCCGACCAAGGCGGGAGGGTTCTCCGGAATCCGGGGATTTTGCCTTTGTTTTTTAGTTTCTTCCGTATTCCCGTCAATGAGTGGAGGATGAAAAGCCGGAGCGTCGCCATTCTCCTCGGCTCTGGATTCCGGCTTTCGCCGGAATGACGGCTTCATGGTTCGGTTGGACGCATGCGCCGGATTGTAGGGGTCGCATATATGCGACCCGCATGCCACGAACGGGGAGGGCCGCATGTATGTCGGACATATATGTCCGACCTACACTCCCTTCGGCAAGGCGGAATCCTATTGCCGTCATTGCAGGGATTTTTCTATAAACCCCTTGCAAGCCGGACAGAAATTCACAGCAGCGCCTCTTCCGTCATCTCCCCCTGGTAGACGAGCCGGGTCTCCCCTTCCATGTAGACGTCGCGCACATCCGCGCCTGCGCCCTCGAAATAGATTTTGAGGATTTCGCCGCTGCGCACGTTCACGTCCACGGGAGCGCTCACCAGCCCGCGCGCCGCGGCGAGTATCGCCGTCGCCACGGCGCCCGTGCCGCAGGCGAGGGTCTCGTTCTCCACCCCCCGCTCATAGGTCCTCAGGACCACGGAATTCGCCCCGCCCACCCGGGCGAAATTCGCATTCACGCCGGCGGGCGCAAAGGCATCGTGCGTGCGGATCGCCCGGCCGTCGCCCACGATGTCCACGGACTCCACGTCGTCGGTGAACTCCACCGCGTGGGGGACGCCGGTATTCAGGTGATCGACCTCCACTCCCCTTCCGTTGACCTCGAGGCGGATGCCGGCGCGATAATCGAAGGGCTGGGTCATCCTGAGCTTGACGCGCGAGCCGTTCATCGTCGCGTCGATGACGCCCGCGATGGTCTCGAACGACACCGAATCCGCCGCGATTCCCAGCTCTCTCGCAAAGCGTGCGGCGCAGCGCCCGCCGTTCCCACACATCTCGCCCTCCGAGCCGTCGGCGTTGAAGAAGCGCCACTTGAAATCGGCCCGCTCGCTCGGCTCGATGAACATCAGCCCGTCAGCACCCACGGACTGGCCCCTGCGGCAGACGCTCCGTACGAAATCGATCATCTCGTCGGCCCGGTGCTCCAGGTTCCTGTTGTCGATGAAGATGAAGTCGTTGCCGCTTCCGCTGAACTTGGTAAAAGCGATTTTGCTCACGGAATCCGCCTTTCCTCGATGAATGCCGGTATATGCTCGCCGCGAACGAGATCGTCATACGTCTCGCGCTCCCTGATTATATGATACTCATCCCCGCGCACAAGAATCTCGGGCGGCCTGGGGCGCGAGTTGTAGTTCGACGCCATGGTGAAGCCGTACGCGCCCGAACTCATGACGGCCACCAGTTCGTCGCGGTGAAGCTCGGGCAAGTCCCGGTCTTTCGCCAGGTAGTCCCCGCTCTCGCATATCGGGCCCACCAGGTCCGTGAGATGCTTCGCCCTCCCCCGCACCGCTTCTTCCACCGGCCACACGTCCTGAAAAGCCTGGTAGAGGCTCGGGCGGATCAGGTCGTTCATGCCGGCGTCGATGATCACGAAGCGTTTGTCGGGGTTTTGCTTCTCGTACAGCACGCGCGTGACGAGGATGCCCGCGTTGCCCGTGATGACGCGGCCCGGCTCGAAAATGAGCGTGCACCCCAGATCCTCGAGTTTCGGCAGGATGGCCGCCGCGTAGTCTTTCGGCAGGGGCGGCGCCTCGTCGTGATAGGTGATGCCCAGGCCGCCGCCCAGGTTCAGGTAGCGGATGTCGTGGCCGTCGCCGCGCAACTCGCCCACCAGGCGCGCCACGATTTCCACTGAATCGGCGAACGGGCTGCTCGACGTTATCTGGCTTCCGATATGGCAATGCACGCCTGTGGGTTCGACGCCTTCGAGCTTGGCGGCAGTCTGGTACTGCTCCCGCGCCCGGTTGATGTCGATGCCGAACTTGCTCTTCTTGAGGCCGGTGGTGATGTAGGGATGCGTCTGGGGGTCGACGTCGGGGTTCACCCGGATCG
>JAPPHK010000057.1 GCA_028820795.1 Nitrospinota bacterium | reverse complement strand
TCCAAGAAATCGTGGACATGCCCGACCGGCAAATCGATCTCTTCATTCGCTTCTGTCTGCAAAACAAGGGCCGCCTTTCCGCACGCAAACGCGCAACGCACTTCGACTATCTATCGGCCGAAGAGATCGCTTCCATGGAACAGGTCCTGCAATCCGAGTTCGGCTGTGAGATGGTGCCGTCGGGCGATTAACCACGACTAGCGCATCCACGACGAGTAAGTTGAATTGAGTCTGGCGAAATATTGGCTACAATGCACATTGTGAGCAGGATTTAGCGCTCCGAACAGTAGACGGGATTGCAGGCCATGACGGCAACTATCCAGATCAGCGAAACAGAGCCGACCGCATTACTAAAGGATTTTTCTGAGTTCACTGCTTACTTGACACATCACCCAGTGATCTTGGCCACGGCTCGGGAATTCATCGGCGGCAGGGATCTCTATGCCCTCAACGAGGCTGTGAGCGAGCCCGTGCCGGAGACGACAACCCGGACGCGCCAGACGCTCTATCCCCAATTGCATTTGTTTTACCATCTCGCCCTGGCGGGTAAACTATTTCACAAAGTGCCCGGCAAGGGTGGAAAACTCGTACTTGAAGCTACGGATCGCCTCGCGCAGTACGAAGAGTTGAAGCTAACGGAACGCTACTTTTTCCTGCTGGAGACCTTCTGGGTGGATTGCGACTGGAAAAAACTGCAATCGGGCCACGGTGTCCGTCTCGATCCTCCATACGAAGTGCCTCCGGTCATGGAGTTGCTGGGCGAGCCCGCAGCAGCAAAAAAGAAAAAGAAGTGGAAGGATCTATTCGCTCGGAGCCTCTCTCCCCTAGAATACTTGGTGCTGCACCTTGCGGCATTCGGGTTCTGGCGGGTCGAACTCGATCGCGAGAACAAGGGACGGTCGAAGCACGATATCCGGTTTAAGCGGATTGAACTGACGGAGTTTGGCGCGACACTGGCACCGATCTTGGCCGGTGAGCGGGACTTTCTTCATTGGAATCTACCGACTCGGCGGCAGGCGTTCGGCGCGTGGAAGTCCGAACCAGGCGATCCACTCGACGAGCAGAGCGTTGCTGTATGCCGGGTAGTGACGGAGGCGAAAACGAGATTGGAGAAAAAATCTCCCGCAATATATGGAGGACAGGCCGGCGAGCCGTTTTACCAGCCTTTCGAGTCACTGGTGGAAGAGCTCGAGTGCGGTTTGCCACGGAAGCGCATTGAGTTCAAGGACGGTATTTACTGTTTCAACGTTGCCTTAAAGAAAAATCTCTGGCGGCGGATTGAGACGGCGGGTGGGCATACGCTGGAGGATCTGCACCATGCCATCCAGGATGCCTACGGTTTCGACGACGACCATCTCTACGCCTTCTTTATGGACGGCGAATCTTGGTCCGACGACAAGTTCACGTCGCCACATGACGAGGAAGGCCCTCATGTGGACGAAGCGCGGATCGGGGAATTAGGTCTGTCGGAGGGGCAGCGCCTGCTCTACCTGTTCGACTACGGGGACCAATGGCTTTTTCAGATCGCGGTGGAAGCGATTCGCAAAAGCGGGGCACGACCCCGCAAACCGAAGGTCGTAGGACAGAAGGGGAAAGCGCCTGAACAATACGAGTATTATTGACTGATGTTACGCAGCCGTTATCGTCTGCGGCAGATTGGAGGAATAAGACATGACAGAGAAACTATACGAAGCCGCTTTTCCGTATGCCGAGGACATCCTCGCCTTGCCGGTGGAAGACCTCGACCAAACTGCGAAGTGGTACGGCGCGGCCTTTGGACTCGTCGAGGTCGAAAGGCGCGACGATCCCGTGCCGACGGTCATTCTCGAACGCGATGGTGTGCAGATCGGGTTTGCGGTCAATGGCGGCGACGCCAGCCAAGAGGGCGCGGCTATTTTGGTGAATGACATCCACAAGGCTCGCGACGAGATAGAGGCGAACGGCGTCGAGACGGGCAATTGGCGAGTAGAAGAGCGCGATGGAAAGACATACCAAGTTTTCTTCGTAGTCGCTCCCGACGGGCTTTGTTACTACTTCCACCAGCCGATTGAAGACGCTGGATAGGATTGTTGCGATTAGTCTGGTCGGCTTACGTCGATCACGCAGACTGAGATTTTGAGTGCTTCGTCGGGCGATAGGGTCGCTTCTAGTCTCTTTTTTAGCTCTTCGGCGTTGGCGGGGCGAGTGCCGGAGGGCGGTGGCTTCGTGCGGCACCCGTCGATTTCGCCAAACCAAAACACCAAGTAAATCCCGTAGCCGTCCGTGTCCGGGTCAATCGTGTACTGGGCGATCAATTGATTTCGTGGTGCGCTCCAGAGATCGCGGTTCATGTTCCTTTTAATTTCTACCGGCACCTGAAAATCCTCGTATGAAATGCGTATGTCGGCTCGCTTGTCGTTGGCGTACTGACCCTCGGGTTGGGCGTCGACCCCTTGCGGTAGGCGCTGTTGCAGATCCGAAAGCAGCGCCTTACGGCAGCGATCTTCGTTCTTCTGAGTGGGAAGCTGTCCGTGCGGTTCGTTCCAGTACTGACTCCAGGCGTCGGTACTGCCGTGTCGTATCTGGTCGGCAAGCTCGCGCAGCCGGTGCATCACGAGAGCCGCGAGGTCGCCGGGATTGGCGGGCGTATCGTCATTCAACGTCTGGCAGATCTGCTCGATAGTGAAGTGGCGATAGCTGGCGTCGCGCCAAGTTACTCGTTGGGCATCCTGTGCCCGCGATAGTACGTCGTACCAGCGGGATAGCGCTGGGTCTGCAAGAAGCGCGGCCAGTGCTTGGCTCGCGTCCTTGGTGGGAGAAGCGGCGAGGCGTTGTATCAGGTCGTTGACAAGGCGAGAGGCTTGCTGTGCAAGCGTAACCAGTCCTCCCTCCTTCCACTTATCGGATCCGACGTAGCTTCCGACGAGGCGGATGAGGAGTTCCAAGACCTCAACTCTCAGTTCAGGGAGCGAAGGTCTCATTTGATCGTCAGGAAAGAAAAACTGCGCCAAGTGCTGAATTCGGCCTTTTCGATCCCGTAAGTAGCTTAGGAGGTCATTGTGCGCCCCTGGCGAAACGATGATGCTCGCCGCTAACCAATGCACACGTTGGGCGACATTCATGCTATTTGAGGAGAGCTTCTTTTTTATTATTTCCTGAAGCGACGCTCTGTCCGCGTGCTGAATTGCGGCCCAGAGCAGGTAATCTAGTGATTGAATCTGCTTTAGCTTGCAGCGAGTCGGAAAGGCGCGTAGTAGGGGCAGGCTCGCGTACTGGGCGACTTGAGTGTGGTCCGGGTCGTATGCGAGTTCATAAAGCTTGTAGATATGCTCATTACCCCTGCGGAATTCACAAATGGCGAATTGCCTCTGCACATCGGCGACGATCTCGGGACGCGACACAAGCAGTCGTTGATACCATTTGGGTCGATAATCGGCATGGGGCGTAGAATAATAGAAAGCGAGCGCCGTGCGAATCTGGTCGTCGTCCCATTCGGATGAGTCTTCCGGCGTTGTCCTTTCGACTTCGGCCAAGCCTGCAAGGAACGGCAAGCCGAGATAATGTGTGCGGCCCTTCTCTTTAAGACCGAGAATTTTTTCGGCATCTGGAACCTCCTCCCGATTAATCGCACCGCGGAGGCCCTCAAGAGCGGCATTGGTCAAATCGTGGTCGCCTAGAAGCCACTTCTCGATGGACTTCAGTCCTTTATCATCATTGAAATCATAGAAGAACCCGAAGTACTCGAATCCTATGCGATAAAGTAGATCGAGCGTGGCGCGATTTTCACGCAGTGCGGTCTTGTTGGACCGGATACGGTTAAGCCATTTCTCTTGTTCTTTTGCCAGAGACTTGGGCGGGGTGGCCCAAGAGGGACGTAGCCGCTCTATATCTATCGCCGTTATCCGCTCGTCCTCCTGTGCATGTTCTTGCGGGGCTTCTAGGGACAGGTCCTCACTGACGATTCGACTGATAGGATCAAGGGCCGCCGATTCAAGTTGCTGAGCTATCAGGCTCTCAAAGTACTGGGTATTTGGACTGGAGACACTCCCGTTTTGAATATCTGCTAGCAACGCTTTGAGCATGTTTGTTTTATCCTGGCTGTCCGGGCAGTTTTTGATAAAGGCATCAAGGGCCAATGTATCGATACCCGGCCACCACGTGTTGTCGCGGACGATTTCGAGCAGAATTTCGGAAAGATTCGGTAGAGGGCTACTTTCACTCAAAACGTTCAATATGAATCCAATAAATATTTGGTGGTCCTTGTCGCGTGCGCTATCCTTCAAGATCTCTCCTAGCACGGATTCCATATCGGGCGTGGCGAGCGCACCAAAAGCCGTAGTTTTCAGAAACGCGGAATCGAGTCGGGACGCCTCGCGGTTCAAGCATTTCAGAAGCGCACGTTTATTGTCGGTGGAGAACTCGCGAATGTCGCCGTATAGCCCGACACCGATAGGGTCGCGCTTTATGAGGTCCGACCGAGCTTTCTCGCAATGGGCCGCGAGCCAAGCGGACAAGCCCCTCATCTCCGTAACCACGGTTCCGTCCTTTCCCTCAATCAGGGCGATTACGCGTCGAGCAGGAAGCCCGCTTTTGATGACTCTGGCGAGGTGACGAGCGCCAAGAAATTCGGCGATGTGGCGGTGAACTGGGGAGAAGCGGTTATCGGACACGCTCTTGAATAGCTTTGTGGCGAGTGCATAACGAAGCATTTCAAGGCTGTCGGAGTCGCACTGGTCCAGAGCGGGATAATTTTCGTCCGGCTGGCCGTGCAACGTGTACCCAGCCACCCCCGAAATCAATTGAATGGCACAGAGTCGTCCGGCGGCGTCCAGAAGCTGATCGGATGAAGGATAACCTTTCGACGCTTGCGCCTCTTTATGTACCGGGTGATGCTCGGCAACAATCTTATGGCAAGCCATCTCGAAAGTCTCTTTACGGCTCTCCGGCCAGCCTCTGCCGCTAGCGACCGCCTCGGCCAACATATCAAGGCTTAGGGGATTGGTGAGTAGTCCGTCTACTCCTTTCTCTTTGGCTATCTCGATGAATGTATGGGCGTCTGGGATATCCGACCGATCCTTCAGGAATTTCTCCACGTCAGAGACTGTTAGGGGATCGAGGCGTAGCACCGTCACCTTGGAATCCAGCGACACGGATTCTAGACGCTCCTGATCATTGGTCCCTAGCCAGTCCGCTTGGCGACACGACAGCCGAAAGCGCGGCTTGCCTAGTGCCCGAAGAAGCTTCCGAATTTCTCTAAACGCGCTCTCGCCTTGTGCGCCAGCCCTAACCTCATCTAGTCCATCAATGAACAGTGTCTTCTCTCGCCATTCAGGTGGAAGATCTCTCACGTCGTATGTGAGGAATTCATCGACGGTGATCACATGGGAATAGGCCGTCTCCCCAAGCGCCTCGCACTCGGCCTCAAACGCTGTCGTCTTACCTGCCCCAGGATCGCCGAGCAACACATAGGCCGGCACATCCCGAAACTCTTTGAGAGGCCGGGATTCCTTCTCCCGATGCTGATCCTCATTTCCTGCTGAGATTTCGGTGCAGGTACGGGGGACGATCACGTTCATAGATACCTCCCGTGAGACGGCCTACTTGAGTCGGCAGAGGGATAGGGATTGAAATGGCGATGAAGCCGAAACGCACAAGGCGTTTTGGCTTGCTGAGTAGGTTCCAACTTGACGCGGTTCCATGTGGACGGTATGACTTTTGGCAGGTTGAGCACCCGACCTTCAGCGCCTGCTCGGCTCAACCTTCGGGGCGGGTGGTACGCAACGTCTGTTACCTCTACCGCTCCTGGCGTTCGCCGAGCAGTACCCATCCCTAATGCCAGACGGTGCTGCGGCAGGATGGGGAGGAGGCCAGTAGAGACGGCGACGGTCTCTACGCCAAGCAGCCAGTGCGGTTGTAATGGGTCTCGTATACTCCTCCGGTTCGTCCCAGGCCGGGTCGCGGCGGTAGGGCCGGAGAGGGTAAAGCCGATTGCTTTAGCTATCGGTGGCATTACGCTTCCTCGAACCAGTAATGGGCCGGCACCGTGAGAAACTCATTCAGCGGTATCCCGCCTTCCCCAACGAGCAGCGAACTATGGGGACTAAAGCGCTGCTCAAACTCGTCCATGCCTCCCAGGGGCATCCTTTTCGCGCCGCTCTTTACTTCGATGGCGATGATCCGAGCGCCCCGCTGCAGGACGAAGTCAACCTCGTGTGACCCGTCTCGCCAGTAGTGAAGACGGATGTCGGATGCTGCGGTGTTGAACAGGTGCGCGCCGACCGTGCTCTCGACGATGCGTCCCCAGAAGCTGCGGTCCGCCTGCGCCTCAGCGAAAGAATATCCCGAACCGGCGGTCATTAGGGCCGTGTTGAGCACATTGAGCTTGGGGCTTGAGGCGCGAACTCGATGCACTCGGCCAGCGTATTTCGGCACCCCGACGAGCAATCCGGCGCTCGCAAGTAAATCGAGGTAGCGTGCTAGGGTGGTCGTATTTCCGGCGTCTTGGAGCTGTCCCAGCATCTTGGTGTACGACAAAATCTGCCCGGAATAGACGGCTCCCAATTCAAAGAGCCGCTTCAGTAGCGCCGGTTTGTCCACTCGGGTCATGGCGAGGAGGTCGCGTTCGATATTTGGCTCGACGAGTGCGCCGAGGATATAATCGCGCCACCGATCTGGGTCACGGACGAATGGAACCGCGCCTGGGTAGCCGCCGAAGTAGAGGTAGCGCGGCAGGTCGAAGTCGAAGGCTGCGGACATTTCGTCGAACGACCAGTGCGTGACGCGAATAGACTCAAAGCGGCCGGCGAGGCTCTCGCTCAATCCCGATTGCATGAGTAGTGGGGCCGAGCCGAGGATGACCACGTGCAAGGGGCAATCTCTGGCGCGGTCGGCGTCCCACAAGCCCTTGATGGTTTCCGACCACTGGGGAACCTTCTGAATCTCGTCGAACACCAGCACGAATCCCCCCAATTGTTCCGCCTCGCGCCGGGCTTCTTCCCAGTGGCGGACCAGCCATTCCGCGTCTCGCACCTGGGGTGCAAGGAAGGTTGCCTCTGTGGCAGCGGATGGGACGCGAAATTCGGTAGAGTCGGGTTCATCGACAGCTAAGTAGCGGCTTTCGAGATCAATCTGCCGCAGTGCTTGGCGCACAATAGTCGTCTTGCCGGTTTGGCGCGGCCCGAACAGAGTGATGAGCCGCCGGGGCGGCTCGGTGAGTCGGCGGTAGAGCGTGGCGACTTGAGGACGTTGGAAGGATGCCATATAGATTAAATTACGCTATTGAGTAAAATTACTCAATAGCATAATTAGGCACAAAACTGGTCGGTGTGAATTTGGATTGAAAATTGCCACTCAGACCGTTTCTCTGGATTCCGCCTTTCGCCGAAATGACTTCAGGAACCGAAGCGGCATCACCTTGTCCGCGGCCGAATTGCACCAGCCGACGCGGCTTGATTGGAGTTATTTGTTGCTAATGGACTAGGCGAATATGGGTTGTCATTTGACAACCTACCGACTTTCTTCCATCGTCAGCCATTGCACTGCTCGCACAAGGAACGAAAACGACGAGAAATGAAAATGACCGAGTACGAGTTTACCTTGAAAATCAACCTGCAAGACGCACAAGCTGATCCGCAGGAATACGTCGAATTATTGGGTAGGAATGGATGCGACGATGCAC
>JAPPHK010000047.1 GCA_028820795.1 Nitrospinota bacterium | reverse complement strand
CCGCGGCCACGAGCCAGGCGTCCATGCAGTGGGTGCCGGTGGGCACCAGAAGGTTTACGAAACCGGCCCGCTCGGCGGCGCTCGCAACCTGGGAGAGGTATTCGATGGTGGGTTTTCGCTCAGGCACCCTGGTGTTGATCTTGTGGCCGTCACCCGCCCTGGCCGACGGAAGGAACCAGGCGTATTCGGTCCCCATTTGCGAATCCTCCATCGTGAGGGAAGTGTTCAGTTTAGCGCAAAAGGGACGCTCGCGTACTTTCTGCGCCTGATTCTGAAAATACAAACAAGGCGGATGCGCGTCAATCTCAAGACCGGGGTATCGAGGCTCGGACGGGTATCTGTCTGTAGAGTTGGCGGTACTGAACCGCCTCCGCCACATGCTGGGGGGCGACCTCTCTCTCGCCGGTCAACTCACTGATAGACCGCGCAACTTTCAGCACGCGGTGATAAGCGCAAACCGATAGACCCGGCTTTTCCGCCGCTACCGCCGAATTCCCCGGGCGCCATGAGGGCGAGAAGGCCGGCGTCGGCCAGGTCCTGATAGTTTCTGCCGTAAAACGCGATTCCTCGTCGGTCATCTTCGTGCGCGGCGCGAATTTCTCCTGCCCCAGGGATTCGGCGACCTCGATCCAATGTTGGGATTCGGCGCAAAGCACACCGGAGGAACCGTTCATCAAAGGTTTCCTCTTTCCGTTGCGGTCTATTATCAATCGTATTCGGCGAGGGCGGGCATGGGAGGCTCCAGTGTGAGGGGCTCCGTATCCTCGAGAAGGGGCATTATCTCGCGTCCGAATATCTCGACTTCCTCGATGTGAGGCCAGCCTGAGAGGATGAACGTGTCAACGCCCACGTCCACGTATTCCTTGAGCGCCTTGGCAATCATGTCCGGCGTTCCCACCAGGCAGGCGCCCGGGCCCGCGCGAACCGTGTTCACGCCCATCCACAAGGTGTCGGTGATCCAGAGAGAATCGCCTTTCGCCAGTTCGTTCACGCGCGTCTGGCCTGTGCTCTCCGATGTGGTCTTCAAGTCGGCCCAGACCCGCACGTTCGAGATGTCGCTCCCCTCGATGAGCGCTTGTGCCGCTTTTTTCGCCTCCTTCTTTGTCTCCCGGCAAAGGATGTGCATCCGGACGCCGAAATTTATCTGCTCTTCGCGACCGACCTCCGCAGCGCGCCGCTTCATGTCGAGCGCGTCCTTGGCGATGGTCTCCACATCCACGGCGTACATCATGTGCACGTCGGAGAATTTCGCCCCCACCCGGCGGCCGGGCTCAGAACTCCCGCCGAAATAGATGGGCGGCCAGGGTTTGGAGACGTGGATCGGGAAAAAGGCGGCTTCTCTGATGTCGAAATACTTCCCCTTGTAGGTAATAGGAGCGTCGGCGCTCCAGATGCGAGTGACGATTTCCAGAAACTCCTCCGTCCTGTCGTAGCGTTCATCGTGTTCGAGATGGTCGCCGTAGCGCATCTGCTCCACGTAGCTCGAGCCGGTGACGACGTTGAGCGTCAGTCGCCCGCCGGTGAGCGCGTCGAGCGTGCTCGCCGTCTGGGCGGCGAATACGGGGCTGGTGAGGCCGGGGCGAAACGCCACGCAGAATTTGATTCTCTCGGTATGCTGGGCCACGCCCGCGGCCACGAGCCAAGCGTCCAGGCAGTGGGTGCCGGTGGGCACCAAAAGGTTCACGAAACCGGCCCGCTCGGCGGCGCTCGCCACCTGGGAGAGGTATTCGATGGTGGGTTTTCGCTCAGGCACCCTGGTGTTGATTTTATGGCCGTCACCCGCCCTGGCCGACGGGAGAAACCAAGCATATTCAGTGCCCATATCCCAAATCCTCTGTGGTGAGAGATTCGCCCAGTATAGCGCGAAATAAACGCATATGTATGCACGTCGCCTGATTCTGAAAATATAAACAAGGCGGATGCGCGTCAATCTCAAGACCGGGGTATCGAGGATCAGACGGGCATCTGTCTGTCGAGTTGGCGATACTGAACCGCCTCCGCAACATACTGGGGGGAGATGTCTCTCTCGCCAGCCAGGTCGCTGATGGTACGCGCCACTTTCAGCACGCGATGGTAGGCGCGCGCCGAGAGCCCCAGCTTCTCCACCGCCAGCTTGAGCAGACGCCTTCCTTCGGCGTCGAGCTTGCAGTGTTCGTTGATGAGAGCCGGTCCCATGTGGGCGTTGATGTACACGCCTGGGTGGTCCTTGAAGCGTGTTTTCTGGATTTCCTGCGCTGTGAGAACGCGACTTCTGATCGTCGCCGAACTCTCTCCCTCGGGGTCTTCGGCGAGCTCTTTCCATGGCACTCTCGGCACATTGATGTGGATGTCGATGCGATCCAGAATCGGCCCCGAAATCCGAGAGCGGTAACGAGCCACCTGCTTGGGTGTACAAGTGCAAGAGCCGTCCGTCCGCAGCCCGCAAATGCAAGGGTTCATCGCAGCGGTGAGCATGAAGCGGGCCGGGAACGAGAGGCTCGCCTGCGCTCTGCTGATGGTGATCTTTCCATCCTCGAGTGGACCACGCAGGGATTCGAGCACGTTTTTTCGAAATTCGGGCAGCTCATCGAGGAACAAAACGCCGTTGTGCGCGAGTGAGGCCTCGCCGGGTAGCGGCAGCGCGCCTCCGCCTACAAGGCCTGCGTCACTGATGGTGTGGTGAGGATCGCGAAAGGGCCTTTGCTCAATCAGAGAATCATGCTTGGTGAGTTTGCCGAGTACGCTCCATACCTGGCTGGTTTCGATGGCCTCATCCAGAGACAAGGGGGGTAAAATGGTAGGAAATCTTTTCGCCAGCATGCTTTTCCCGCTGCCGGGAGGGCCTATCATCAGCAAATTGTGCGAGCCTGCCGCCGCAACCTCCACGGCGCGTTTGGCCTGGTGCTGTCCCCGGATGTCCGAGAAATCGATTCTTTCGACCTCTTTTTTCTGGATTCCGTTTTTTGGGCTGCATGCCGGGGGGATATCGATTTCCTCCCGGATGAATCCCACCACTTGGGGAAGCGTGTGCACGGGATAGACCTCCAGCTTATCGACCACGGCGGCCTCGGGAGCGTTCTCGGCCGGGAGAACGATGCCGCGCTTGCCCATCTTCTTGGCGAGAACGGCGATGTTGAGCGCACCCCGGATGGGCCGCAGGGAACCATCCAGAGCCAACTCACCAAGAAACAGCAGGGAATCCTCCGTTTGAGAGCGTGAGTGAAACACGCCGTTGGCGCGCAGCAAGGAGAGCGCAATGGGCAAATCGAAGGCGCTGCCTTCTTTGCGGACGTCCGCTGGTGAGAGGCTGACGGTGATGCGTCCCATCGGGTAGATGAAGCCCGTGTTGACGATGGCTGCGCGTATCCGGTCTTTGCTCTCCTTGACGGCGGCGTCGGGCAGGCCGACGGTGGAGTAATAGGGGAGACCAGACGCAAGGTCGACCTCCACTTCGACGGGATAGGCGTCTACGCCCAGTACGGCTGCTGCTTGGGTTTTGGCAAGCATGACTTCTCTCCGGGTTGTGTCGTGGAGTAGCAAAGATAAAGCGAGATATATAACGTAAATAATACGAAATCAAGCTCCAATCGACAAATTTTTTTGAAATTCTACTTTTTTCTGGACTTTCGACCGAAGAGTTTTCGATGGAACAGGGGAAAAGCGGTATTCAGTTCGATGATTGCGCCGTACTTGACTGGGTGCGGTTTATTTCTTGGATACTTCCGAACCTGAGGTCATGACGACCTTCGATTCGATGAGTGTCTGAACTTGTTCATCCGAATAAAGAAGAAGAGCGCGGAGTATGTCCTCGGTATCGCCCCCGTGAAGAGGAGCGGGTTCGGGGTCGGGGTTTCCGTTTTCGGTGCGGTTTAGGATGGGGTTGCCCACGATTTTCACCGTTCCGACTTCGGGGTATTCGTATTCTCGAATGAGCCGCCTCGCTTCGACCTGTTCGTTGTCGAGCGCGCGATCGAGCGGGTTCACCGGTGCGGAAGGGACGCCCGCCGCCTCGAAAATGCCGAGCCATTCCTCGCCTGAGCGGGTCATCAGAATTTCTTCCATGATGGGGAGGAGGACGTCCCTGTTCTTGGAGCGCAGGTCATTTGTCCGAAAGCGCGGGTCGTCCGCGAGTTCATCCATCCCCATGACCTCGCACATTTTTTTCCAGAAGCGCTCCTCGCGCGGGGAGAGGACGATGTAGATCGTGGCTGTCGGGAACGCTTGGTAAGGCACCATGTACTCATGGGCGTTTCCGGGAGGTTCAGGAATGTCGCCGTTGTTGAGGTACATGGTAGAGATATAGCCGAGCATAGCGAGTTGGACGTCGAACATGGGCACTTCGAGATGCGCTCCGCTTCTTCCTTTCGCCTTGGCCAGCAGGCCCGCCATACAGGCGATGGCAGTGTAGAGCGCAGTGGAGATATCCGCCGTGGGCGAGCCGTTTCTGGCGGGCGGGCGGTTCGGCTCGCCCGTGATGGACATGTGGCCGCTCACGGCCTGTTCGACCAGATCGAATGCGGGTTTGTTGCGCCAGGGGCCTTGCTCTCCGTAACCGCTCGAATCAACGAACACGATGTCGGGGTTTCTCCGTTTCATGACGTCGTATCCAAGACCCAGCCGGTTCATCGTGCCGGGCCGGAAGTTCACCATCACGGCGTCTGATTTTTCCACCAGGTCCAAAAACACTTCCTTGCCTTCGGGCTTTTTCAGGTCGATGGCGATGCCCTTCTTGTTCCTGTTGAAGGTGAGGAAGATGCTCGAAACGGGGCCGATACCCGCAATGGCGGGGTTGCGCCCGATGTCGCCCTGGGGAGATTCGACTTTGATGACCTCAGCGCCCATGTCGGCGAGGATCATGCTGCCGATGGTTCCGGCGATGACCTGTCCGAGATCGAGAATTCGGTAGCCTGCCAGCATTTGAGATATCCTGAAATTAAGACCAGGGAGCGGCTGTCGCCGTCGCCTTGATGAGCACGTCGCCGCGTTGGTTCATTGCATTTGCCTCGATTTCAACCAACTTTTGTTCTGCTTCTTCATATTGACGCACAACCCTGGCCTTGCAGATCACCATGTCGCCCGGCCACGTAAGCGCGTTGAAGCGGAGCTTCAGGTTCTTGAAAGAACCAGGCCCCAGCCATTCGCTGAGCAGGCGGGCGAGATATCCTCCTTGCAGCATTCCGTGCGCGAAAGGTTTGTCGAATCCTGCCCGGATGGCGTAAATCTCGTCGTGATGGTTGGGGTTGAAATCTCCGCTGGCGCCCGCGTAGCGAACCAGGTCCGTTCGGGTGATGGGTCCTACCGTCAACTCGTGCTCGGCGCCCTCAGTGAGTTCTTCCCATTTCGCGTACTCTAAAGTTGTTGTCATGTAGTGCTCCATCAGGCCTCTTTGGGTGGGGCCGCGGTTTCGATGAGTGTGCGCCTCGCCACCTGAACCAACTCGCCCGCCTCGTCCACGAACCTGGTTTCGATAACGACGAAAGTCATCATCCCGCCTCGGCGGCCTTCCTTCTCACGGGTGGAGACGATGGCGTTTCGGCCCTTCAGGTTCATGCCTGCGACCAGGGGCTTGTGGTATTCGAATTCCTGCTCCCCGTGGAGGCGGCGCTTGGGGTCATAGCCCAGATGCGGCATGGGGTCGTTCTCGGGGTTTTCGTGCCAGAACTGGCGCACGAAAGTCGGCGGAGCGAGCAGATCTTCAAAACCCGCCGCCCGGGCGGCCTCAACGTCCGTGTGCACTGGGTCGTTCAGTCCCAGGACAAGGGCGTATTCCCTGATTTTTCCGCGTTCGACCCGGAACTCGAACTCGGGGAAGTTTCTCTCCAGTACGCTTTTATCGAGCGGCATGAAATCGGTTCCTTATAAAAATCGTTTCATCTCTCGGGTTGTCGTCAGTTTCTGCTCTTACGGCGAAATCATCAAGTGCAGGGAGGGTTAAAGTCCCAGCGCCTTGGCAATGATGTTTCTCTGCACCTCGCTCGTGCCCGCGCCGATGGTGGCGAGTCGCGCGTCGCGGTAGTGGCGCTCCATGGCGTATTCCCCGCTGTAGCCGTACCCGCCCATCACCTGCACACCCAGGTCGGCCACTCGCTTGTAGGCCTCTCCGGCATAGAGCTTGAGCGTCGCCGCCTCGATACGCCCGGCTTTTCCCTGTGAGACCAGCCAGGCGAAGCGGTAGACCTGAAGCCGCGCCGTATCGACGAGCATGTGCATTTCGGTGAGCATGTGGCTGACGGCCTGGAATTTCCCAATGGGGCGGCCGAACTGTTTCCTCTCTTTCGCGTGATTGAGAGCCAACTCCAGGGCCGCCGCCGCCGCGCCCGTACGCGCAGCGGAGAGGCACAAGCGCTCGGTGGTGATATAGGCCATAAGACCTTTCCAGCCGTCCCCTACATTTCCTAGAACATGGGCATCGCTCGCCTCCACAGCGTCATAATGCACAACGCAAGTGCCCATCGCCCTGTGGCCGAGCAGATCGAGCTTCGACCAGCTAACGCCTTCGGCGTCGGCGGGGACGATGAAATTCGTGATGCCCTCGTGCTTGGCACCGGAGTTGTCCGTTCGCGCGGCGACGAGAATGTGCGTGGCCGTCGGCATACCGGAGGTGAAGTTTTTGGTGCCCGTAAGGCGGAAGTGATCTTCTTCCCGATCCGCGCGGGCGATGATGGCCGCCGCGTCCGATCCGGCGTCGGGTTCTGTGAGACTGAACGCGAAGTACTTCTCTCCCTTTATCGTAGCGGGGATGAAGTTATTTTTCTGTGCATCCGTTCCGCTGGCTAGGAGAGCATCCACGCCATAGCAGACGTTTCTGAAGATCATGGTGGCGAGGTCCAGGTAGTGCATACCGGCGGTTTCAAGCACGAGGGCCAGATCGAGCGCATCGCCTCCCATGCCGCCGAATTCCTCGGGCGTGGACACGCCTATCCACCCGTCATCAGCCAGTGCTTTGTACGCATCTGCGGGGGCTTCGCCCTTCTTGTCGCAATCCATTGCGTATTCAGGAGGGCAGACGCGCTCCAATAGCTCATGCAGCGTGCGGCGCATGAGTTCCTGGCGCTCGTTGAAGGCGAAATCCAAACCGGTGAACCTCAAACGTTAATAGGATTACTTGATTCCGGTTGGCGATTGAACACCGCTTCGTGCGAAAAATCAAGCCGAATGCAGGATCGACGCGGAATAGCCCTCAATCCAGTACTTCCGGGTTGTGGATGTTTATCGGTTCCCCGTCGGCGAAGGCGTTGATTTGATCGAACGCGATTCCGAAATATCTCTCGAACGTACCGCGCGTGACGTAGCCAAGATGCGGCGTGCAAACCGCGTTTTCCATGCTCAGTAGAGGATGTTCGGCTCCCCGGACCGGTTCCTGCTCATAAACATCAACGGCAGCGGAGCCGGGCCTCCCCGCCTTGAGCGCCGCCACGAGCGCGCCTTCTTCTATCAACCCGGCGCGGCTCGTGTTCACCAAAAGGGCGCTCGGTTTCATGAGGCTCAAATCTTTCGCCGTCACGATGCCTCTCGTCTGGGGGATCAGACGGATGTGGAGGCTCATGATGTCGGCCTCCGCGAAGAGCGATTCTTTGCTGTCTGCCATCGGTACGCCGTCCGCCCGGGCGCGCTCGGCGGAACCCTCCCTGCCGTAGGTGATGACGTTCATACCGAATGCTTTTCCCACGGCGGCCACTTGGCTGCCGATGTTTCCGTAGGAATACACGCCGAGCGTCTTGCCGTACAGGTCTTCGCCCAGCGTTGTCTGCCAGCCGCCCTCCGCCAGATTCCCGATCTC
>JAPPHK010000172.1 GCA_028820795.1 Nitrospinota bacterium | reverse complement strand
AGGTGGTGCGGTTTTGATCGTCATTCCGGCCTTGAGCCGGAATCCATTTGCGGGTACGGGTGAATGAACGGCGGCGTTTCATTCGCAGCCCTTGCGCGGGAACCCTGACGAAAGCCAAAAGGGAGGAAGATGTGAAACCTCCTCATCCCGAGTAGGCCCGCAAGGGCCGTATCGAGGGACGCCGCCGTAGAGACAGGTCGCGACCTGTCCCTACAAAACCATCACGATCCGCAAGGGATTTTTCAACAGCCCCTCCTCGGTCGGGATGAATTTCCCGGGACTCGCCGAGTCACGACGCCTGCCGCATTTGCCCGCATTTGCGTTGGGGCGAGACGAAGCCCGAGGAATCATCCTGCGGGGTTGACGCGCCGCAGGGCTTTCGCGTCGACGGGGTATGCCGGAGAGGCCGACCGCCGGCCTGCGGTTTTCGAGCGGCGGAGGCGGCGCGGAGGGCGTGAATCGGGCGGCCGCCGCGGAGAGGCGGCAAACGAGCAAAATACAAATGAGTTCATCTTTCGAACCCTGTAAGTATTTCAATAACAACAAGTTGACAAATTCAAACATATGCTTGCATTATTAGGCTTCGCAACACAATTTGCGGGCGAATCGGCTACAGAATCACCAGAAACAAGAGTTGCTTCGTAATGTTTCAGATGAAAAACGAGAGGCAATACTCGTTCTGATTGGCCCGCTCTTGGGTTCTGTCTTGCATGTCGCACTTCAAACTTGAAGAAACGACTACAGGCAGGAGCTGAAAGTGAGCGAAAAAAATCTTCGTATCCTGCTCGTCACGGTGTTCTTGGCGGCCGCCATTGCCTCCACTGGCTGCCGCAGTCGTGGCATCGGTCTCGACAACGCGGCGCCAAGTGATGGCGTCACGCCTCCTTCAGCAGCGTCTGTTCCGTTCTTTGGGCAAAATCCTGCGTCTGGCGCTGTAACGGCCAAGCCGGATGGATTCACTGAATACGGCAATGAGGCGGAGCCATCCGGTGGCTCCGCCATTCCGGTAGACATAGACCCATCTACTACCCAAACAACATCTAACCCGAATCTTCCCACGATTGGTCCGGATTCCAGCCCCGTAGCCCTCCCAGATGAACGTCTCACGGTGCGAGAAGATTCTTTGTCGGCCGGAGACCCTACCCCGGGCGGAACGACACCCGGCGGCCAGCGCCTGGACATTCTGCCGCGCAACAACCCCGAAGCCGCCGACTTGCTCGATCACTGGGGGCATCGGCGGAGCGAGGCGATCAAGGAGGGGCTTTCCCTCGCGCCCCCACTTTCCGGGAACGACACGTTCGACCTTCAGGCTATTCGAGCGGCGGCGGAGAATCGCGCTGACACAACGATCGCGCCGAACCTTCAGGACGGCGATGAAGTCCGTATTCTCGGGACTCGCCGGGGCGTCACCTTCGGTCGCTGGGCGGGCGGCCCGGCAGATACGCTCTCAATCGATTTCGACCTGTCGGGTGCGAGCCCGTTGATGACCGATGACCCGGCCTTCCGCGCCATGCTCGAACGCGCCGGCAAGGCATGGAGCAACCGGATCGCCGATACCTGGACCCCGTGGAAGCGGCCTCCCGGGGAGCTAAAGGGCTGGCTCACCCGAATTGATTCCTCGGATACCGCACCCCGAACCAGGGTCAGGGTCGGGCCGGAAGGCGAGATCAGCACAGGACTTGAAATCAATTTCAGGGATGTAGAAGTCTTTCTTCCCGAGGGTACTGTGGGCCGTGGAAATCAAGGCGTCCAACCACGTGGAGATTCCTGGGAACCCCATTTCGGAACGATTTCTCTCAAAAGGGAGTTTCTCGAAGAAGCCGGCGGAGCGCGTCTGCTTGGATTGATAGTGCACGAGATCGGGCACGTCCTGGGAGCCTGGAAGGGCAATCCATCACCAAACATTTGGAGGGGAGACGCATCGCCCATCCTGGAACGTATTGATTCTTATGTCGACAAGACAGCAGGCGCCTGGGGCGGGCCGAATGTGGTGGCCCTCCATGGCGGTCCCGCGCCATTCCAGGACGCTTCAGAACCGAGAGCCTGGGTCGATGGGGAGCGGGATCCCAACGCCACGGATTTTGAGTTCAACCACAGCGGCGTGTGCGCCTCGATAATGGCCTACTGTCGAAGCCAGACTGCACTGCGGATATTTCTGCCCGACGCTATCGACTTCGCATTCCTAAATGATCTTGGCATGACCATCACGGAGGAAACCGAGAAGCCCGAGACCTACGGGCTCGCGGGCTGGACGGACTACGCCGCCTTCACGGTCTCGGTGTCGCGCGACCTGCAGATAGCCCTGGCGGACCCGCAGCCGCACTACGGAAACGGGGGCAGCCGGTGGAGTACGCTCGACGTGCTCGATTTGCTCCAGGCGGAAGTCGACGCCTTCGGGTATCTCAGCACCGGGAGTTTCCGTCAATCCCATGCGGCGAAGGGGCCGGACGGCACGGTTCGCTACGCAGGCGGGCTCCTCGGCGCGGCGCTCGACCACGCGGGACTGCCTCCGGTAACCGGAGACGCCACCCTCTCGGTCGACCTCGCCACCCTGGACGGAAGGGCGAGCTTCACTTCACTCAAGGTTTACCCCGACGGGACACCCGAGCTTTTCGCCGGCGGAAGCCTGCACTATCCGATTGAGTTGTCAGCCGACACGATCGTCGGAACCGCACCGGGCGCGACCTTTCAGGCGGACTTCTACGGACCGATGCATGAGGACGTTGCGGGAGTGCTCCACGACCCGCGCGCCGGCCTTCTGGCCGGCTTCGGGGCTACGCTGGACGAGCGACCCTCCGGAGAGGACGTAATCGCCTCCGCCGACTATCTGGTGGGACTATCCTATCAACGTAATACACAAATACCGGCCGACGAAGGGTGGCACCAATTCCGATGTGGAACGGACAGTGTCTGCGAGGCGCGTGATTATGATTCGAACAGGTGGAACCCGTGGGCGACAACGACCCGCGAGAATGTACTCGCCTCCAGCGCCGGATGGACCTGGCGGAACGCCGCGAGAACCGAGGCGGATTATGACATCTTGCGGCTTGAGCGGTACACGAGCGCATCTACCGATGGCGCACGTGGACGTTATGTGGTCGACGGTCTCACAGGGACTCTGGAACACATGGCGTTCGGGGTCGGTTTCGAGGGGTTACAAAACTGGGAGACGGATTTAACATCCAATGACTTCCGAGACCGTTGGACTGGCGTCCAAGGGACTCTGTCGGGCAGCCTCCCCGGCGGCAACGCACGGTGGTCGGGTCGCATGCTGGGCTATCACAGTCGTTACAATTGGGGTGAGAACCCCTTTGTGGAAGGACGCGCGACCGTCGACTTCTCGCTGTCCACGAACCTCGTGGACGTGAAATTTTCGGATGTGGCGAGTCGGGACGGCAAGCGGAACCTCTCCGACTTCGGTTTCGAGGACCTGCGAGCTTCCGCAGACGGGACGTTCAGTGGCGGCGCCGAAGGGCTCATTAACGGCGCTTTCTTCGGTCCTGCCCGGGAGGAAGCCGGAGGAATGTTCCACCACAACGCGGCTCAGGTAACCGGCAGCTTCGGCGCGCTGAACGAGGAGGCGATCAACCCGATCACGCAAGCCGACCACACCGTGCCGGAGCAAGTCGCGTTGCATGAAAATTCTTTGTTGGCTGGAGGAGTTCCCCCGAGTGGAACGATACCCGGGGGGCGGCGCCTGAACATTCTACCCCGCAACAACCCTGAAGCCGCCGACCTGCTCGATCACTGGGGGCGCCGGCGAAGCCAGGCGCTCGTCGAGGGTTTTTCCCTCAAGGCCCTGTCCGAGGAGAGCGACGCGGTCGACCTTCAGACGCCTCGAACAGCGGCGGAGAATCGCAGCAAATTAACGATAGCCTCGAACTTGCGAGACGGCGATGAGGTCCGGGCTGTCGGGACCCGTCGCGGCGTCGCTTACGGGCGGTGGGCGGGCGGCCCGGCCGATACGTTGTCAATCGATTTCAACCTTTCAGGCGCGGGACCTCTAATGAGCGAAGAGCCGGCCTTCCGCGCCATGCTCGAACGCGCCGGCAAGGCTTGGAGCCACCGGATCGCCGATACCTGGACCCCGTGGGAGCGGGAAGCCGGCGAATTCAAAGGTACGCTCGCCAGAGGTAATCCTTCGGCATCTATTACGACGATCCGGGTAGGACCAGAGGGTGAAATCAGCACAGGACTCGAGATCGACGTCAGGTATGAAGATTTTACCGATAATTTTACTGGCCGAGGAAGTGGCGGTTCCCAGCCTATCGGCGAAACCTGGGAGCCTCATTTTGGTTCGGTGGTGATCGACACGGAGTTTCTTCAAAAGGAAAATGGAACCTCGCGGCTGTTTCGCATACTCACACACGAGATGGGACATGTGCTGGGCGCATGGTTGGGTGGCTCATCTCACATTTTAAACCATTTTGGTTCCTATGTTGACAAGACGAGAGGCGTCTGGAGCGGGCCGAACGTAGTCGATCTTCATGGCCGTCCCGCGCCGTTCCAGGACGCCTACGATCCGAGAACCTGGATCAACGGCGAACGGAATCCACTCGCCACGAATTACGACTTTGCCCACAGCGGTGTGTGCGCTTCGCTCATGGCCTATTGCAGCGATGAGTCAGCGTTGCCGACTTTTCTGCCGCACGCCATAGATTTCGCGTTTCTCAAAGATATCGGTTTGACCATCACGGAGGAAACCGAGAGGGCCGAGACCTACGGGCTTGCGGGCTGGACGGACTACGCCGCTTTCACGGTCTCGGTGTCGCGTGATCTGCAGATAGCCCTTGCGGACCCGCAGCCGCACTACGGCTACCACGGCGGTCCGTGGCATACACTCGACGTGGTCGATGTGCTGCAGGCGGAAGTCGACGCCTTCGGGTATCTCAGCACCGGGAATTTCCGTTCATCGTATGCGGTGAAGGGGCCGGACGGCACGGTACGCTACACTGGAGGACTCCTCGGCGCGGCGCTAGACTATTCCGGGCTGCCGCCGGTGACCGGAGACGCCACCCTCTCGGTCGATCTCGCCTCCCTGGACGGCACGGCGAGCTTCACTTCGCTCAAGGTCTACCCGGACGGGACGCCTGAGGTTTTCGCGGAGGGGGGCCTGCACTATCCGATTGAGTTGTCAGCCAACACGATAGTCGGAACCGCACCGGGCGCGACGTTTCAGGCGGACTTCTACGGACCGGAGCATGAAGAAGTCGCAGGAGTGCTCCACGACCCGCACGCCGGCCTTCTCGCCGGCTTCGGGGCCATGCTCGACGAGCGACCCTCAAGAGAAGACGTAATCGCTTCCGCCGACTATCTGGTGGGACTATCCCATCGACGCAATACACTAATTCCTGCCGATGAGGGGTGGCACCAATACCGATGCGGAGAGGATGTTGCCTGTGAGATGCGCAATAACCCAACCGGGCCGGTCGGGTGGTCCGACTGGATGACGGCGACCCGTGAGAATGTGCTCACCTCCACGGCCGGATGGGACTGGCGAAACACCGCGAGACAAGAGGCGGATTACGGTTACGTGCGGATCGAAAGGCTCACGAGCGCATCCACGGACGGAGCGCGTGGGCGTCATGTGGTAGACGGCTACACGGGAACCATGGGATACGTCGCCTTCGGTGCCGGTTTCGAGCATTACACGAACTGGACGACAGCGCCGGAAGCGATCTCTCCGGACTCCGAACGCCTTTGGACCGGCGTGCAGGGAACGATGTCCGGCAATCTTCCCGGCGGCCGCGCGCGGTGGTCCGGCCTCATGTCGGGCTACCAGTACAATCTGCCCTCGAGCGAGAACCGGCTCGTGGAAGGACGCGCGACGGTCGATTTCTGGCTGTCCACGAACCTTATAGATGTGACGTTCTCGGAAGTGGCGAGCCGCGATGGTCGACGGGAACTTCCCGACTTCGGTTTCGAAGGTCTTACGCCACAAACCGACGGAACATTCACACGCTCTGACGAATCCGGACGTATCCACGGCGCCTTGTTCGGTCCCGCGCGCGAGGAGACCGGAGGCACATTCGCTCAATATGAAACGGATGTCTTCGGCAGCTTCGGCGCGAGACGAGAAGCGGATACCGTGACACTCGAGGAAACGGGAGCTACCAGAGTCCTTATCAGTTCCGAAGATTATGAGTTTTACGCATTCGATAAGTGGGGATTTTGGGTAAAACAGTTTCAGGAAAACATTTTTGGCGCTTTTCTGGAACAGAATGTTACGAGTGCGGGCAACGTGAGGACCTATCACACACCTTATGGCCGCATCGAGGGCACTCCTTCGGGGCGTAATCCGGTATCCGGGTCAGCCGTATGGACCGGAAAAGTGCGCGCATATGAAACGCATTCGCGAGGATATGCGCCCATAAGTGGAAATGCGCATCTCGAAGTCGATTTCAGCGACGCGACGGTTGATGTCGATTTCACGGATCTTGAAGCGGGGCATAACAACATATCCTGGCGGGCGCTGAGGATAGAGAGGGGCGCATTCCGGGACCCGCAAGCGGGACAAGCTACAATTGAAGGCGCATTCTACGGAACAGAACATCAAGGTGCGGCCGGAACGTTCGAGCGCAATCGTCTGCGGGGCGTCTTCGGCGCTTTGCGTGGCGGGAATGCAATGGATATTGCAACGCCTGAGGAAATTGGCGGTCAAGTTCGGTAAGGAACGAACGGGAACAGCTCAAGCAGGCGAGCCGGGAGTTGCTTCATTCGATCGAGGCGCTCTTGTCTCAGGTCGACCGGTTCCGGGAAAAAGAAGAGACCAAGGCCGAGGTCGAAGTCCTCATCCTCGACAAAGTATTTAACAGCTTGCCGACGCCACCGTTCACCGCTGACGAGAAGAAGTCCGTGACTGCCGATGTCTAAGCGCATGTTTGGCGGCAGGCCGTCAGCGGAGTATTTGCGAGGGCGGCCTGAGCGCTCCTTCCCACGTCGCGTTTGACCTTCGGCGGCTACTCAGGGTGAGGGTGATATGGTGGCTACGCAGGGTGAGGAGAACAACAAACACCCTCATCCCAAGTAGGTCCGCAAGGGCCGTATCGAGGGACGCCGCCGTAGGGACAGGTCGCGACCTATCCCTACAAAACCATCACGATCCGCAAGGGATTTTTCAACAGCCCCTCACCTATCGGGTTCGACCCCGCAACCCTCCTCCACAGGTGCTGTTGAAAATTGCGATGGGGAGGACACACAGGTCCTCCCCCACGGAACCACTTCTCCTCATCCTGACCAGGCGCCCCTCGGCGATGCTCGGGACTGGCTCCAGCGCCGTAACGAAGGTTCGACCCGACCGGGGAGGGAGGGTCAAACGGCGCATCTCTCCGGCAGGCGCTGATTTCGCCCTTCGATACGCGGCTTCGCCGCTACTCAGGGTGAGGCGGAGCGGCGGGCTGCGTTGGGCGAGAAGGGGGATTGCGCCGCATCAGGATTTTTCAACACCCCCTCACCTATCGGGTTCGACCCCGCATCCCTCCGAAATCACCGGGAGCGATGCGCGCGCATTTGCCCGCATTTGCCGCCGGGGGAATTTCGCGTCGATGGGGTATGCTGGAGAGGCCGCCCGTCGGCCTTCGGTTTTCGGGCCCGTTGAAGAACCCCCTCACGAGCCCGGCCCCACCGAGCCGAGCGCGCGTTTCCCCGCATTTGCCGTCCGCGTGGCTTCGGGGGATTCCGGTATGATGGTGGCGCCAATCGGTTTGTTCAGGAATAAGGAATTTCGCTAAAATTCGATAAATTTAGATAAATTCACGGGGTTTTTCGATAAATTTCAGACAATTTATTTCTTGGGCTTTGACGCCGCGGAATCGGGG
>JAPPHK010000170.1 GCA_028820795.1 Nitrospinota bacterium | reverse complement strand
GCTGCTCATCGATTTTCCACTCCTCTGCATAGGAATAACCTGTTGATTCGCCACGACAGAAGGCTTGATCATCGCCTCTTTCCCCAAAAGCCGCAAGACCGCGCCGCCCGCCTCGCCGGACGGGGCGCCCCGCCGCCCTTTTTGGCACCCTTCGCCGTCGCCGGAAACGGGAGCGAACCTCCCGAGAACCGCGCCCCCGAATGCGGGCAGTTGCGGGCAAATGCGCGGCGGCGGGAAAATTTTTTTGACCCTGAATTTGAGTGCAAAAGACTCAGATTTATGTAGTAACCCCTTGTATTAAAACCAGTTACAAGGGAGATGATTTTCAGGAATTTATCGAAAAACCCCGTGAATTTATCGAATTTTACGGGAAATATCATTACTTTCATTTTCATCGCCACTCCCGGCCCCATGAGCGCGCCGCCCCGGCGGGAAAAAGCCCTCTCCGCTTCGTCCTGAGTAGCGACGAAGCCGCGTATCGAAGGCACGGACCCGACCGGGGAGGGAGGGTTCGCCCCCTTCACCCTCGCCCCGTCAATGAATCCCATGAGAAAGCCTCCGCGCCTGTCGATTCCATTCGAAATCATGCGGGAAAACGGTTTTCCCGCGCCGTGCGCACGATACCGGAGTCCGCGATTTCAAGGAGAAGAGGAATTGCGGGGAAATGCGAGGCAAGGAAGTGCGGCGACGGGAAACACTCCCCCCTTGAGGGTCGGGCATCCCGAGGGGAATGCCCGACGGTGAAGCCGAGCGAATTGTGCGAAGGCTGAACCGGTGGGGGGACAATCGCGACTGAAGAAAGTGATTGCGTACATCTAGGGGCGGACCCGTGTGTCCGCCCACGCCTACTTTAGGCTCAACGCCGAGTTGGCAGGGTGAGTCGGGGCAGGGGTGATCCGGAGTGGGAATAGCTGGCGGCCCGCCGTCTCCCGAAAATCCGCGCCATCCTCCGCCACGAGTACGACGCAACCGGGCCGGCATGAAAATACCCGAACGCAATCGACGGACAATTCGCTACGGTTGACCCAGCGACCGTTTCGAAACCTTGCAAGCGCAGGCCGAAAAGCCGTATAATAGGTGCCTATCACGAGTTCTCACAGTTTGCCTATCACGAACAACTGAAGTTTGAGGAAAAGAATGCCTGCCTCAAGGGTAATGGTATTCCTGTTCGTGTGGGCTATTGCGCTTTCCGCTCCTCCCGGCCGCGTCGACGCCCAGCGGGCGCAGGACCCGGCGGACACGGTCTATGCGACAGGTGCCGTCTTCGAGACGGAAGCCGAACTCGCCGGCAAGCCCAGAACGCCGCTCTTCCGGGCGTTTCTTCCCGTTTTCGTCGACCTCGGCGGCCGGTTCCCCGTCGCCGGCCACCAGGGCAAACAGGGTTCCTGCGTGGGCTGGGCGGTCGGCTACGCGGCGCGCTCCTACTACAACAGCGCGCCCGAAAGCGGCCCACTGCTGACGGCAGATGAAATTCCAAGCCCCGCCTACATCTACGATTCCATCCGGAGGCCAGGCTACTCCTGCGACAGGGGCACGAGAATCTCGGACGCCCTGAATCTACTCATGAAGGGCGCCGTGGCCCACGCGGAGTATCGCTACGATCATAACCTTTGCAGGCGGCCGGAGCCGTGGGTGGTCGCCCGCGCTTCGAGGTTCAGAATCGCGGAGTGGCAGGTGGTCGACACCGACCGCCTCGACCAGGTGAAAGCGGAGCTTGCGAGCGGCCATCCCGTCATTATCGGCATGCGGGACAACAGAGAATTTCACCGCTTGAGGGGCCGCCGTATATGGCGCGCCGGGTACCCTGAGGAGAAAGACGGGCATCACGCGATTACGGTGGTCGGCTATTCGGAGCGCGGCCAGTACTTCAAGGTGATGAACTCCTGGGGCACGGGCTGGGGTTCGCGGGGTTTCGGACGGATATCGTACGACACCTTCGAGAAGCGGGTGAAGATCGGCTTCTCCATGCGGCTCACGGCGACCCCCCCTCCACCCCCGCCCGAGCCGCCGAAGCCCAAGCCGAAACCGGTGATTCCAAAACCCAAGCCGGAACCTCCCAAGCCCAAGCCAGTCATACCCAAACCCGAACCGCCGCCGGTCGTCAAAGAGATCAAGCTGCCCGAGATCGGATGCGGGCGGCTTAAAATTGTGGAGAAAAAAGCTACGAAGCGCATCACCGGCTTCGTCGGCACAGCTGATGATCTCGACAAGGTGAAAAAGGCCGTGGCGGGAACGAAGGCGCACCTGGACGTGGCGCTCAGGCCCTGGCCGCAGTGCGAGGCGCTGATGACCATCGAGAAACCGCTGGCCCGCACCAAGCGGCCGTCCATAACATTGCCGAAACGCTCTTACCGCGCATCCGATACACTTGCGTTCGAAGTGAAGATGCCGGGTTTTCGCGGGTATCTGCACGTCGCCTACATCCAAGCGGACGGAAGCGTGGTCAACCTGGTGGAATCGGACCCTTTGACGCTCTCCACCCTGCCTGCGAGCAAGGTCTTGAAGTTCGGCGACGGGAAGGAAGGCCGTCAAAAATTCACGATCGGAGCGCCTTTCGGAAAGGAGATGATCGTCGCGGTTGCTTCGAAGAGTCCGCTCTTCTCGAAGGACAGGCCGCTGGTCGAGACCGAGCGCGAGTTCCTGACGGCGCTGCGGGGGGCCATCATCGCCCGGCCTGATCCCAAGCAGCCCGAGCGCGTGGTGAGCGCTGCTTTCGTAGCGCTCACGACCCAAAAGGGGGACTGACGGCATGAAAAAATCATGGACACTCATCGGGCTTGCAGCCTTTGCATGGGTGGGGTTCGCCACAGGGGTCCATGCCCAGTCGAATCCCACAGAGAAGGAGATAATCAGAGCCTTGACGCCTCACGCGGGCATTACCCGTGGTCTCTCGCAAACGCGTAGCTTCAAGGGCGCGAGGGGGGTCAAGGTAACGGGCGCCGTGAAAGCCACGCCGTCCATTGACCTCAAGGTGAGTTTCGCGTTCGACTCGGCGAGACTGAACAACGAGTCCCTACTCACGCTCGACGTTTTAGGACGCGCGCTGTCGAGTCCCACGCTCAAGGGTCAGCGCATCGAGATCGTGGGCCACACGGACGCCAAGGGGACGGCCGAGTACAACGAGGCGCTCTCGCAGCGGCGGGCCGCCGCCGTCGTGAGCTACATCGTCCGGAATTTCAAGCTGGACGGCTCACTCATCTCGTCCAGGGGAATGGGCGAGCGTCTGCTTCTGGACAAGAAAAATCCCGAATCAGCGGCGAACCGGCGCGTCGAGATACGAAACGTCACGCAGACGAACTGACTGACCGCATCTGCGGGCGGAGTTCAGTAAAGGAGAGACGGCCATGCGAAAACTCATGATCGTAATAGTAGCGGGAATCTCGCTTCTGGTTCTCGTCGCGCAGGTCCGGGCGAACGAGCGTGTCGCGCTCGTGATCGGAAACGCCAGGTACGCGCATGCCCCTGCGCTCGCGAACCCCCTGAACGACGCGGGCGATATCGGCGTAGCGCTGGGCCGTCTGGACTTCAAGGTGACCAAGCTCGATAACGCCAGCTACTTCGATATGATTCAAGGACTCAGGGCGTTCACGCGGCAGGCGTCGACTGCGAAGGTCGCGCTCGTCTTCTACGCGGGCCACGGCATCGAGGTCGACAAGCGAAACTTCCTGATCCCGGTGGACGCGCGGCTTCAAAGCGACCGGGAGGTGGAGTTCGAGACGGTATCGCTGGATTTGGTCTCGCGCGCCGTGGAGGGAGCCTCGGGGCTTGGCCTGGTGATACTCGACGCCTGCCGGGACAACCCCTTCGCTGCGGCGATGAAGCGATCAGGGGCGAAGCGCTCGATAGGGCGCGGCCTGGCGCGGGTGGAGCCCTCGGGCGAGACCCTGGTGGCCTATGCGGCGAAAGGGGGCTCGGTGGCGGCGGACGGCAGGGGCCGCAACAGTCCCTACACCACGGCGCTGCTCGCCCACGTGGAAGAACCGAGCCTGGAAGTCGGGCTGATGTTCCGAAAGGTGCGCGACGCGGTGCTCAAGAAGACGAACGGGCAGCAGGAGCCTTTCGTATACGGCTTGCTCTCGAGCAAGGGTTTTTATTTTTCGAAAGCGCCCGTGGCGACGCCCGTGGCGCCCAAGGTCGTGGACAGGCCCGTGGTGAAGAACGCCGAGTTCCTGTTCTGGGAAACGGTGAAGGGGAGCCGGGACCCGGCCGACCTGGAAGCGTATCTCAAGCAGTATCCAGGCGGCGCCTTTGCGATGCTTGCCCACAACCGCATCAAACGGCTCTCTCAGCCTAAGGCGCAGACGCGGGGCGCCACGGAGACGGTGGAAGCAGCGATTGGCCTCAAGCGCTCCGAGCGGAGGCGCATCCAGATCGCGCTGGGTGCGAGCGGCTTCGATACGGGCGGTAGGGACGGGCTGTTCGGCCCGCGCACGCGGGCGGCGATAGCCAAGTGGCAGGCCTCGCTGGGCATGGCGAAAACGGGGTATCTGGACACCAAGGGGGCGATGAAGCTGCTCGAGGTGGCGCCGGACGCCTCGGGCGGCGTCTGGGCGGTGGCGAAAGGCGGCTGTAAGCTGTGGAACCCCAGCCCGCAGGCGGGTGAGAAGGTGAACTGGAAAGGGGCGTGCAAGGACGGCAAGGCGTCCGGGAAAGGCAGCGCGGTATGGAAAACCGCGCGCGGCGAGGAGACTTACGATGGCGAATACCGCGCAGGCCGCAAGCATGGCAAGGGATACGCTGTATGGCGTGGTGGCCGCACTTATGATGGCGAATGGCGAAACGGCAAGCGCCACGGCCAAGGTGAGGAGAAAGAACCGGACGGAACGCGCTATGTGGGCAATTGGAAGGATGACAGAAAACATGGCCGGGGCGTCCGGAAATTGACCGATGGCAAACGCTACGAGGGCGAATGGCGAAACGGCAGAATGCCGGATCGCGGAGTCATCGTATATCTAAACGGCAACCGCTACGAGGGGGAGTGGCAGGACGGCAAGCCCCACGGAAGAGGAAAATTCACTGAGGCTCATGGTGGCGGGAGCTACGAGGGCGAATTCCGGCTCGGGAAAAAGCATGGCCGTGGAAAATTCACCTGGGCTAATGGCGTGATCTACGAGGGAGAGTGGCAGGATGACAAGCAGCACGGCCGGGGCACCTTCACTCAAACAGACGGCAACCGCTACGAAGGCGAGTTTAGGAACGGAAAGTTTCATGGCCGTAGTACTGTTACTTATCACAATGGCGACCGCTACGAGGGCGAATATCGGAATGGAAAGCGCCATGGCCGTGGCACCTGGACATATGCCAGCGGCAACCGCTACGAGGGCGAATGGCAAGATGGCCAGCGGCACGGACGCGGCATCTTTACCTTCGCCCATGGCGACCGCTACGAGGGCGTGTGGGTGGACGACAAGATCCATGGCCCGGGGGTCAAGTTTGACAAATCCGGAAGGAAAGTAGCATCGGGCAACGCAGTCAACGGCTGCTTTGCACATGAAGGCCATGAGGTTACTTCTGGTGCGTCTCGTAAGGACTGCGGGTTCGATTGAGCTTTGATCGCGCTGCGCTGGCAACCCGTTCATGGTCTTCAAGCGCTGTTATCAAGGTGCTTTGCTATGGCGATACGCCTCGCCAAGGCCTTCGGCTCGACGACGGAGACCTGGATACGCCTCCAGACGGCTTACGACATCGCCCGGGCGCTGGAGCGCGAGGATGAAATCGAGGTCGAGCGCTACGGGCCGCAACCGGCGTGAGAGGCGCCGGCCTCTATCGAGCCATGCGGGTCTATACCGATCAGTGAAGGGGGAATCCCGAGTCCCCTACGAAATTGCGGCGTCCCCCGCCACGAGAACGACGTGATCGGGCAGGACGCGTTCCCGGAAGCGTTCCGGCATGGAATCCCATACGAACACGTCCACGCGAAACGGCAGGTTGCTCTCCTCGAAGGCTTCTTTCAGATCGTAAACGCTTCGGATTTGGGCGGGATCTGCAAAAACGACCATATCCAGATCGGATTGAGGACGCGCCTCTCCCTTTGCGCGGGAGCCGTAGAGCCAGGCGGTGGTATTCGGCAGGTACTTATCAAGCAAACCCAGAATGAGCGCGCGCTGCGCCTCGGTGATGTCGACCCGTTCACTCATATCCTGTTCCGCCCGCTCATGGTTCGGTAAAGAGCCGCTGCGTCCCGGATGAAGTCGGCCACTGTCTCAAGCGCCGCCCGCGCCTTCTCACCGCTGTAGGCGTGAGCGGTGTCGACGCGCCCCTCCGCATAGCCAAGCCATCGCTCCAGCGGCGCGGGGATTAAATCATTCTCGAAGGCGAGCCTGAAAATGGGCTTGGGGCTGTTGGGAGAGTCCGCGACGCCGAGTTCTTCGACCAGGTAACGCTTGAGCACCTTCCAGAGGCAATCGTAGCAGGTCTCGAAACGCTGGATGACCGACTCGGCGACGGCCTCCTGAAGCAGTCGTGGCAACTCCTCGTCGAGTTCCCTGTAATTCTCGTATTGCTCCTCGAGACGCTTGAGAGAGGCTTGAAAATTGTCGTACTCGACCATCATGCGCCTCCCAAAGCCGGAAAACATCACTCGAGTCAAGCCTTGGCCATCATCCCATACGGCATGGATTTGTCAATAAATCGAGGTCGAGCGCTACGAGCCGCAACCGGCGTGAGGCGAGGCTGTTGAAAAAGCCCGTATACGGCCTCTACAGGTTGATTCCTCCCGATGAGGGGCTGTTGAAAAAGCCTTGATTTCGTGATTCGGTGTATGGAGCCGATCAAGGAGAGAGGAAATTCACTCCCCCCTTGAGGGGGAGTCAACGAGGCAAGGGCAAAGCCCGCAGGCGAGTTGGTGGGGGGACATGCCACAGAAAAAGCTCCCCCCACCGAATCGGCCTTCGCACAAACCGCTCGGCCTCTTCGACTCCCCCTCAAGGGGGGAGTGAAATTCGGTGTGCTCCTTCTGTGGACTTTTCAACACCCCCGAAAAGCAAGACCCCCCCTCGTCAAAACACCATCCGAAGGGCGAGCGAGAGGTGGTGGCTGCGGCGCGAGTCTTCGCCGAAGCGTCCCGAATAGCTCAGGAGGCCGCTCGCGCGCTCGCTCAGTTTCGCGCTCACGCCCAAATCGGCGCTCACGGTGCTGGTGGAAGGCGTCAGGCCCGGTAGCGTGAAGCGCCCGGGCATGGTGTTCGAACCCGCCGAGACGAGGACGGGGTCGTCCTCGAGTTCGCGCACATAGGCGATTCCGGCGTAGGGGCGGAGTCCGCCGACGCTCCAGCCGAAGCGGTAGCCGCCGCGCGCCTTGAGCGAGTTGCGCGAGAAGTCCGAGAAATTCATCGCGGTCGAGGAGGTTCCGCTCTCCCGGTAGCCCTTGACCTCCTGGTTGAGCAGCGAGAGGCCGAGGAAGGGGCCGTGCCGGAGCGTCTCCGAGACGCCCAGCATACACGCCACCTCGAATTCGCCCCCGAACTGGGCGGCGTCGGTGGAGCCGCGCTCGGTGCGCGTCGCCGCTCCGAGGGCGACCGAGCGCTCGACGTCCACCGAGGTCTGCCCCAGGGTCAGGGCGACGCTCACCTGGAGGCCGCCGCTGCGCCACGCGCCGTGCAGCGAGCCGAGCACGGCGTCGCCGCCCAGGTTCGCGCCCGCGAGTTCGTTCTCATGGCGGACGATGCTCAGCGCGGCGCCCCAGGAGAGGTCGGGACCTGCGCGGTGGCCCGCTCCCAGGATGATGCTGGTCATATCGGATTCGGCATCGCCGAGGCGCGCGAAGGCGCCCGCGTCGCTCGCCCCGAACCCGCCCCGCGCATAGCCGCGCCAGCTCCCGACGGGCAGCGCGAAATCAGAAGCCCGCTCCGCCGAGACGGCGCCGTGGTGAGCCTCCGCCGCCTCTGCGCCCGCCTCGCCCGCGAGCGAAACCTGCAGCGGCGCCGC
>JAPPHK010000083.1 GCA_028820795.1 Nitrospinota bacterium | reverse complement strand
TCAAATCGGCGAGCGCTTCCGCACGCCCAAGGACAAGCGGGCGAAAGACGCCTACATGCTCGCGCTCGACAGCTTCCTGCGCTTCACGAAGCTCACCGACGCGCCCCGCATCGAGCGCGTGGAGGTGCCGTATGAGAACGGCGTGAACCTGCCGGGGTATTTCGTGCACGCGCAGAACACGAAAAAGGCGAAGCCGCCCGTCGTCGTCTACTTCGACGGTCTCGACATCACGAAGGAGATCCAATACCTGCGCGGCGTCGAGGAATTCGTGCGGCGCGGCATGAGCTGCCTCGTCATGGACGGACCCGGTACGGGCGAGGCCATCCGCTTCCGGGAGCAATACCTACGCCCCGACTACGAGGCCGCAGGCTCCGCCGCGCTCGATTACCTGGAGACGCGCGGCGACGTGAACGCGAGAAGAGCCGCCGTGGTCGGCATCAGCCTCGGCGGGTACTACGCGCCGCGCATCGCCAGCATGGAGAGGCGCTACAAGGCGTGCGTCGCCTGGGGGGCGTGCTGGGATTACCACGCGACGTGGAAAAAGCGCGTCGCCGCCTCGATGCAGACGGAACTCTCCGTGCCCGGCCACCACATCCTGTGGATTTTCAACACCAAGAACTTCGAGGACACCTTCAGGAAGCTCGAAGCCTTCCGGCTCGACGGCGTGGTGCAGCGGATGCGCTGCCCCTTTCTGCTCACCCACGGAATCGACGACAAGCAGGTGCCCACGCGCGACGCGAGAAAACTCTTCAATGCCGTGGGTTCGAAGGACAAGACGCTCAAGATCTTCACCGTCAGGGAGGGCGGCTCCCAGCACTGCCAGCGGGATAACCTCTCGCTCGGCGTCACCTACATCGCGGACTGGCTGATGGAGAAGCTCAAGCCGTGAGGTCAGACCCGACCGGGGAGGGAGGAATGAACCGGATCCAGAAGACGGAATGACCCGTATCCATCGTCAGTCCGCGTCGGGCGCCTTGACCGTATCCGACCCCGGTCTGCCGCTGTATTCGGGACGCACTTGCCCGGAATGTCGAAACAGGCGCGGACCCACCCCCGGAACCTATTTTTTGTGGATTGTGTCGCAACGGGACCTGACCTTGAATCGACCCAATACAATTGCACAGATTATATAAATAATGTTATGAATTTGGTGTGGATAATGAAGAATCAACATGACTACAGTACGAATTCTGTACTCATTCCGGTAGCCGATCCGGCCAACCCCCCGCCGGAAGGAGGCAGATGCCATCAGTAATCCCAACGACCGAGAAGTCGCCGAACAGGCACATGAGGCGCGCCATTCCGGTTTGGCCGCGGCGATGCTGCGCATCGGCGCGAGTCTCGATCTGGACACGGTCCTCAATGAGGTAGTCAAAAGCGCCCGCGCACTTACCGGCGCGCGTTACGGCGCCATCGCCACCATCGACGAAACGGGCGTCCCCCAGGACTTCGTCTCCTCGGGGTTCACCGAAGAGGAACACCGCAACATGGTGGAATGGTCCGACGGGCCGAAGCTTTTCTCGTTCATCCGCGACCTGTCGAAGCCGCTGCGATTACCCGACTTGCCGGCTTACACCCGATCTCTCGGCTACTCGATCGATTTCATGCTGCCGACGACGTCGAAGACATTCCAGGGAACGCCGATGCACCACCGGGGAATTCACGTCGGCAACTTTTACCTCCTCGATAAGGACGGTGGAGAGCAGTTTACGGATGCCGACGAGGAAGTATTGCTGCTGTTTGCCACGCAGGCCGCCGCCGCTATAGCCCATGCCCGCGCCTACAGCGACGAGCGGCGCGCCCGGGCCGACCTCGAGGCGCTCATCGAGACATCACCGGTCGGTGTTGCGGTGTTCGACACGACAGGCGGCAATCCGGTCTCGTTCAACCGCGAGGCGAAACGGCTCGTGGAGAGCCTGTGCTTGTCTGGTCAACGACTGGAGCAATTGCTCGAGGTCATGACATGCAGGTTCGCCGACGGTAGAGAGATCTCGCTCGCCAAGTTGCCTATAACCGCGGTGCTGACCAACGCGGAGACGATGCGCGCCGAGGAGATCGAACTCTCCGTCCCCGACGGTCGCAGCGTTACCACGCTCATCAACGTGACCCCGATTCGCGCCGAAAACGACACGCCCCTTTCCGTGGTGGTCACCATGCAAGACCTCGCGCAACTCAAGGAGCTGGAGCGCATGCGCGCCGAGTTCCTGAGCATGGTGAGCCACGAACTGCGCGCGCCGCTGACCTCGATTAAAGGCTCGGCAGCCACCGCCCTTCGCCGCCCGCGGAACTTCGCCCCGGCGGAGATCGAGCAGTTTTTCCGCATCATCGAGGAGCAGGCCGACCGCATGGACAGTCTCATCAGAGACCTCCTGGACGCCGGCCGCATCGAGGCGGGTATGCTCTCCGTCGCGCCCGCGCCCTCGGAGGTGACATATCTGCTCGACCAGGCGCGGACCACCTTCCTTTCCAGCGGCAGCCGGCACCGGGTAGACATCGACTCGCCGCCGGACCTCCCCCGGGTCATGGCCGATCAGGAACGTATCTTGCAAGTTCTTAACAATCTCTTGTCAAATGCCGCCCGACACTCGCCCGAGTCTTCGACGATCCGGGTCGCGGCGGCGCGCGAGGGCGTACATGTCGCCATCACGGTCTCAGATGACGGTCATGGCCTTGCTCCGGACCAACTAACGAAACTGTTCCGCAAATACGTCCGCAACGGTGAGCGTGGGGTCGGGGGCGGGCTCGGCCTCGGTATCTGCAAGGGCTTGGTAGAGGCGCATGGGGGACGCATCCGGGCCGAAAGTGAAGGCCCCGGCCGGGGAGCGCGCTTCACCTTCACGCTCCCGGCGGCTGTCGAGGCCAATCCCGCACCAACCGGCGAAGAGCGGAGCCGGACCGCGGCGCGCCACGACGGAGGCGAACGAATGCGCATCCTCGTGGTCGACGACGACCCGGAGACGCTGCGCTTTGTCCGCGACGCGCTCGGCGAGGCAGGCTACGCTCCGCTGGTGGCGGGCAACCACGAGGAACTCGAGTATGTGATAGAGATGCAGAAACCCGCCCTGGTCCTGCTCGACCTGATGCTGCAGGGAGTTGACGGTATCGAGTTGATGGAACGTATCCCCAGGCTCGCGGAGGTCCCGGTGATCTTTATCTCCGGATACGGCCGAGATGAGACAGTCGCACGGGCTCTCGATGCCGGCGCAGAAGACTATATCGTCAAACCTTTCTCGCCGACCGAGCTGGTGGCGCGGGTCCGGGCGGCGCTCCGACGCCGGACCGAGCCGGAACTCTTCAGACTGGGCGACCTCGCCATCGATTACGAACGCCGCCAGGTGAGCGTCGGCGGACGCCCTGTCGCGCTCACGGCAACGGAATACGATCTCCTGCGCGCCCTCTCGCTTGGCGCCGGGCGTGTGCTGACCTACGAGACCCTGTTGCGACAGGTCTGGAACGGGCGTAGCAGCGATGCGAGAATCGTGCGGTCCTACGTCAAGAGGCTGCGCCGCGAGCTCGGCGACGACGCCAGACGGCCCACCTACATCCTGACCGAACTCCGGGTCGGTTACCGCATGCCCGATCCGGATGACGTGTTGCCGTCTCGATGAAGACGGAACTCTGCATATGCAGCCACCACATCCTGTGGATATTCAACACGACGATTTTCCAGGACACCTTCAGGAAGCTCGAAGGATTCCGGTTCGACGGCGTGGTGCAGAAGATGCGGTGCCCCTTTCTGCTCACCCACGGAATCGACGACAAGCAGGCGCCCACGCGCGACGCGAGAAAACTCTTCAGCGCCGTTCGCTCGAAGGACAAGACGCTCAATATCTTCACCGTCGGGGAGAGGGGTTCCCAGCACTGCCGGCGGGATAACCTCTCGCTCGGCGTCACCTACATCGCGGACTGGCTGATGGAGAAGCTCAGGAAGTGAGATCAAATGCGACCGAGGAGGGAGGGTCTGCCGATCTTGGTTCGGAATCACTCCCCCCTTGAGGCGGTTGTTGAATAACCCCTCCTCGTTCGGAATTGACCACCGCCGTCATTCCGGCGAAAGCCGGAATCCATTTTAATGCAATATGACAATGTTCCGGCTCTTCTTTCTCTCCGGCGCCAGCGGGAACCAATCAGAAAAGAAAAAACAAAGGCAAAGCAAATGGATTCCGGCTTTCGCCGGAATGACGAACAAAAACGCACCGCATCGCAGTGGGTCGTTCCTGTGAACGGCCCAGGGTCGCGACCTCGGACGGGCACGGAGACCTGTCCCTACAGGCTCACGCCCCCATTCAACCACTCCTCCGCCTCTTTACGGACGGCAGCTTCCTCCGCGCTGTGCTGGAGCACGATGCCCCGGGCGGGCGGGTGACCGATCTTCGCGTTCCGCCAGCAATGGTAGCGGATGGCCGGGGGATAGCCTGTGAGGTCGATGGAGGCGTAGAACGAGGCCGGCACCTCGTCGGGCTTGTAGGGGTCCATTCTGTCTTTCTCGTAGATGTTGGTTCGCTTCCAGATGCGCCACGCGCCGTCTCGTTTCTCGAGCAGGGCGAGAACGCGGCTCCAAGTGGTGAAATCGAGCTCCACGCCGTCGACCAACCTTCTCTGGTAGAGGATCAGGTCGTGCTCGGCGGCGGCGCGTACGCCTCTCAGGCGCACCCAGGGGTTCGTGACGGTGTGTTTCTGGCTCTCGCCGGGGTGGCGGGCGATTTTCATCTTCTTGGCCGCTTCGACGAATTCATCCCGCGCGCCGCTGAACCACGAGGTGGTGAGCGTGGCGTCTGCGTGGTAGCACGCGCGCCACTCCTCCCAAAGACCCGCATCGCGCGCGTAGTTCACGATGGATAGAACGTCCTTGATCTCGCTCTTGTCGACGCTTTCCTGGATTCTCCCCTCCGCTTCCATGGCGCCTCCTCACACGAACTCGTGCACTTCGGCGAACATGCCCTTCACGACGCCCCCGCTCAGGTGGCCGACGAGAACCTCGCCCGGCTGATAGGGGCCACCGCTCAGCGCCAGGTGCAAGTGGATGTAGGGCCGGGGTTCCTCCCAAGTCTCGTCCCCCCGGACGGCGGGCGGCTCCTCCGGCCAGGAGATGTTCCCCACGGCGATGAGTTCGCGCCAGTCGTGGAAATAGCACCGTGCCGAGGGGCCGATGACTTCCCTGAAACCCGTGCGGATGTCCGATTCCTTGAGCGCGCCGAACACGATGACCGAACCGCTTCGAATGTTCTCCTCCACCACGAAGCGCTCGAACTCCCCGAAGAAATCGTCGTCCTCATCGAATTCCAGATGAAAGACGCGGCCCAGCCTCTTCTCTTCCGCTCGCATATCTAGCCCTCCTTCACCTCCGCGTAGAGGTTCTCGAGCCCCCGCCGGAAAGTCCGCCTCCTGTGCGCGATCCAGGATTCGCCCCGCCCCGTATCGGACCAGAAGAATCTCTCGAACGAATCGTCGGTGACGACTTCCTCCTGCGTCATGCCCTTTTCCACCAATCCCTCCATCATCCCCCACATCTCCTCGAAATCGTTTCTGAAGCGCCGAACCTCCTCTATTCCGCATATCTCCCCGTGGCCGGGGACGACGTGCGCGGCGGGCAGGCTCTCCATCCACGCGAGCGCATCGATCCACTCCCGAAAGCGCGCCTCGCGCATGCCGGGGCCCGGCTCGTTGATCATCACGTCGCCCGTGTAGATGACGCCTTCCTCGGGCACGTACACCGAACTGCATGCGGGCGTATGGCCGCCCAGGCGGTAAATCTCGAACGTCAGCGGATGCAAATGGAGCGTCATCCCCGCATCGAAGCACACCTGCGGCAGGGGAAGGACGGCTTCCGCAATCTCTTTCGCCTCCCCGTGCGCTCCGATGTCATCCAAAGTATTGATGAAGGTTTCGCGTCCTGCGAGAGAGCCTTCCTTCGCGGCGAGCGCATCATGTACGCGCTGCGGCGCGATGGAGATGACCCCTTCATCCTCGATGAACGCGGCGCCGATGGTGTGATCGCCGTGATAATCCGTCGATATGCGGTAGCGGATACCCTTGGGGCTGAGCGCCCGCAGTTTTTCCTGCCAGCGGCGCGAATCGGAAGGCCGCACGGGGCAGTCGATGAGCACCACGCCGGCCTCGGTGACGCCCGCGCCCACGTTCGCCCAGAGATATTCCGTCTCCGCCACGAGATGATCGCTCAGGCGCCGCATGTCAAGTACCCGCCAAAACGTGAAAACGCCGAAGCGGGGGCGCGAAGCGCACCCCCGCCAATGCTATCGGCTTCTTGCGAACGCTCGGACCTTAGTTTCTGATCTTCACCCCTGCGTTCTTGTATATGTCCTTGTTGCTCTCGTATTCCGCTCTCACCTCTTTCAGGAGCTTCTCGCCGACGACCGGCTCGGCCTTGACGCCCATCTTCCTGAGCAGGCGCTTGAAGGTCTTGTCCTTCGCCATCTTGAGCAGTGCCTTCTCCAGGATGTCGATGCGGTCCTTGGGCGTTCCCGCGGGCGCCATGATGATGCGCTTCGAAGACAGCAGGAGGTCGACCCCCTGCTCCCTGAAGGTCGGCACGTCCGGGAAAAGCGGGAAGCGCTTGGCGGCCGCGACGCCCAGAATGCGGATCTTGCCGGACTTGTAGTTCGAGAGAACGCCGCCCGTCGCCGGGTTGGCGCCTGCCGTCTGCACGTGTCCGCCCAGCATGGCCTTCATGGCCGGGCCGCCTCCGCGGAAGGGCACGTGGGGCAACTTCGTCTTCGTGTCGTAGGCGATCTTGAGCATCATGGTGTGGCTCAGGCCATACGTTCCCGTGGAGCCGTGCTTGATCTTGCCTTTGCTCTTTTTCGCCGCGGCGATGTATTCCTTGAAGTTCTTCCACGGCTGGTTCCCCAGCGTGGCCAGCATGTAGGGCAGTTCGTTGATCTGGAACACGGGGATGAAATCCTTGAACGGGTCGAAGCCCATGTCCTTCACGTGGGGCGACATGTAGAGGTGGCTGTTCGCGCCCATCGCGAGGGTGTAGCCGTCGGGCTTGGCGCGCTTGAGCGCCCCCATCCCTATCTTTCCGCCGCCGCCCGGCATGAGCTGCACGTAGGCGGGCTGACCGATGTACTGGTGCAGCACGCTGGCCACGGCGCGCGAGTGGAGGTCGTGCGAGCCGCCCGCGCCCAGGGGCACGATGATCTTGATGGGTTTCGAGGGATACTTCTCCGCCGCGACGGGGGGGGCGGTGAAGGCGAGGAGCCCGAACGACAAGACTACCGCCAAGGCGATCTTCCAGGATTTGCGCATCATTTTGGTTCCTCCTTTGAGTTGGATGAATCGGTTACCGTTTGCGGCCTTATGGTTTCGGCCCACGGTCGCTTCCAGATACTCGTCACCAGCATGAGTACGGTCATACCGATGAACAACGCAGAGATGGGGCGGGTGATGAAAACGGAATAATCGCCGTCTGAAATAATAAGCGCCTGCTGCAAGGCCTCCTCCGCCCGGGGCGCCAGGATGAACGCGATGACGAGCGGGGCCATCGGAAATTTGAGTTTTCTCAACCCGTATCCGAACAGGCCCGCGATGAGAGCGAGAATGAGGTCGCCCAGGTTGCTGTGATAGACGTACGCTCCCACCAGGCAGGAGACGATGATGCCCGGCACCAGCAGCGACTGGCGGATGTTGACTATCCTGGCGAACATGCCCGTCAGGAGCCACCCCTGGATCAGCATGATGGGGTTCCCGATCAGGAGCAGGGTGAAGATGGCGTACATGACGGGGGCGTGTTCCTGAAAAAGGCTCGGCCCCGGCCGCAGCCCCTGCGCGATGAACGCGCCCATGAGAATCGCCGCGCTCGGATCCCCCGGAATGCCGAACGTGAGGGTGGGTATGAGGTCGGCACCCGCGACCGCGCTGTTGGCGGCTTCAGAGGCCGCGACGCCCTCGTAGCTGCCTTTACCGT
>JAPPHK010000251.1 GCA_028820795.1 Nitrospinota bacterium | reverse complement strand
CATCGGAGCCTGCGGATCGGCTCGCGCCGTGAACGAGGACATGCGTTCGAATGTATCGTGGGGAAACGTTCGTCGGATGGACGAGCCGAAGGGTAAAACGGTCTCACCGGCCGCGGTCGCGCCAGTGGCTGGGCCTTCCGTTTCCACCTGGTTTTTCGGGCGTGTTCCTCGTGTTGAGGCGAATCATACCCGCGATAATCGTAACCGCGCAAGAGGAGCGCCGCCGCATCGCCTGTGCGATACTGAGCGGCGGAAGCATCGCCCGACGAAGTGAACGGCCCTTCGCGGCCGCATCGACGAACGCCGACCAGGGAACGACGAGATGTTCGACGCCGCCACCATCCTCGCCATCGCCGGGACCTTCCTGCTCGCGGGCGCGGTCAAGGGGGTCATCGGCTTAGGCCTGCCGACGGTCAGCCTCGCCGTCCTGGCGGTGGCGCTCAACCTGACGAACGCGATGGCCCTGCTCCTCGTTCCGTCGTTCGTGACCAACGTCTGGCAGGCGGTGGTCGGCGGCAACGGGCGGGCCCTGCTGCGCCGGATATGGCTGTTCCTGCTGGTGGCGGCGGTCACCGTGCGGCTCGGAGCGTCCGCGCTCACGCGCGTCGATTCCTCGCTGCTGACAGCGCTCCTCGGTCTGCTGCTGGCGGCGTACGCCGCCGCGAACCTGCTCGGCTTGAGATTCGGGGTCCGGACCCGCCATGAAAAGTGGGCCGGCGCGCTGGCCGGGCTCGTGAACGGCGTGCTGACGGGGATGACGGGGTCTTTCGTCGTGCCAGGGGTGATGTACCTACAGGCGCTCGGCCTCCCGCGCGACGCGCTGATCCAGGCGATGGGTATGCTCTTCACGGTATCGACGCTGGCGCTTGCGTTCGCGCTTCAGGCCAACGGCCTGCTGCGGATGGAGCACGGCGTCCTGTCCGCCATGGCGCTCGCGCCCGCGATGGCGGGGATGGTCCTCGGGCAGCGCATCCGCAAAAGGCTCTCCGAGCAGCTGTTCCGGAAGATATTCTTCCTCTCCCTCCTGGCGCTGGGCGCCTACCTCGCCTCCAGCGCGTTCGGCGGCTGAAAGAAGCGGACCCCTCGACCGGCGAATCGGGGTGAAGGGCGTCCTTCCGCTCCAGTGAATCAGGCCCTCCCGTGAAGAGGGGGGCGCACCTCCCCGCATTTGCCCATCGTAGTGGTGATGGCCTCGAAACGAACCAGGGTGGCCCATGCGCGCATTTCCCCGCATTTCCCCGTAGCGGCGAAGGTTCGGCTCAGGTATGGTGTCGCTTCGGAAAGAACTCGAGCGGAAAAACGAATTTCCGTAAAATTCGATAAATTTAGATAAATTCACGGGGTTTTTCGATAAATTAAATGAATAATTTTTTGAGGGCCAAAGAGACGCCGCGGCACCGGGGCGCAGGGGAATCCTGCCATGGCCCGCCACTCCCGCGATAACGGCAAATGCGCGGAATTGCACGTTTGACCGGAGGAATCCAGAAGATGCAGGACCGAGAAAATTCAGCGCGCGCGCTTTTCCCCGAATTCCCGCAAGTCGTTGAATTATATGAGAAAGAAACGGAAGGCCTCTCCGAGGAATCGTTGCGGCGAACGAGAGCGGAGAAGAGCTGGGGTCTCTGGTCGATCCGGGACCAGGTGAGCCATGTGGCGTCTCTGCCCTACCGGTGGCTGCTCATCCGCTGGGGCGCGATCCTCTTCGGCGATGCGCTTCCGCGCGATGAGGCGTTGTTCGAGCGCTTCGATGGGCGAATGATGAAAGACGCGTATTGCCCGCAAATTCAAGACCTTATCGGCGTCATGCGGGATTCGTTCGCCCTCGCCTGGGAGGTGCTGGGAGCGGAGACGACCGAGTCCATCCGCGACGGGAGACATATCACCGAGCGCGTGCCGGCGGGCAAGATGCGCCCCGGAACCGGCGAGGACGTGCGCCGGTGGCGCGAAAACGTCACCCTCAAGGCCCACCGCACCGGCGTGTGGATCGACCCCGAAGATACGGAACTGTTTCACTTCAACCTCGAATACACGTTCCGCCACATGCTCTGGGAGGCGTATGCGCATCTCAAAACCATCCAGATGCACAAAATCGAGGAAGGCCTGGAGCCGCTCGTCCAGATTCCGCAAGAGGGGTACATCCGTGTGCTGAAATGGGAATAACATCCATACAAACAATCATTTATGGGAATAAAATTTTTCGCATCCAAACACTGGAGGACATACAAACATGGTGGAAAGCATCAACTATCCCTGGCATGAGAGCACCGTGCCCGGCGAGCGGCCGATCGACAAGCCCGAACTCCCCAAAGGCGGTTACGAGATCACCATGCTCGCCGAGACGGAAACGATGGACGACGGGCAGCTCAAAATCGGGCGATTCCGGCATTTCGAAGTGCTCAGCGATGAACCGCCCCGCATCGGTGGAGAGGACAGGTATCCCCAGCCCCTTACATACATCGCCATGGGGGTCGGTTTCTGACTGTTGACCCAGCTTGGGCGGTACGCTCATATGACGAAAACGACCTTCGAGAAGGCCACCTGCCGCGTGGAATTCGATTATTTTCTAAAGGGATCCGTACTGAAAGGCGACGTGAACTCAGGATGCCGGCAGGTGCGTACGCACTTCAAGGTCGAATCGAGCGATTCGGAAGAGAAAATCCTGAATATCATCCGATTAGCGAAAAAAGGCTGTTACGCCGAGCAGATGGTTCAGACTGCCGTTCCGCTAACGAGCACGGTGGAGTTAAACGGAAAAAATATTGAATTGGAAGGCGTCACGGACAATGATTGACATGAACGAGAGGGTTTCTGGTGCCACGGGACGGAATTGAACCGCCGACACGAGGATTTTCAGTCCTCTGCTCTACCGACTGAGCTACCGTGGCAGTTGTGGAGCAATCAACGGACAACCAAGGGTTGTTCCTTATCGGCCCTTTTCCCGGGAAAGGCAAGTGTTTCAATGCCTTCATCGGGAAGACGGGATTCTAAAACGCCGCAACCCGGGCGTCAACATGAAAACGCCTTGCCCTCACGATGTCGGGCTTTTTGTTGTGGAGCCTCCTCCATATGGTAAGAAAATGGTGAAACAATCCCCATTCCCAGCAGGCAAACTACCTTCAGATGTACTGGGTGCTCTACTCGAGAACACAAGCTCCCACCCGCGTCTCATCGTTGGTCCCCAGGTGGGGGAAGACGCGGCCGTCATCGATATGGGAGACCGTTACCTCGTCGCGAAATCAGACCCTATCACGTTCGTTGAACATCAAATCGGACGCTATGCCGTTCATGTGAACGCAAACGATATCGCTTGCATGGGCGCGGTTCCGTTGTGGTTCCTGATGACATTGCTCCTGCCGGAAGGTCGCGCTGATGAGGCGATGGTAGGTCGTATTTGGCAGGAAGTGGACGACACTTGCGCTGAATTGGGGATCAACTTATGTGGCGGGCATACGGAGATTACATCGGGACTGGAATTTCCGATTCTTTCGGGCCACATGCTGGGAGAAGTTTCGAAAGAGAACCTGATTCGCGGCGCAGGCGCGCAAGTGGATGATTTCATTCTGCTTACGCGTCCCATACCTGTTGAAGGAACGGCGATTCTCGCGGACGTTAAATACGATTTTCTGAAAAACTACATAGATGTCGAGATGCTGGAAAACGCGAAAAGATACCTGGAATCTCCCGGTATCAGTGTTGTGGCGCAAGCTCTTACGGCGGCCGGTACAGGCCAGGTACACGCCATGCATGACCCCACGGAAGGAGGCCTCGCTACAGGCATCCATGAAATGGCGGAAGCAGCATGTTTGGGGGCGATCGTGGAAGAAGACAGTATTCCCATCTCTCTTGAAGGCGGAAAGATTTGCGAAGTATTGGGCCTGGATCCTTTGGGTGTCATCACGTCGGGAGCGCTGTTGCTGGCGGTTCCGGCCGAAGGGGAAGAAATCGTTCGAGAGGCGCTCATGGCAACGGGCGCAATAGCCTCTCGCATCGGCGAGTTTTGCGCGTCTGAATTTGGGGTAAGAATGAATAGTGGCGGAAAAACCCATCCACTTAAACGCTTTGATTCCGACGAAATTTCAAGAGCGCTGTGAGGAAAAAATGAAACGTGTCATGGAGGGCGTGTTGCTCGATTTTGACGGCACGCTCACGAAACCCGCCTTCGACTGGCCCGCCATGAAAGAGGAGATGGGATTGCTCGACGGGGAGGTATCGATTCTGGATTATCTCCCCACGCTCTCTCCTGAACGCGCGAATGAAATATCGGATATCCTTGAAAAACATGAACTTAAGGCCGCCGATGTGGCGGAAGCCAACGATGGCGCACATGAATTGCTCGCTTATCTGAGGAGGAAGAAAGTCCCCTTCGGCGTCGTGACGAACAACGCGGAGCGGCACGTTCTGAAGATGGTGAAAAAAATGAACATTTCCTTCGATGTTCTGATTACCCGGGATATCGGCTTTTGGAAACCGGACCCGAGGCCCATGTTCGCGGGCGCTGATGCTATCGGCGTAGCGCCCGGAAAATGCGTCGTCATCGGGGACGGGAAATACGACATGTTGGCCGCCGAAGCGGCGGGAATGCTGTCGGTCCACCTTTCAGCACACTCCTCGATTCCCAGCGATTTGACCCTTCCCACACTCCTCGATGCGCCCGCACTGCTCGAACAACTCATTGTAAAATAAAGACCAGGGGCACGCCCCGAAGGACATGCCCCATACAGGAAGGAATCCGCCAGTCAAGGCGAATCATTCGGCGAGATGTCAGTGAAACAGTATCGGGGGACCCTTCTACTGATCACCGGGGAGAAAAGGCTCCTCTATTCAAGGCGCCCATCGAGGGCAAATGGTTCACACCCTTAAAATAAGCACAAACCGTGCCAAAACATCCCTTTTTTCGTCGAAAAACTTAATTCTTACATAACCATATATATTTCAATGAAATATAATGCCTATCCGGTGCGGGGAAGGCCGGAGAAAAGCCTTGCGTCTGGCGGCGCCGGGCATCTTCTTTTGACTATTTTTCGGGAGAAGGCGCTCGCGGTCTGACAAAATGTCAATCCGTGGCCCGTACGAACATTTTGGGAGGCGTAAGCCATGCCAATCACCCATAAAGGTCCCCGCAATTCCCCGCATTTGCCGTCATGGGGCAGCGAGCGCACCGTGGCAGAATCCCCCTGCGCTTGGGTTCCCCGGCGTCATCTCCCAGGAAAATAATTTGTCGGAAATTTACGGAAAAACCCCGTGAATTTATCTATATTTATCGAAATTTACGGAAATTATTATTTGCATTAAATTTATTTTCATCATTTCCGAACGGCCCCGGCGGCCCTCCCCGGTTTCGTCCTCGCTCACACCCGATACCGCCTTTCATCCTCATCGCTCCTCCTATAAGCCGCCCGTGGAATACTCGGCGAGAGCATCGCCGCGGGCGCAGGCATTTTTGCGAAATACCGGGTTTCAAGCTCACGGCGAATGCGGGTCGAACCCGACCGGGGAGGGGCTGTTGAAAAACCCGGCCCCCGGGAGCGGCGCCTATGGCGCTCCCTGAACGCTCGCGCCCGGGGCTCTTTGATCAGTCGCGCCAGGCCCTCGTCTTGCCTGGCCTCCGTACCGACCTCACCCCGAACGGCGCCAAGACCGCGAATTCTCTTTTCCCTCACCCCGGGTAGCCGCCGAAGGACAAGCGCGACCGGGAAGGGGCTGTTGAAGAGGTCCTGTTTTCGGGATTCGGCGCATGTATCCAACCGGGGAGGAGGGTCCGTAGGGACAGGCCTCTGCGCCTGTCCGGGGTCGCGACCTGTCCTTACGAGGCGGTGCGATTTTGTTCGTCATTCCGGCGAACCCTCCCTCATCGGGTTTCCTGAAAAAGCCTGCGCTGGTCGGGATTCACCCACCGCGCGGCGCCGGACTTCGCAGAACGCTTGACGCCCCCATCCCGGCCAAACGCCCCGAACCCTCATCCTGCGTAGTCCTGATCTTGCCGGAGGACGTATCGAAGGTTTGAGCCAACCGGGGAGGGAGGGTCAAAGGGAGCGCATTTCTCCGGCGGGTGCGAATTTCGCCCTTCGATACAAACGCTCCTTTCTCAGTCGCGTTTCACCTTCGGCGGCTACTCAGGGTGAGGGAGGCGGGAGGACAGCGGAGCCTGGCCCCGAGCGAAGTCGAGGGGCCTGTCCTGAGCCTTTCGTAGGGCCGCTGCTCGGGGTGAGGCGGAGCGGCGGGCTGCGCTGGACGAGGAGGGGGATTGCGCCTCATCGGAATGTTTTCAATAAACCCCTCATCAGTCGGTTTCGAACCCTCGCTACAGCCCCTTACGGGGACTGCTCGGGATAAGGGGATTGTTGTGAGTCGTCGGAACCGTTCGGAGCGAGGGAGGGGTGTCGCGCCAGAGCGGCGAATGCGCAGCAGCCGCTTTTCCCTCGAGGGTTTTTCTGCCCCGATGATGGAGGGTCCATACTGGCCAATGAGGTCAATCGCGACTGATGAGGGGTTTGTTGAAAAAGTCATAATTTCGATATCCGGATTATATTACCTACCGGGGTGAGAGAAAAATCACTCCCCCCCGAGGGTCTGGCTTCCCGAGGGGAAAGCCAGACGGTGAAGCCGAGCGAATTGTGCGAAAGCTGAACCGGTGGGGGGTAAAACGTGTTTGATCGCCATTCCGAATTATACCCCCCACCGAATCGCTTTCGGGCTTACGCCCTCAGCCCTTCGACTCCCCCTCAAGGGGGGAGTGATATTCAGCGCGCTCCTTCCGTGGACTTTTTCAACAACCCCGATGAAGGAGCGATTGCGGTTCGCCGGCCGATTATGGAGTGATTGTGCGCCGGTGCGGCCACGCAGGAAACAAACTGCTCCCGGAAGATCAGAATGCCGGAGCGGAATGAAACCGGAAGAGTGAACTACGCATCCTTGCCCGCCTTGACTCCGCAAACGTCTCGCTCGTCCGTCTTGACGCGCAAACGCCCAAGTGCCACGGTGCTCATGAAACACGTAATCACGGGTATGAGAATGAGTAAGGGACCCCTGTAATTCAGCTTCCGTCCTGTTCGGACAAACTCCCTTCATTCCAGATGCCAAGACATAAGGCGATGGTGCGCGTCTTGACCGGGAAACATCTTTGGTATTTACGCCATCGGCAGTACTCCAGTGTCTCGTTCAAATGTTCGCCGTGTTCGTGAACCCGTTCTACGGGCAGCTACGACGGATTGACAGCGCATCTCCCAGAACCACGCCCTGGCCGTATCTTGTTCCAGGAATTTGTGAAGAGGTCGCGCAATAAAAACCATTGAAGATCGGCCGTCGTGACAAAAACTCCTGCTTCCTGATGAGCCGCCTTGAATATAGGCGGGGCAGGATTTTTCATAAGTTGAGACACGAATTGACGCACGAGGTAAATTTGGCACATCCAAAAACCAGAGGACCCAACCATGATTGCAAAGCGCTGTTTCACCATCTTGTTCGTAGCGTGTTTTCTAGTCGTCACGTCCCACCATGCCGGTGCTCACGGAGGAGGGCTTGATTCTTCCGGGTGCCATCGCGAAACGGCGACCGGTGGATACCATTGCCATCGTGGCGGCGATGACGGCGATTCGAAGGAAACGCTGCTCATCGTCCTGGGTGTCGTGGTGGTCGTGGGCCTCATCGGCTGGATACTGAAAAAGCAGAAACATCCCCTCTCTGCCGTTCAGGTCCAGGCTGACCAGATCGAAACTCTATGGAAGCTGCGGTTCTGAGCACCTAGAACTCGAGGAAATTACTTTATGAGCGAGGATGATAAATTCGAAGAAATCCTCAATCAGGAGATCCGGCAGTCCCCCCCAAGAACAAGGGTCGAACGTACCGCTTTCGATGTCGCGCGTGATTACTAGATAAACCCGGCGACGGTGCCCTTCGCCGCGTCGAGGAAGCTGCCCGGGAAGATGCCCA
>JAPPHK010000068.1 GCA_028820795.1 Nitrospinota bacterium | reverse complement strand
GCTCCTCGGGCATGTTCGTGCAGTCGGTCGAGTTCATCGACGCGCACGCGAGCGGCAACGGCAACGGCGGCGGGGCGCGCGGCGACATCAGCATCTTCGGCCAGGAGTCGAACTACACGACCTGGCGGCTCGCGAAGATGAACCTCGCCATCCGCGGCATCGAGGGGCGGATCGAGCATGGGGACAGCTTCCATAACGACCGTCACGCTGACCTCAAGGCCGATTTCATACTCGCCAATCCCCCCTTCAACGTCTCCGACTGGGGCGGCGAGCGGCTCGCGGAGGATGCCCGCTGGCGATACGGCGTTCCGCCAAAGGGCAACGCCAACTTCGCCTGGGTGCAGCACATGGTTCATCACCTGGCGCCGGGCGGCTCGGCGGGTTTCGTACTTGCCAACGGCTCGATGTCGTCCGCCCAGTCGGGCGAGGGCGCGATTCGCAAGAACATGATCGAGGCGGAACTCGTGGACTGCATGGTCGCCCTGCCGGGGCAGCTTTTCTACTCGACGCAGATTCCCGCCTGCCTGTGGTTCCTGGCGCGGGAGAGGAAGCGCGGCGGCGAAATCCTCTTCATCGACGCGCGCAAGCTGGGCCGCATGGTCGACCGCACCCACCGCGAACTGACGGACGAGGACGTCGCGCGAATCGCCGATACCTACCATGCCTGGCGCGGCGGTGAAGGCGCGGATGAATACGCCGACGTTCCCGGCTTCTGCAAAAGCGCGGCGATAGAGGAAGTCCATAAGCACAGCCATGTGCTGACGCCAGGCCGCTACGTGGGCGCGGAGGCGCAGGAAGAAGATACCGAGCCGTTCGAGGAGAAGATGAAACGGTTCGCCACGCAGCTTCGAGAGCAACAGAAAGAGGGCGCGAGACTGGACGCGGCCATCGAGGCCAATCTCGAAAGCCTGGGGTTTGGAGTGAAAGACGCACGATGATTCCGGCCACGGCGCCGACGGTAGACGAAAGCCGCCTATGAAACTTGAAACGAACAGGTCATGCCGAAAGTTAGAGATGTGATTCGCTTGATAGAGCAAGACGGATGGCGGCTCGTTCGCACCAAGGGAAGCCACCGGCAGTACCGGCATCCGGAAAAACCGGGTACCGTTACCATAGCAGGCAAGCCGAGCGACGATCTGCCGCCCGGCACGTGGAACAGCATCTTGAAGCAATCCCAAGTGGAGGAGCGCTCATGAGCGTGAAATACACGGTCGTCATCGAGAAATCTCCAAACAACTACGCGGCCTATGTTCCCGACCTGCCGGGCTGCGTCGCGACGGGCCGCACCCGGGAGGAGACGCTGGCGGAGATCCGCGAAGCCATCGAACTGCATCTCGAAAGCCTGTGCAAGCACGGCGAGCCTGCGCCACAGCCCCAAGCGACCGCCGATACCGTGGAAGTGGCGGCGGGAACGCCCGGATGACAAACCGGCTTCATCTCCCGCCGAGGGCGCGAGACTCGACGCCGCCATCGCCGGGAACCTGAAGACGTTGGGATACCCGATGTGAGGAGAGCCAAATGTTGGTCGGTGAGTTGATCGAACTGCTCCGGCGATATCCGGAAGACCTGCGCGTCGTGGTGAACGGCTACGAAAATGGCTACGACGACCTGACGCCGGGGCGGATATCAACAGAGAAGATCAGCCTGGAAACGGGGAAGCACGAGTGGGAGGGGCGGCATGGAGAGCCGCCCTATCCGAAAGAAGAATCACCGGACGGCGCTGAGATCGTCGAGGCGCTGGTTCTCCGCCGCACGTCCAATTAAAGGAAACAACGAGAATTCCCGTCCATGCGTCTTGAAGCTGGGAAATATCCCCTACGAGGTTCAGCGCTGAGCCGTCATATCTGAACGCAGGGAGTCGAGTGGTTGCCGTCGTGGGCCAGGCAAGCGTGTCCGAGAGCTTTCGGAAGGTGGGCGAGAGGAATTATGTGGTGTTAATGGAGAAAGAAGAACGGGTTGAGGTGGATGAGTGGCAACATAGGACTCTTGGTGACCTTTGTGAATTACGTGCTGGTTCAGTTTTCCCTACTTCAAGTCAAGGGAGAGAGTCAGGAGCATACCCGTTCATCAAAGTAAGCGACATGAACTTACCCGAAAATATCAGATGCATTCAAAGCGCAAACAACTGGGTCAACGATGAAGATTTAGCTCATCTCAAAGCTAAACCATTCCCAAATGGCACCACAGTTTTTGCAAAAATTGGTGAAGCACTAAAACAAAATCGCCTTCGGTTTATAGTCAAACCTACTCTGATCGACAACAATATGATGGGTGCAGTGCCCAATAAAAGCCTAATTGATCCCCAATTCTATTACTATGCGCTCTCTCAATTTGACTTTGCTGATATTGCTAATGGTACTGCGCTGCCGTATCTGACCGTTGGAGGCTTGTCTTCATTAACACTTTCCCTTCCTCCTCTGCCTGAACAACGCGCCATCGCGCATATTCTGGGAACGCTGGACGACAAGATTGAACTCAACCGCTGCATGAACGAGACGCTGGAGGCGATGGCCCGCGCGCTGTTCAAGTCGTGGTTCGTGGATTTCGATCCCGTCCGCGCGAAGATGGAAGGCCGCGACACCGGCCTGCCCAGGCGCATCGCCGACCTCTTCCCCGACCGGCTGGTGGACTCCGAGTTGGGAAAGATACCGGAGGGGTGGGAGGTGGGTTGTATTGGTGATATCGCGAACTCTCCTAGACGAAGTGTTAATCCCATGGATTTACCTGACAACACACCCTATATCGGATTAGACCATATGCCTCGCCAATCGGTTTCTCTGATGGAATGGGGATCGTCGGTCAATATCACAAGCAATAAGTCTATTTTCAAGAAAGGCGAGATTCTATTCGGGAAGCTCAGACCTTACTTCCACAAAGTAGGCATTGCGCCGGTTGGCGGCATATGTTCAACCGACATCGTTGTTGTAACGCAACAGACCGCAGAATGGTTTGCTTTTTTACTAGCATGTCTTTCTTCAACAGAGTTTGTCAACTACACGGATCAGACTTCGACAGGCACGAAAATGCCGCGTACGAGTTGGAAGATCATGGCTAGTTATAGATTATGCCTCCCGCCTCCTTCAATTATACAGGAATTTCAAAATGCCACGCTGTCGATAGTAGAGCATATAATCACCAATATCCACGAATCTCGTGCCCTTGCCACTTTGCGTGATACGTTGCTGCCGAAACTGGTCTCGGGGGAACTAAGGGCAGGGAAAATATAAGTGGGAACATCAAATTGGACTAGACAAACTGACCCAGAACCTCGTTGTGCTTTTTGTAATACACCGCTAAACAACGGCAACGACAGCAAGGAACACATCATTCCAAATGCCATCGGCGGACGGAAAACAGCCCATAACTTCATATGCAAGAAGTGCAATAGCAGGACTGGCGAGAAATGGGACAAAGAACTTGTGGCTCAACTAAGCCCTATCTGCACTTTGTTGGATATCAAGCGACGGCGTGGGGATAATCAGCCAGTGCCGGTCGAAACGCTTGGGGGAGAGCAATTCCTGCTGCATCCCGACAGGTCAATGGTCCGGCTTAAACCAACGTTTTCTGAGCGCAACCTGGGCAATATAAAGGAGATCAATATCCAGCCCAGATCTATTCAAGAATTGAAAGGAATGCTCCCCGGCTTCAAGAGAAAACATCCGAATCTTGACATCGAAGAAATCCTAAAGAAAGCAATCCCTGCCCAAGAGAATCTTCAAGAACCTATTCGTATCTCACTTGAATTTGGAGGGGATTTAGCCGGTCGATCAATCGTAAAATCATGTCTTTCGCTTGCTTATCAAGCCGACCTTGGTATTGAAGACTGCGAACATGCGAGCAAATATCTTTTAGAAGACGGGGAACCTTGTTTTGGGTTTTACAACGAAACGGATGTTGTGAGGAATCGTCCTCTGAAAGTGTTCTTCCATTGCATTTTCGTTTGCGGCGACCCTGAATCCAGACAGGTATTGGCCTACGCGGAATACTTCGGCTATCAAAGAATCGTAGCGTGTCTATCCAGCAGCTACGATGGCCCACGATTCTCCCGATGCTATGCGATTGATCCTCTCACGGGGAAAGAACTGGACCTCGATATTCAATTAGATTTTACGCCGGAAAACATCGTCGCAATATATGCTTATGAGAAAGTGAATTGGGACAGCATGCAGATGGCCCTGAAATCTCTTTTGGCCACTTGGAGGGAAAGAGACATAAAAGCCTCGATTGCCGACGCCGTCGAAGACGCGCTTGAATTCGCCTTGGCGAACTGTGGCGCACAGCCGGGAGAAGAACTTTCGGAAGAACAATTGGGCTATATAGCCAACTCGTGTTGGGAGAGACTTGAGCCCATCGTCCTTCATCTCCGCTCCAGCCAGACGTTCAGTGAAGACGAAATACAGAAAATCGAACTCAAAATGAGAAAACCAGATCAAGATGCAGAGAATGAAGGCGGCTGATCTACGTCAATTTTTGTCCAAAAGTGCGAATGAAAGACTTTTTGAAACATCCGACGAACATCACCCCCCGATTGCAAGAAACGCCCGAACCCTTCATCCTTCATCACAATTCGTAGATTCGGCGTCCGGGCATTGCGAAACGTCACGAGGAATCCCGGGCGCCGGTAAAAACGCCGAGATCGGAGGGGGCTGATACGCGCGTCGCCGCCCGTGAGTCATTTCCCTCTTGACGCCAATCCAAGAAGGTCTATTCTGGAATATATTTTCTGCATTCGAGGAAATGATGGCCGACACGAGTCTCACTCAGGCCGAAGCCGACGCGCTTTTGGCATTGGATAAGCGCCGGGTCGATGGAACACAATGGGATTACCCGGATTTTGGAGGGCGAATTACGGTGCCATTGGCTTCCACTGACCGGCGCGAGTCCTTTCTTCTCGACTTGCGCCGATCGCGGATCGATCTCGCCAAATGCACGTATCAGAATCGGGGGCGGCAGGTCGTGATTCTGGCGCGGCTTGATCTCGGCAGTGCGCCTCATCGAAACCCGGATGGCGCGGAGATTGCTTCCCCCCATCTTCACCTCTATCGCGAAGGGTTCGGCGACAAGTGGGCGAGCCCGGTTCCGAGTGATCATTTTTCGAGCTTGGGTGATACTTGGTTGACGCTCGAAGATTTCATGCGATTTTGCAATATCGTCGAACCACCCTTTATTCGGCGAGGACTGTTCTCATGATTCAGGACATACAGGCGCTCGTGGATCGATACTGGGTCTGGCTGCGGGATAGAACGAGCCTCCGCGAGCTCGGGGACTGGATAGAGATTACTACGCCCTATCTGGATCGACACAACGATTACCTTCAGATTTACGCCAAACGCGCGAACGGAGGTTTCGTGTTGACGGATGACGGCTATGTTCTCGACGATCTGGAGCAATCTGGTTGCAAGATAGACAGCCCAAAGCGGCAGGCTTTGTTCAAGACGACGCTAAACGGTTTTGGAGTGCAATCCGATGGGAAAACGCTTGAAGTCAGAGCGTCTGCAGACAACTTCGCGCTTCGCAAGCACAACCTCGCGCAGGCGATGCTCGCCGTCAACGATTTGTTTTATCTGGCATCGCCCACCATTGCCGGTTTGTTCCATGAAGATGTGGTTGCCTGGCTCGACCTCGCCGAAATCCGCTACACGCCGAACGTCAAGTTCACCGGCAAAAGCGGTTACGACCATCGGTTCGATTTTGTGATCCCTAAATCCAAAGCCGGGCCGGAGCGCGTACTCCGGACGATCAACCGCCCGAATCGCGACACCGCCCAGGCGATGGCCTTTTCCTGGATCGACACCAGAGAAGTGCGTTCTCCAGAAACACGCGCCTATGCGATATTGAACAACTCGGAGCAAAGCGTGTCGGCGAACGTGCTGGATGCGATGCGCAATTACGACGTGCACCCCGTCCTTTGGTCGGCCCGCGATGAAGCGCGCGCAGAATTGACCGCGTGACTCGATTCACCGAATCCGCCCTCGAACACGCCGCCCTCGCCTGACTCGAAAGTACTACCCGGGGACGAGAAGCTCCCGGAGGGAGACCCCCTTCGCCGACGGCGGGGCGAATCACATTTCTTGAGAAACCTCCGGCCAACACCCCCCGCCGATTGCAAGAAACGCCCGAACCCTTCATCCTTCATCACAATTCGTAGATTCGGCGTCCGGGCATTGCGAAACGCCACGAGGAATCCCGGCGCCGGTAGAAACGCGGAGAGCGGAGGGGGCCGATACGCGCGCCGCCTTCGGCTCTCCGCCCAGAGGACCCGATGCAAGGCTTCACCGAATGGGAAGTCGAGGAGTGCGCCCTCGACTGGCTCGCGGCCATCGGCTGGAATACCGCCCACGGCCCGGACATCGCGCCCGATACGCCGGGTGCGGAGCGCAGCGACTACGGCGATGTCGTCCTGGAGGGGCGGCTGCGCGACGCGCTTGCTAAGCTCGACCCCGCGCTTCCCGCCGAGGCGGTAGAGGACGCCTTCCGCAAGCTCACCCGCCTGGAGGGGGCGACGCTCGAAGCCAGAAACCGCAGCCTTCACCGGATGCTCGTGAACGGCGTGACGGTAGAATACCGCGATTCCGGGGGCGCCATCCGGGGCGCGCAGGCGCGGGCGCTGGACTTCGATAATATCGACAACAACGACTGGCTCGCCGTCAACCAGTTCACCGTCGTCGAGAACAGGCGCGAACGCCGCCCGGACGTCGTGCTGTTCGTGAACGGCCTGCCACTCGGCGCGCTCGAACTCAAGAACCCCGCCGATGAGAACGCGACCATCTGGAGCGCATGGCGACAGTTCCAGACCTATAAAACCGAAATCCCCTCGCTCTTCGCCTACAACGCGGCCCTGATGATATCGGACGGGGTGGAGGCGCGGGTCGGCGCGCTCACCGCCGGGCGGGAGTGGTTCAAGGCCTGGCGCACGACATCGGGCGAGGCGTTGGCCGATCCGCGTACGTCCCAGTTGCAGGTGATGCTGGAGGGCGTCTGCGAGCGGCGGCGGTTCCTCTCGCTCGTTCGCGATTTCATCGTCTTCGAGGACGAGGGCGGCGGCGCGCTGGCGAAGAAGATGGCGGGCTACCACCAGTTCCATGCCGTCGAGGCCGCGGTCGAGGAAACGCTTCGCGCCGCGGCGTTGCGCGACGCCGCAGGTGAAGATGGCCGTTTTGAGACGGACCGCAAAGCGGGCGGGGAGCCGGGGGACCGGCGGATCGGCGTCGTCTGGCACACGCAAGGATCGGGCAAGAGCCTGACCATGGCCTTCTACGCGGGACGCATCGTCCGAGAGCTAGCGATGGAAAACCCCACCATTGTCGTGCTCACCGACCGAAACGACCTCGACGACCAGCTCTTCGGAACCTTCTCGCGCTGCGCGGATCTCTTGCGCCAGCCCCCGGAACAGGCGGAGAGCCGCGCAGACCTGCGCGCCAAGCTCGCGGTGCAATCGGGCGGCGTGTTGTTCACCACCATCCAGAAGTTCTTCCCGGAAGAAAAAGGCGACCGGCACCCCCGGCTGTCGGAGCGGCGCAACATCGTCGTTATCGCGGACGAGGCGCACCGCAGCCAGTACGACTTCATCGACGGCTTCGCGCGCCACATGCGCGACGCCCTGCCGAACGCCTCTTTCATCGGCTTCACCGGCACGCCGGTTGAACTCAGGGACGCCAACACACGCGCCGTGTTCGGCGATTACATCAGCGTCTACGACATCCAGCGCGCGGTCGAGGATGCGGCGACTGTGCCCATCTACTATGAGAGCAGGCTCGCCATCGAGGAGAGCGAGCGCCCGAAGATAGACCCCGATTTCGAGGAGGCGACCGAGGGCGAGGAAGTTTCGCGCAAGGAGAGGCTCAAAACCAAATGGGCGCAACTCGAAGCCGTCGTCGGGGCGGACGAGCGTCTGGGACTCGTTGCGGAAGACATCGTCGCGCATTACGAGAATCGCCTGGAGGCCATGGACGGCAAGGCGATGATCGTCTGCATGAGCAGGCGCATCTGCATCGACCTCT
>JAPPHK010000095.1 GCA_028820795.1 Nitrospinota bacterium | reverse complement strand
CGCTAAGATTTGAAAGTAACGAATTGTATTATAAATAGTTATCTCGATAATCCCTCTCAGGAATTTATCGAAAAACCCCGTGAATTTATCGAAATTTATCGAATTTTTCAGAAATTCCCGAGTCCCTGGCTGAGGCGCTCCCGGGCGCCCCGGCCGGGTGCCGGGAATCTCCGGGCGGCGAAGCGCGCCGGACGGGAGACGCCGCCGTGGATGCTGTGGGTGGGCGCCAAGAGTCTTCGGGAATCTCTGAAGAAGGCTGATTCGTCTCATGGCGTCCTCCGTGTCCGGCGGCGGCCCGTCCGGGTTCCGGGATGGCTGAATCGTCTCATTGTTTCTCCGTGTTTGATGACGATGCGCCGGGCGGGACTTGCCGAGCTTCTCATCCATCGAGTAATTCCAAGCCGCCCGAAACCGGCCCTTTCTCGGGGCGCGGCCCGTGGTGTATTCTGAACGCGCGCGCGGATTCGGCGCGACGCGCAACTGCGGGGAAATGCGGGATCAGACCCGATTGAGGCGGGGTTGCTGAAAAAGGTCTGGGAAGCGATTTTGACTTTCACTCCCCCCTTGAGGGTCGGCCTTTCCTCCTCGGGAAGGCCGACAACGAGACAAGGGCGAAGCCCGCAGGCGAGTTGGTGGGGGGAGCTTTTCTGTGGCATGTCCCCCCACCACATCGGCCTTCGCACAAACCGCTCGGCCTCTGTCGGGCTTTCCCCTCGGGAAGCCCGACCCCCTCAAGGGGGGAGTGAAATTCGGTGTGCTCTTTCTGTGGCCTTTTTCAACAGCCCCTCCTTCCCCGGTCGCGTCGAACCCTCATTCATCAATCGGGTTTGACCCCAAACCCCAGGGAGTATCCACATGCTCATCGTGAACGAGAGGCTCCGCATCCCCCTGCGCGAAATCCACTTCACCTTCGCGCGCGCGGGGGGCCCCGGCGGGCAGAACGTGAACAAGGTCTCGACCAAGGCGGTGCTGCGCTGGAACATGGCGGCGTCTGGGAGCGCGCCCGAAGCGGTGAAGGCGCGGCTCCGGGCGCGCCACCCGCGCCGCGTGACGGGGGACGGCCACGTCGTCATCGCGAGCAGCCGCTTCCGCGATCAGGGCCGAAACGTCGCCGACTGCCTCGAGAAACTCCGCGCCGCCCTGGCCGAAGCCGCCGTCCCGCCCAGGCCGCGCCGCCCCACGCGCCCCACCCGCGCCTCGCAAGAGAAACGCCTCAAGGACAAGCGCGAACGGGGCGAGAAGAAGAGGATGAGGGGGAAAGTGGGGTAGGGGGGAGTAAATTACACTCGATTATTCCCTACAGATGATCAATGTTCTTCATCTCTTGGTGGGAATGGATCATTCCCAGGCGGGATTGTATCTTTGCTCCTAATTCGTCCATCAACACGTTTGGTTGTAAGTTCACCGCCACCCTGGTTTTGCAACATTTTTTTTGCAGCGTCGATTGCAGCCTTTTGCGTATCATGAAGGCTTGATGCTTTATCTGCGTCGTTGCGCTCGTTTGCCCATTTACCATCAGGACGGCGGTAGACCATGCGATCTCGATCTTTGCTCATGCGTAATTCCTTCTATAAGGGCAGAAAAAAACATCTGACAGACAGTAGTATGGTATTGAGGTGGTATTTTAAAAGCCACTTCTTGTGCCTTATCTACCTCCTTTGATTCTATTATCGAGTTCGCAAACGACAGAAACCAAAAATCCTGCCATTGGAACTTTCTCGGCAATCCGCGCTGTCATCAGTGACGGATTTTGGCCATCAATCACCAGGGCATGGTTGCCTGAACGGAAGCGCAAGCTACCGTTAAGATTAGCAAGTCCTATAAAAAGCGGGCGGAAGCCATAACCACGACTTGCGCCGGTCCCATGCCGTGATATTCCGTCAGTCAGCGTTAGCCTCAACGCCTCGCCATGATCGTCAAGCACCGCATATTCCGCGCAGCTTTTCAAGCTTTTAAGAATACCTATCCCTTGATCGGCTACCACGAACTCAAAGCGATTTTGCTCGACCCGAAATACAATCAATCCCGTTTCTGGTGCTTCGGAGTGGTCATAAAGGTTGCTATATAATTCCCCGATCGCAGCGAGAAGTTGAATAGCGATCTTTTTGGGAAAACTAGCGGCTGATACTCCCTGTTGGATTCTCAAAGCTAAGCGCGTCCAGACAGTATCGTTAGTTGGCTGGTTACAGGCAGTTCTCAGAAAACCAATCTGGCGACTCTTGGAGCAAAGCCACTGTGATTGACCACCTAATAGCGCGCGATAGAGAGTGGCGACGCTACCTAGATTTAGCCATGACACTTTATTTGGAGAAGGCAAAAGCCCGCTTGTTGAAAGTTGCCTTAACTCAATTACTGGGCCAAGGTCGTGTGCTGTCAACTGGTATGATTTTAGCCTCAATTCTTTTCCCCGCTCAGCCGCGAAAGCAAGGTCGTCGAGAGTTGTGAAATTGAGCGAGTGCGCTGATGAGTTCACTTGGACGATTACGCTATTCCGTTAGTGGATACACAGAGATTGTCCAGATAGTTTTTTACTGTTGTGAGGTTGTCCGCAAACAGATCGTCAAGTGGTGCGCCTAGTGATGTTGGTGAAGGCTGCCAACCTAAAGAAGCATTTTCTTTAATATAGGCCCTTTGCCGCTTCACTGTCTTCATGAAAATTGATGTTTCTAGGAGGGTCACATGGGCAAATGTATCTGAAAGTATTGGGAGAACTCTAGCACCTCCACGAATGATTAAGTGCAACGGTCTGTTTACACTTTTAGCAATCGTTGCTAGCCATTTAGCGTGTTGCTTGCGCCTTTCAGGTCGAGCAGTGCCTGTTGTGAATTCGTAAGTGAGATGCGTGATTTCGGGGCGGGCGTCTATGTATTCCGTCCAACGATGGAAATCAGTCTCCGTGCGCCCGTTGACGTGCAACCCTGCTGGCATTCCTTCACTTAGAAATTCTTCGTGGACGATTGCGATACGTTTTATCGAGTGCAAGTTGTCCCAGCGGGGACGATCAAGAAAAAGGCTATAGTTGGGGGATGTGATCAACCCAATACCGATTGATTTAAGATCGCGGATTATAGCCCGACGTCTTTTTTCGCCAAGGTCCCACCAACGTTCGATGGGTGCATCACGAGCGGTGCCCGTCAGCACGATTGTTGCTTTAGATTCTATCGAAAAGGTTTTACACAATGTAGCGTGTTCTTTGAAAAGCGGCTCGCCACTCCGGCGGTCGAACATTTGGTATAGTGATAGAGCAACCGCTTGGGAACTGATCGGCGTTGTGTGTTTCTTGCCATGGAAGATCACCGGTACGACATGCGGTATTTTAGGGGCATCTAGAATCTGGGCACGAGGGACGTTGTTGAGGTCAAAAGTGCCTATTTCGCGAACATAATCTGCGAAGTTTGGATGATTACGACAAACGCGGTCACAACTCTCGGGTTTGTGGCAACAGAATTGAAGGCAGTCGTATAATGTCTCTTTAGTCTGAAGTCCACCACACAAGTGACGTTCACGGCATGGAATGCACCCCAAGCTAAATGTGTTTTTAGTTCCGTTGTGAAAGAGTCGGCGCTCAAGCCTCGCGTTACGACTGGTGACTGCTGAAGGTTCCACAACTGACAGACTTAGCATAGCGAAATCTCCGCTACTTTTGACATTTCGTGGACCTCTTCTACTTTTCCCTTCGCAATTCCGTAAGACTCTATAACTGCCTGCAATAATGAATGTGGTGGATTCTCGAAGCGTGCTACTTCATTATTACCGCGCCTTGCCACGAGTGATTTATCTTGCGCTTCGACTGTTAGTTGCTCCCCTATTGAAAGTTGTTCCCCGTTTATAATATCGGCTACCGCAGTACGGGCCTCGCAGGACGGTTCCTTAGTGAATAGATCAGACGTCGCAAGTTCCGTCCGTCCTCGATCCAAAGTCTTCTTGAAGTTCGGTGTAGCTTTCTCTATAAAGTCCGCTCCCATTCCTCAAAAGCCTCCGAACAATGGACGATAGCGCTTTGTTCTGCCCTGACTGAGTTCAACAACTAGACCTAAGGAGGCCAGAGTTGTTAAGCGGTTATTCCATGCGGTTGAATGCTTGAGTTCTTCTTGCTCTCCGTAAAGCCGCATTAACTCTCCAGCGCCTATCTCTCCGTGCTCGCTTACCAACTCAAAAGTCAAACTTTGTTTTGGGTCTAGCTTGCCAATCGGAGCGGCTTCTAACACCGATTCGTCTTCGCTCAGTACACAAGCCATCAAGCAATCTCCACGGGAATGTAGGAGATCGAGTAGTTCATCTTTCACCGCTTCATTTGCATTGGCAATTACAGGATAAAGATTTGAGCGATGCCTGCGCACAATTTCGCGGAAAGTCAAAACGCTCTCCCTCAGAAAACTTGCAGTTGCGACTTGAATATCTGAAAAATCTAAGAACACTAATTCTGGCACATCAGGTTCTGAAGTTATCTTAGCAAGCAGTTGGTTCAAGGTGGCTCGGCCATTCACTGCTCCTGCCAAAACTTCGCTACCCCCGATATCTTTTAGATTTAGCCTCATGTCTCATTCTCCTCATATGCCTAACGTGAGAATAATGATATAAATTTGCTTTGTTGTCAACAAGAAAATTTGATTGATCGGCAAAACGGCCCCTACAGAAGCCTTAATCTCCACTGACATCTCTCCCGCGCGAAGTTTGTTCGTTCATACGAGAGATCTGCGCTTCTCGCGTCCCTCATTCAACCTCACCCCTCATCGAATCTTGCGCGACGGCGAAAGCGGCATTTTGCTTGACCAGTTTGATTTTCAAAAGATAGACTCCACACCATTCAGGTTGTGTTCATTGCCATTCGTCGTCCGCCTTCGTAGGGGACGCTCGTGAGCGTCCCGCGTTTGTGAACGGCCCGTCTGTGTCGCGTAAGTATCAGGAGGAAAAAGTTTGAGCGTCAGTTTTCACGAAATGCTGGATTAGATTCGCGCCATTTCCGATTCGGAGCGCGAGAAGGGCAGCCGCTTCGAGCGGGTGATGAAGAGGTTTTTCGCCGAAGACCCCGTTTACAAGGAACGCTTCTCCGACGTCTTGCTCTGGCCCGAATGGGCGGCCCGGCATTCGGGCTTCGATGGAGGCGATACGGGTATCGACCTCGTGGCCGAGGAGCGCGAGGGCGGCTACTGCGCGATTCAGTGCAAGTGCTACGCGCCCGATACGCGAATCTCGAAGCCGCACCTCGATTCGTTCATCTCCGCTTCCGCCCGCGACCCCTTCACCGCCCGCATCGTGGTCGATACCGGCCACTTATGGGGGCCGAACGCCAAGAAGACAGTCGTCGGCCTCAAGCCCAAGTGCGACAGGCTTTGTCTGGACGATCTGATCCACCGGCGTTTCGACTGGCCCGATTTGATTCACGAAGAACCCGAAGACCTCCGCTACAGGCCCGAGACGTTCCGCCTGCGTCGGCACCAACGCGAAGCGTTCGACGATTGCATGGCGGGCTTCCGTGAGCATGATCGCGGCAAGCTCATCATGGCGTGCGGTACCGGCAAGACGTTCACCGCCCTTCGCATCGCCGAAGCCGTAGCGGGGGTCGGAGGCCGGGTGCTCTATCTCGTGCCCTCTATCTCGCTGTTTGCCCAGTCCATGCGCGAATGGGCGACGCACAAGGATATACGACACCGCTACGTCGGCATCTGCTCGGATACGCGCGCAGGAAAAAGGGATGAAGACGCCTCGCTGGAAGAGCTTGAAATTCCCGTTACCACGGAGCCGTCTAAAATTTCAACGGCGCTGCGGCTGGCGGGAGAGCGCGCGATGACGGTGGTTTTCTGCACCTACCATTCCCTTCCCCTCGTGGAAGATGCCCAAAAAGAGGGCGCGCCGCCGTTCGACCTCATCCTTTGCGATGAGGCGCACAGGACGACCGGAATCGAGCGGCCGGAAGATAATAAGACCTCGCCCTTCGTGCTCGTCCATGACGGGGAAAGAATCAAAGCCGAGAAGCGTCTCTACATGACGGCCACGCCCCGTCTTTACACCGAAAGCGCGAGAGAGAAAGCGGCGCGCCACGATATCGAAGTGTTCTCGATGGACGATGAGGCGAACTACGGCCCGGAGTTTCACCGCCTTCCCTTCTCACGGGCGGTTGAGCAGGATTTGCTCTCCGATTATAAGGTCGTGGTCCTGGGTGTATATGAGCAGCAGGCTGATGTAATGCTGAATAGCAATCCAGAGTCGAAGGTTAGCGAAATCCCCATTCGCGATGCCGCGAAGGTCGTCGGCTGCTGGCGCGCGCTGCAAAACCCGGAGCACAAGAAAAAAGATGAAGGGCCAGTCCGTCCCTTGAAGCGCGCCATCGCGTTCACGAATACGATTTTATCCTCAAAGCGGCTGGAGGCGCATTGGGAGGACATCATCGGCCAGGCCCGGGAGATGCTGCCCGAAGAGGAGCGAGCGGACGCGCTGGAATGCGAGACACGCCACGTGGACGGGCAGCACAACGCGCTGGACAGGAAAAACCGCATCGACTGGCTGAAGGGAGATTCCGAAAATCAAAATGGCGCCTGCCGGATTCTCTCGAACGCGCGGTGTTTGTCCGAAGGCATCGACGTGCCCGCGCTCGACGCGGTGCTCTTCATGAGTCCGCGAAACTCACAAGTCGACATCGTTCAGGCCGTGGGCCGCGCCATGCGCAAAGCCGAGGGCAAGGAATACGGCTACATCATCCTGCCGATAGCTGTGCCTGCGGGCGTCGACCCGACCCGTGCCCTCGACCGAAACGAGCAGTTCGAGGTCGTCTGGAGCGTACTCCGAGCGCTACGCTCGCACGACGACAGGCTTGACGCCGAAATCAACAAGATAGATCTCAATAAGGCACAGCCTCCGATCATCGTCATCTTTAATGGTGAAAATGGTGAAAAGGTAGATGCCTCTGAGTTGCCCTTTCCGCCGGTCGAACTGCCGCCCGACAAGATATTTGCCAAGATCGTCGAAAAATGTGGGGACAGGAAATACTGGCAAAGCTGGGCGAAGGACGTTGCGGATATCTTCACCCGCCTGGGCGAGCGAATCGGGAATCTGCTGAAAAACCCCGAAAACGAGACCCTGCGTGAGTGGTTCGGCGATTTTCACGAAGAGCTCAAGGTCTCCATCAACGAGTCCATCACCCGCGAGAGCGCGGTCGAGATGATGGCCCAGCACATTCTCACGCGACCCGTTTTCGAAGCGCTTTTTGAGGGCTACGATTTCGCCGCAGGCAACCCGGTGTCGCAAGCGCTGGACAAGCTGCGAGCGGATTTCGGCGAGTTCGGTCTCGAAAATGAGATTCGGGACATGGAGCCTTTCTACGAGAGCGTCCGCATGCGCGCGCGAGGGCTGGACAACTCGGAGGCGCGCCAGCGCGTATTGATGGAGCTTTACGAGAACTTCTTTGCCACCGCCATGAAAAAGGACGCCGACAGGCTGGGGATCGTCTATACGCCGACAGAAGTCGTGGACTTCATCCTGCATAGTGCTGATCACGTGCTGCAAAAGGAATTTGGCCGGAGCCTGAGCGATGAGGGGGTGCACGTGCTCGACCCCTTCACGGGCACGGGCATTTTTCTCGTGCGGCTTTTGCAGTCCGCGCTGATTCACGATGCCGATCTTTTGAGGAAATACCGCGAAGAACTTCACGCCAACGAGATCATCCTGCTCGCCTACTACATCGCGGCGATTCACATCGAAGAAGCGTTCCACGGCCGCCTCGGCCCCGAGAGCACGTACGAGCCGTTCGAGGGAGTTGCGCTCACCGACACCTTCAATCTGCATACCGAGAGGACGGGTTTTCCAAAGGACTGGCTTCCGGACAACAGCGCGCGGGTGGAGCGCCAGCAGAAATCGCCCGTTCAGGTGGTCGTCGGGAATCCGCCTTGGTCGGCTGGACAGAAAAGCGCGGCGGATGAAAACCCGAGCGTGGACTATCCTGAGTTAGAGCAGCGCATCGCTGAATCTTTTGCTACTCATTCGACGGCAACGCTAAAGAGATACTTGTACA
>JAPPHK010000188.1:6414-8032 GCA_028820795.1 Nitrospinota bacterium | reverse complement strand
ACAGTACCCGGCGTTTGCAGGCTCAAAACTACCGGCTGAGTATCAATGGCTTTCAACTTTTTGCGCAGCTTCGAGAGCACATCGGCGGGATTGATGGCCTGTGGCCGAAGCGGCGAAGTCGCAACCGACTGCTGTTCGAGGTGCAATGCGACACGCCAGCGTCGCTTTGCCAGCGCACGTTTTGCCAGTCTGCGCTCGCCAGCATCGCCGGCGTTAGCACTCGCGGCCGCCAATCCCGCTAGTGTGTCCCGGACTTTGCTCGCCACTTCGTCGCCGAGCTCACTCGGTTTCGTCCTCGGGTGCTGCCGATAGTCCTTTATTTCGATCAGCCAAGAGACGCCTTTTTGCAGGCAGAGGATATCGACTGCTTTCGACCCCCCGGCGGTGGACTGGAACCGTTTGCGATAAAATTTCCAAGCATCGTATTTGGTAGCTTGGCAGTGAGCCGGAAATGAAAATTTGAGACCGCCTTCCTCAATCACGGTCATAGCATGAACACCTTGAGAAAACGATCCGATTGCTCCAGTTCCTCGTCGAGCAATAACAGCGGCTCGACTCCCTCAATCTCGCTGGACTGGGAAATTTCTGCGCCACCATCACCCACTCGGCGCAGCGCGAAGTAGCACTGCTTAACGCGCTCGAATTCTTCATGCTTGGCGAGGATTTCGAATTCTCTGAGTAGGAAGAGGTTGTGCGTTGCGACAAACACCTGCACCCCTGCATTACAGATACGGAGAATCGCCTTCGCGATTTCGCGAATCAGCCTCGGATTGAGGTTGGACTCGGGCTCGTCCCAGAACAGGGCACCTTGGTTGAGCAAGGCCCCGGTGGTGATCAGTCTCGCCAGCATAGCGAGCTTGCGCCACCCCTCGGCGACTAAGGGCATCTCCATAGTGCCGGCACCAAGGCCGGACTGCTTTAGGTAAAAGCGGCCATTGCGTTCCAGAACGACCTGCCCGATCTGTTCTTCCAAGGCCCCCAGCATACTTGTGAAAACCTTACCGCGCGGTCCTCGCACCGTCGGCGAGCCGAGTAACAAACAGGTGTCCCGCCACGTTTCCTCGAATTCAACGTTGTATGTCTCGTATAGCGAGATAAATCCTGGGTAGATCGTCAGCAACTCGCGAGGGGGCAGGAATACCGGCATGGAGTCCACCCACTTGGAGGGGAGAGAATCCATGACGACCTCGGACTTGCTTTGCGGAGCGAAATTGAACCCAATGGAAGTCTCGCGCCGTCGGAAGTTCACTTGCACTTCGCAGCGGTTGCGACCCTGCTGCCGGCGCACGAGACGCCCCAGACGGCTCTCCTCCGGGCGAAACACGTTAACGATCTTTTCGGCCACTCGAGTTTGCAGAAAGGTCTTGGTAGGTTGCCGGTCATCCCCATGCCTCCTGCGTTCCTCGGCACTTACCGCCATAACGGCATAAGGCAGCTTGAGCAAGTGCGTCTTACCCGTCCCGTTCTCGCCGACGATGACGTTGAGACCCTCGGCGAAACACAATCGGGCTTCCGAGAAGGCCGTAAAGTTCCTGATTTCAAGCGACTTGATCACGGAATTTATCCTGAGACTTGAACATGTTAGATGTATAGGTAAAAAAGACACCTTTTGGGGACC
>JAPPHK010000188.1:0-6314 GCA_028820795.1 Nitrospinota bacterium | reverse complement strand
CGTTCCTTATCCGGTGCCTAAAGCGTGTACCGGGCGGGAAGGTTGAAGACCACATAAAGGAAATTCTTAGAGACGACCGGTATAATCAGTTCGAGCGTAGCTTGAACGAGGGCCGAAGCGTTGAGGAAGCCATAGACATCGCCGATTTCTATCACCTTGTAAAGAGATACTGGCAGGACGTATTTCGCAATGCCTTCGACCGTGGCAGCAAGCCTTGGGCGACTCTGCAGGCGATTGCCAATGCGCGCAATGAGGTAGCGCATCCTGGTCTACAAGACATAGATATAGAAGTTGTCACGGAGCGTCTGGGAGACATCGCCAAAGTGCTTGCGACTATCAACGAGCCCGAGAAGAGTCGAGCTGTGGAAGCGATAAGGAGCGATATCATGCCATTTACGACGCCGGCGCACAAATTCCGACAGGGTGGGCGGGACGTTTATGCTTTTTCTTTGGACCTCGAGACTCTGAACAATCTGCTGCCCGACCGCGTGGATGAGAGAGTAGTCAAGGACGCTAACCGTCCCTTGACGCTGAACCATGCCAAGGAGATTCAGAAGTATTTGGAGGACCGTGACAACTGGCTGCTTGGAACGCTGCTGCTTGGAATCTCTCCAGACGCGGTGGAGTTTCGTTCCTACATGGACGACCAGAATGCCGTAAGTTCGGTGGGCGAGCTGCAAATTCGCGCTGAAGGGGCCGCCAGCATGAACATGAAGATGTTCGACGGCCAGCACCGGCGACGGGCCATCAAGGACGTGCTGCATGACCTTTCTCACAATGCGCGATATTCCGGGAAACTCTCGTCACTGAGAGAGGCGTCGCTGCCGGTCATGCTGTACGCGGAGGACAGCATTGACGCCTTACGCCAGATGTTCGCGGACGCGGCTCAAACGAAGACCATAGAGAGAAACACTGTAACCAGATTCGACCAGAGAGACGCCTTCAACCTAGCCGCGTTGCGGATTGCGAAAAACAGTGACCTTTTTACCGGGCGTGTCGAGATGGAGCGTGCTTCTGTCCCAAGGAGCAGCCACAATATAATCGCCATCAACCAGTTGGCGATGACGCTGAGAACCTTGGAAGTTGGTTACCAAGGCCGCGTGAGTAGGGCTCGGAACGACGAGTTGATGCTGGCCATCGACTCGCTGTATGACCGATGCTGGACGTGGGCCGACGATTTCATGCCGGCCGCCAGACAAGAGTACAACGACCTGATGGCCGGAGAGATTGACAACTCCGATATTCCCCAAGAGCGCACCAAGACCATGGCGTACAATGCCACGGTCATCCGAATTATCGCAGGTTGCTACTACGAGTGGACAAAGGAAGGAGGCAATTGGAAACCCCTAGCAGATTTCCTCGTTGACGCCTCATTGAGGCCAGGAGTAAGCGAGGGGTCCTTGTTGGTGGATGCGGGTTTGGTCGCCCCCGGCGGCATTTCACCAGCCGCACAACAAGGCATTGTTGTAAGTGCAATCGATTATATAATTCAACAGGCAAAGGACAGCGATGCCTGATAGGTAAATCATCCACAGGTAGCGAATCATTTTGGAGGGCTTCAATGGCACCAAAGATAACCCAGACGAGTACTCAATATAGCTTGCGTGTTCCGTCCCATCGGTTTCGGCAGGGCGGCCGCGACGTGTACTACTTCGCGCTCGACTTGGAAATACTCGACGGGCTGTTGCCCCAGCGAGTAGAAGACAACGTGATCAGAGAGGCCAACCGACGCCTCACACCAAGTCACGCGAGAGCAATTCAGACATATCTGCACGAACAAGATAACTGGCTGTTGGGATCGCTGATGCTTGGGATCGCTCCCGACGCGGTGGAGTTCGAGTCTTACCCTAACGAGCAGGGTGAGCCGGAGAATCCCAACTTCGGTGAATTGCGCATCCTCACCAACCGAGTCAACACCATGAGGATATTCGATGGCCAGCACCGGCGACGCGCTATACAGGACGTTCTCGCCGAGTTGTCGAATGCGAACGACGATGAGAGCGTCGCCAAGCTCGATTCTCTGAGAAATGCCTCGATGACCATTGTTATGTATATAGAAGACGACATCAGGACACTGCGCCTGATGTTCGCGGACGCATCGAAAGACAAGCATATAGAAGGGCACACCGTTACAAGGTTCGATCAGCGCGACGCCTTCAATGTGACAGCAGTCCGTCTCGCCGATAACAGCCACTTGTTCGGTGGGAGGGTTGAGCTAGAGCGTTCCTCTGTGGCCGCGTCCAGCCAGTATCTGCTAGCTGTCAATCAGTTGGCAACAGCTTTGAAGATCTTGGAGGTTGGTTATGGCCGACGTGTCAGCAGGGACAGAAATGATGAGTTGATGCTGGACCGCGATGGTCTGTATGAACGCTGCCGCGTGTGGTCGGACGAGTTCATGCCCGCCGCCAGAGAGGAGTATTGCGGCCTTGTGTCCAAGATGATAGATAATTCGGAGATTCCTCAATTCCGCATTAGAACATTCGCCTACAACGTCACGTTCATTCGGGTACTCGCAGAATGTTACCGCCGATGGATAGCGGAGCATGGCTCCTGGAGGCCTTTGGCGGAGTTCATCAGTAAAGCCTCGATAGATCATGGGAAGGAACACGGCCTGCTCGTGGATGCTGGGCTAGTCAATCTGGATGGCAAGTCACTGTTTTCCCGTCGGCAGGAAATGGCTAGAGCGGCTGATTACATCGTGGAGGCGGCTGCTGAAGCAAAAGACGCCGCATCATAGGCAGTTTACGCGGGATCAACGTTCGGGTTCGCAGGCACAGTAGCTAGCGCGCTACCCTTCAAGGCACCTTTAGGGATAGTGAGTCAGTTTGAAATTAACGCAATAAGAATCTTTGGGCTTGACTGTATAGCATAGCCCTAGTACCTTCCCCCGCATGAGTAAGCCTAACTGGGTCAACCGTATACGGGAGACGGCGACATGTGGATAGCTATGGCAGCATTGTTATTACTTGGCAACATCGCACACGGAAAATCCGAACCACTGGAAAGATTCCAAGATTGGGAGCTATGGGTTGATGTCGATCCAATGGGGGAAAGAAAACCCGAATACTTTATTGAGGTGATGACGCCAATCAAGACAAGCGAAGGTAAGCCTATACAAAAATCTCCAGGTCGGCAAGAGACGGCCCAGTTAATGGTCGAATGTGAAGAGCTTATACATCTCTACGTAAAGCACGATAAGCAAATTTACGGGAATCGGTGGGCCGAGATTCGCGCTATATGGATAAGCGGGGAAAAAAACAAAACGCATCATATAAATGGAGCATCGCCAAAATACGCAGGCGTACTTATCAAACTTAGGGATAAGGAAAAACCAACGTTAATGACACTTATGCGACGATGGGAAGAGGTGATGCTGGAGATCGCAGTAGATAGGCGATACGTTTATTTGCCGTTTTCATTGCGTGGCTTTACCGAGGCCAGCAAAGCGTTAGACGCAAAATGCAAAAGCACTCATAAATAACGCTCACCATATTCTAGCTTCCAAGGAAGGAGTAATAGCTATGTCAACGAAACAGCGAGCGGACTGTGTCCGTAGAATACTCAACGAGAAAATGGACCTTAATCACCCCTTACGGCGTCGTGAAATATACGAACTAGTTTATTCCGCTTTGAATAGGGAAGAGCGGGATACGCTTATGTTGGGAACGCCGGATAAGATTCAACTTCCTAGAAAGTGGCAGACCTCTGTGAGCTATGTCCTAAAAAGGGACGATGCTATTCACGAAGAAGGAGGGTATTTTACAAGAGTAAAAGTTCTCTCATATAGAGGCAAGAAATAGGTCCGTAAATGTTCATTCTAACTGGGCCTAATTAGCATTGACTTTCAGCTAATCGGGCCAGTTCTTTAGGACACACTGGACAGACCAGTGTACATAAAAACCGCGACCCCTGCGCAAACAGGTAAGTCGCGGTTATCATCTCTGACAAGATACATTGCGCTATGACGTATAGCAAAATACCGTCTTATCTTTCCGAAGTCAAGCCCGAAGAGTACGCCTATACTCTCTTAGAGCGCACTCGCTGGACGTGGCGTCAGCAGGTCGCGCTACTCTTGGCAACTCCCGTATTCGATGCGCCGTCCCCTAAAGCCACTATGCGAAGCATCCCCGTAGAAAGCCGTTGAAGCTATCGGCATCTTTGCGGCGGTTGTATTTCCAGACCGCTTCGGCCACGAATAGCGGAGACCAGTCTTTCGTGTACTTGTGGTGGGAGCCATACCACGCCCGCTTGAGTAGCGACCAGAAGCCTTCAATGGTGTTCGTGTGTAGCGTCTTATCGTCGGGATCCACGTAGCTCTCATTGTGCCTGACGACGCGATGGGGCATCAACTTATAGGCATTGACGTAGGCGTTGTACTCGTCAGTGATTAGCGACGATTCTTGAGTCTCTACCGATTGCTCGATAAAGCCTATAGCAGTCCGAAATGATTTGAACGATTCGAGCGGTGGATTATCTTGTGCATACTATTCTGCGTCTATCTGCGTCTATCTGCGGATTATCTCTTGAATGATATAGGATTGCTATAAGACAGTTGCGCCCTTAACGTCGTCGGTTACTTCGGCCCTAACTTCGCCTTTGCGCTGGACGGCTCCGACTACCGAGGTTTTACCGGAACCGCGCCCGCGCTTACTACCCTTGTTCTTGTGGCGGGGCTTACCGCCGACATAGGTTTCGTCGGCCTCAATGATACCCTGCAATAGTTCGCCTTCGTCGGACGCCATAGTCGCCCGTATGCGCTGTTGCATGTACCACGCCGACCGTTGCGTTAGTTCCAGATCGCGGGCTAGCTGATAGCTCGATAGGCTCTTTTTGGCGTTGACCATTAAGGAGATCGCCAAGAACCACTTTTGCAGGGGCAAGTGAGTGCCTTGAAAGATGGTTCCAGACAGGACATTGAAACTCGACTTGCAGCCGTGGCAATTCCACCGACCTTGACGACCTTTCTCCACTTTGCGGGCTACATCGTGGTCGCCGCACAATGGGCAAAAGGGATCATCCGCCCAGCGGATTTGCTCTAAATGGGCGATGCAAGATTGCTGGTCGGGGAACTGATTGAAGATGCTGATTAGGTTCATGGCCGTATCTCCTTGTGTTATTATAAAGATACGGAAATAAAGGAGATAGGTCAAGCCCAAAGATTCTTATTGCGTTCTTTCTTGCCTTAGATTGATCCCATATCAAGCTCTCCCTCAAAGGGCAAGGGCTTGTCCCGTCCGTGTTTGTCCAGATATGTAGAAATATCGTCCATTTGGTCTAAGGCATCGGGGATTTGGTCTAAGTCGATACCAGCCGCCTTGAAAGGAGCATCGCTTTCAAATCCTGCTTGAAACAAGGCTCTGCTCTGCTCCAATACTCCCTTGAGATAACCTGGTGTGATGTTTTGACCGCCAAATACAACCCACTATTGCAAGCCAGCGTACAGCGTGATAAAGGTCTCGGTCGACTCAATGTGCAATCTCGGAAAATCTATACCCGATTCATTGCAAGCCAGCGTATAGCGTGACAAAGGTCTCGGTCGTCGTTTCGGCCTTGGCTTCCGCAAATGCCTTGCGCTCTACCACAAAGCCAGCCAACGCCTGGATCCGATAGCCCAAATAGGCCGACTCGGTCGCCAACTGCAAGGCCCAGCTCAGGGAGTCGAAATCCTCCGCATCGCGGTCGAAGTCGTTGAACAGCGCGTACTCGACGCCAGCTTGGAGCCGCGTGGCCTGCAACAGTTGCGTTTCCAAAAGCAGCGAAAAAAGCTCCATCAGCGTCGTGCGCTCCTCCTGGTCAAACAGCGACCGGCTCTGCTGGCGCCACTCGCTCTTCCAGCGCGGCGATAGGGTCAGCCCGCGCCAAGTGCGGCGATAGCTAGCCTTGTTGATCAAGCCAAAGAAGAAGTCCGACGCATCGCGCTGCCGCTGCGCGAAGAACACCCCGTTCAGCTTGCTCATCACCAGCAGCGCGTCGCTCGCCAGGCTGTGGCCGACGAATAGCTGGTGAACCCAAGCATCGCTCGCTAGGAGCGGATCGGCGATGTGCACGAGCTTGCCGCCGCGCAGCGTGTTGTCCGGCTGCCACTGCAAAATTGGATCGGGAATGTCGTCTTGTACCAACTGGCTCATCTCGAACAGCCGCACCCGACCTACCCGCGGCCAAACCCGCTCGTAGCCTAGCTGCAAATACGTGCTGTGGTTTTTGCGATCCGCTGAAATCTGCTCCTCGCGCAAAGCCCCCACCTTGAGCTGCCAGTGTTGGCTCAGGTCGATGCCCCCATAGACGTTGAAGCCTTGTTGATCGCGGCGGTAGGG
>JAPPHK010000233.1 GCA_028820795.1 Nitrospinota bacterium | reverse complement strand
AGTAATTTCAAGAACATCCACTCGTCGCGCCACAAGTCATACATTTCAGGCACGTACCGTTACGCACTAAGGTGAACAAACCACAATCGCTGCAAGCTTCACCCTCATACCCTTTGGCGCGGGCTTCTTCGATACGCGAATCGAGGGCAGAACTTGCTTCTGCTATAGGTGTCGTCGAAGTTTGGGTGGATTCTTTCTCATAATTCAAACTTATGCGGTCACTGCGCGGTGCACTCGCATCCGGTCCCGGGAATACGGTTTGAATCTCTTCTTCTTCCTCTGTGTCGAATTCCGGGATCTCTTCCTGGGGGCGCCCAATGGTGTCGCTCCTCAAGTCCTCCGACACGACTTGCGCGAGGTCATGGCGTCCAAGATATGAAACTGCCAACTCACGGAAGATGTAATCGATAATGGATGTGCTCATCTTGATGTGTGGGTTGCCCGAAACCATTCCCCCGGGCTCGAAGCGTGTGAAGACAAAGGCATCCACGAATTCATCCAAGGGGACGCCGTGCTGGAGCCCCAACGAAATTGCAATGGCGAAACAGTTCATTAAGCTTCTGAATGCAGCGCCTTCTTTGTGCATATCTATGAAAATTTCGCCGATAGAACCATCCTCATATTCTCCGGTTCTAAGATATACTTTATGTCCACCGATGACGGCTTTTTGCGTGTATCCACCACGGCGGGTAGGTAACTTGCGTCTTCTGGATTGGTAAATAATCCGGCGCACAATCTGCTGGGCTACATGTACGGGAGCGCTTTGGGTATTTGGTTCTTCTTCACCGATGTCACCGAAGAGTTCCGCTTCGCTTTGCGCGGAAAGTGGCTGGCTTAGTTTCGAGCCATCGCGGTAAATCGCTATGGCTTTGGTCATCAACTGCCAAGATTCATGGTAGATGTCCAAGATGTCTTGAATCGTTGATTCCGCTGGCATGTTGATGGTTTTGCTTATGGCGCCTGATATGAAAGGCTGCGCTGCCGCCATCATTCGAACGTGAGCAATGGGGCTGATGAAGCGTTTGCCTTCTCGCCCGCATTTACTCGCGCAATCAAAAACAGCTAGATGTTCTTCTTTTAGATGGGGCGCGCCCTCAAGCGTCATTTTCCCGCAAACGAAATCATTCGCTTCGCTGATTTGCTCCGGAGTGAAACCAATGGCTTCGAGCAGATTCAGATTCCAGTCGGCTATCTGCGTTTCACTAAGACTTAATTGCTCTCGACAGAAGTCTTCACCAAGGGAGTATTTGTTGAATGCGAACTGGATTTCAAACGCCCCTTCAAGAGCGGCCTCCACCTTTTCGAGAGCCTTGCTGGTAAATCCTTTGGCGAACAAAGATTCTGGATTGATATGAGGCGCATTCGTGAGGGTGCCCCGCCCTCGGCAGTAGGCAACGATTTCGCGGACTTCTTCATCGTCATAGCCCAGATGCCGCAAGGCAAGAGGAACGGACTGGTTGATGATTTTGAAATAACCGCCACCGGCCAGTTTCTTGAATTTCACCAAAGCGAAATCGGGTTCGATTCCCGTTGTGTCGCAATCCATTACCAAGCCAATAGTGCCTGTCGGCGCGATGACGGTCGCTTGCGCATTCCGGTAGCCGTTTCGATAGCCGATGGCTAAGGCATCGTCCCACGCCTGTCGAGCCGCTTGCAGAAGATAATTGGGGCAGGTTTCCGCAGTGATTCCCTTTGGCGCTTTTGAGAGCATTTCGTATTCGGCCTCAGGAACGGAATAAGCTGCGCGTCTGTGGTTCCTCAGAACTCGCAACATGTGCTCTTGGTTGTCTTGATATCTGACGAAAGCACCCAGTTCTCCTGCCATTTCGGCGCTGGTGGCGTAAGAGCAACCCGTCATGATTGAAGTGAGAGCGCCACACCACGCTTCCGCTTTTGGCGAATCGTAAGGGATGCCAAGAACCATTAACACAGTGCCGAGATTGGCGTATCCAAGCCCCAAGGTTCGATATTCAAATGAGCGTTTAGCTATTTCGGGGCTGGGAAATTGCGCCATGAGCACCGAAATTTCGAGGACAACCGTCAATAGGCGAATGACATGGCGATAATCTTCTATCTGGAAACGATTCTTTTCAGTATCCAGGAATTTCATAAGGTTCATCGACGCTAGATTACATGCGGTGTCGTCCAGGAACATATATTCCGAGCAGGGATTAGAACCATTGATACGTCCATCAGCTGCGCACGTATGCCAATCGTTGATGGTCGTATCGAATTGAAGGCCGGGGTCTGCGCAACACCACGCCGCATATCCAATCTGGTCCCAAAGTTCTTTCGAATTGACGGAGTCGGCGATTTCACCGTCGGTGCGTCGAATCAGGTTCCAATCCGTATTTTTCTCGATGGCTTTCATGAATTCATCTGAAACACGTATGGAATTGTTTGAGTTTTGCCCGGACACCGAAGTGTAAGCTTCGCCTTCCCAATTCGTGTCGAATTCCTCGAACTCGATCTCGGTTATACCTTGCCGCGCGAGTTGAAGGGTGCGATGAATGTAATTGTCCGGTACACCGGAGAGCCTTGCGGAGCGTATCGCTTTCGCGAGCGATGGATTCTTGTCCGGCTGATGCAAATTGCCATTCAAAGCCAGGTTTTTCCCTTCCAGGCAAGCCGCGAGAATGGCGTTCATGTGCCGGCTGCACATCTTGCTGCCCGAAACCAGGGCAGCCACTTTCTGTTCTTCGTGCACCTTCCAGTTAATGAATTCTTCGATGTCAGGGTGATCGATGTCGAGCGTGACCATTTTCGCCGCGCGTCGCGTCGTACCACCCGACTTGATGGCGCCCGCGGCGCGGTCCCCGATCTTGAGGAAACTCATCAGGCCGGAGCTTTTTCCGCCTCCCGAGAGAGATTCCCCTTCCGCTCTCAAGCTCGCGAAATTCGTGCCGGTGCCCGACCCGTACTTGAAGATGCGCGCCTCGCGCGTCCATAAATCCATGATCCCGCCCTCGTTGACGAGATCGTCTTTCACTGATTGGATGAAGCACGCATGCGGCTGGGGACGCTCATAGGCGTTGGTGGAGCGAAGTATTTCCCCGGTTTCGGGATCGCAATAAAAATGTCCCTGGGCGGGGCGTGTAATGCCGTAAGCCCAGTGTAGGCCCGTATTGAACCACTGCGGCGAGTTGGGAGCCGCCATCTGGTTCGCGAGTATGTATAAAAGCTCCCCATAGAACGCCTTGGCGTCCTCTTCCGCATCAAAATAACCGTGTTTCCAGCCCCAATACGTCCAGCATCCCGACAGGCGATGGAAAACGTCCCGGGCGTCTCGCTCGCTCCCGAATTGCTCATCCTCGGGTAGGGTTTCGAGCTTCTCTGCGTCAGGCTCTGAGCGTTGCAGCCATTCGGGCACGCCGTCTTCGGGAATTTTTTTCAGGTGTGCGGGTACGCCGGCTTTCCGGAAATATTTTTGCGCCAAAATGTCGACGGCCACCTGAGACCAATTCTCGGGCGCCGTGATATCCTTCGCTTCGAAGACGACCGAGCCGTCCGGGTTGGTGATGCGCGAGGTGCGCGGCGCGAAACCGACCTCGCTGTACGCGTCATCTCCGGCCCGGGTAAAACGCCTCGTAAACTCCACTCCCAGCCTCCTCCGCTAAGGGCGTCCCGCTGCGCCGGGGACATATCTGGTATGACGAAATCAAGCCGTAACACTAAATGTAGTATGTTTTATCCTCGTCTGTCAATACCCTAAAAACGGATATGCACAAAATATACGAACTTACCCACACCTTATCCCCAAATGTTGTGTTTTCCTGTGGATAACCGGCTCAAGAGGGATAACGAGGGCCGAAAACCGCTCCGTCACCCCCCCCGCCTCGCTTCGGGGAGCGGCGGCGCGGCCTGAAACGGCGCGCCCGAGCGCCTGGATCCGGCGGGGAGAGCCGTCGTCCGCCACGCCGGTACCGCGCGGAAACGCCCTGCGAATCCCCGCATTTGCGCGCATTTCCCCTCGGAAATTTTTGGAAATTTATCGAAAAACCCCGTGAATTTATCGATATTTATCGAATTTTTCGGAATTGTTCAGGAGTGGCCGGTCTTGATTCCGCCGCCAGGCTCCCGCCCCCGCGGCTCCCTCTCCCGGACGGCCTGACGGCGCGGCTGGAGATTCTTCATGCGGGCCGGCCTCCCTGCGGCGACCCGCGGCTTCGTGAATGAAGACCGCGCGCCGGGCAGGTGGATGATACACCCGCGCGGAACCCGCTCTTGCGGGGAAATGCGTGGTCAAACACGATTGATGAATGAGTGTTTGACCCGACCATGAGGAAGGGGCTATTCCGACCGATGCAGGGAGAATGGACGACCGGCCAAGGGGGTGCGCTTTTGGGTAGAGGCGGTTTGGGGCGTGGTTGTTCAGGGCGCCTGCCGACGGCTCGAAATCCGCGATTCAGGCTTTCATGCGGAAGGTGAGCCTTGAAAATGTATATACAAACGATATACAACAAGGAGCGGGTCTAATCCATGCACCGAAGCCGGGGGAGAGGGTTGATGGGTCAGATGAATCTCAGGGTGAAAGACGAACGCCTGGCGCTGATCGACAGGGCCGCGGAGATACGGGGCGTCACGCGCACGGAGTTCGTGCTCAGAGCGAGCGAGGCGGCGGCGATAGAGACGCTGAACGAGCGGCCCGTCATCGCGCTCGACGATGAAGCTTATGATGCGTTTCTCGCAGCTCTCGATGCGCCCGCAGAACCGAACGACCGCTTGCGAGAGCGCTTCGCGCGCAGGCCGCTGTGGGAGAGATAACGGGGTCCGAGCCGCTGGGCGCGCATCACGACGTATCGAAGTTCGACTCCGGCGCGGAGAGTCTCGATGCCTGGCTGAAGAGCAAGAGCCGCTTGAACGAAGCGAAAGGCGGCGCGCGGACGTATGTCGTCTGCGAGGGCGAGCGGGTGATTGCCTTTTACAGCCTCGCGGCCGGCTCGGTGGAAAGGCGGAGGGTTTCCTCGCGCGTCGGAAGAAGCATGCCCGAACCGATTCCGGTGATTCTCTTCGGACAACTCGCGGTGGACATCGACTATCAGGGCAGGGGTCTGGGCGGCGATTTGCTTGTGGACGCATGCCGGAGAGCCTTTGCGGCGGCCGACCTCATCGGCGCGCGAGCCGTCATCACCCAGGCGCTCGATGAGGATGCCATGAATTTCTATGAGGGTTTCTGCTTCCGGGCGTTCTCGGAGCCCGAACCGCTCATGTTGTCGCTGAGGATATCGGAGTTGAGGGACGTGTTTTGGGAGTAAGGTAGGTGTGGGGAAATTCCGGCGTTCAATCGGAACAGCCCTTGTTTCTCGAAAAGCGGTCTTTGAAATCTCTCCCCTCTTGTAAAGCATTGCCGGCGAATAAGTGTTTGCGTTTTTGTTCGTCATTCCGGCAATCCCTCCCTCCTCGGTCGACTCCGACACCGGAATGACGGTGAGGAACCGCATCGACCGTAGCCGGACGGGTTCCTGTGCCTGTCCGGGGCCCGCGCGCCTGTTCGGGGTTCCAGTACCTGTCCATGCTTCCTTACCGATTGGGTTTGATTGTAGGGGCCGCATAAATGCGGCCCGTGGTCGGAAGACGAAAAGGCAGGGTCGCATGTATGTGTGGGGCAACCCCGAGGAGGGGTTGCCACCTGCATAGGCGGGGGACGTTTCACCCCCAGTCTCGGGAAAAATCCTAACGAAGGCCTATCTTATCGGCGCGGGCGGTGGATAATCCGGGTGATTGGTAACTGCGAAATCGCACCGCCTCCGGCATTTCGTCCCACGTTCTGTCGTCAAGCACACGCCCCGTCTTCTTCTTGAATACGCCGCCCCATTGCTTGAAGAAAAAGGGCGTGCCGCTGTTCACGCAATTGTCGCGAATCTCCCTTACCCAAGCCGCTTCCATCGGTCTGGCGCCCGGCCCGGATTCCCCGCCGATGATCACCCAGTCGACGCCCGTCAGGTCCAGACCCGGCAAGGGGCCGAGCAGCGGTTCCAGCGAGAGAAACTTTGTCCGCGCGCCGCTCGCACGGAGCGGCGCCAGGCGCCCGAGCCATTTTTCGGATTCGATGCTCGCGCCGAGCCAGATGTTGGGTGTCCAGTTCAGCCTCCTGTCGAGCAGAGCGGCGCGGCCGGGCCGCTTGGTGAGCACCTGAAACGTGTGCCTGCTCGCGCGGTTCATCACGTCGAAAACGGACTCGATGAAACCGGACGGCGCCGACTTGTGAAACAGATCGGACATGGAATTGACGAAGACGAGGCGCGGTTTCTTCCACCTCAATGGTTCATCGAGAGAGGACTCGTGGGTGGCGAGCGAGAACCCGTTCTTGTACTTATTCATTCCCATGGCTTGTAGCCGTTTCGACATCCTCTCGGCGTAGCAGTGCTTGCATCCGGGGCTGATCTTCGTGCAGCCGGTCACCGGGTTCCAGGTCATCTCGGTCCATTCGATGTTGGAAATCGCGGACATGGCTACATGTGCTCCAGGATGTGTTTTGCAATGCCGGCGGCGGTGTAGTTTTTCCGCATCTGTGCCGCTTCCTCACCCGATCTTGAAGCGCCAGCGCGTGGCGAGGGCGCTCAGGAGCAAGAGGATGAGGCTCAAGAACGATTGGAGTGCTGCGATGAGACGCAGGGACAAAAGGTTTGCCTGGGATAATTTTTTGTGGAACTCGGGCATTGCTTGAATGTCAAAAGAACCAAACGGACGGATCATCTGCTCCAGGCTGAAGCGTGAAGTTAAAACCAAAATATCTATTTTTTTGTGATCTAGCATTGGGACGGCGAGGAAAAGTATAGCGTAAATAATCGCGAAAACAGCTAAAGACAATCCCAACCATATCAATGGCAGAGAAATACTTTGCCCGTAATCGGAAGTTACCTCATAGAGCCATGAAAGGAATTTGACCAGCTTCCTTTTTTCCGTGTGCCGCCTGCTCTTCATCTCCAGGGCGTAAAACCTCAACTGCTCCTGCCGCGCCCTTTTATTTTCCATATCCAGTTTCAGCGTTTGATATGCTCCAACCGCCTCGTCGCTTTTCGTGTCCCGAAAATCGGCGTCCGTGAATTTAGTATCCTGATGAAGGCTGCAGCCATGAAAGCACGGTGCCTTATGAAAGATGCAGTCTTTGAAATTCGTAGACCGCTGAAATTTCCGATTTGCAAAGTCCACTTCTTCCAGAAATATCGTACCTTCGAATTGAACCTCCCCCTGAAAAACATCTATGTCATCGTCATTTCCTGGAGATGTAAAAAAAGCCTTCTTTTTGAATAGGGACTTATTGAAGTCAACCTTCCCTTTGAATTGGGCATTTCGAAAGTCGGCATCCTCGCCTATGAATTTAGTACCCGAGAACTCAGCATATCTGAATTTAGTATGATAGAAGCCAGCCTCCATCTTGAATATTGCATCTCGAAAATCAGTACGCGCGCTAAATCTAGCCTCCTCAAAGTTAACATTCCCTTTGAATTTAGCCTCTCGGAAGTTGGTATATGGACCACTGAATTGTGCATAAAAAAAATCAACTTCAGGAAATTGTTGTCCTCGAAAATTCGCATAGCCGGGAAAAACAACACCACTTAAATCTAATACTTGATCGTCTACTGAATTTAGGAGTTTTTCTCGCAATTCCGAGATTTCCGCATAAAATTTCTGATTTTTATCTTGCCTCCATTTTCCCTTTTCTGTGAGATTGCCGCTGTTATCTTCAAGCGGTGCGTGAAAGTGGCACAATTGTTTGCCGTCCACTTCCATCAACTCATTTTCTGGATAATTAGATGAAAACTGACACGGGATAATGGTAAACGAATCGCCCGAATTTACTTTAATCCCAGCGCACGGCATTCAGGTTCTCCTTTGCTGGACCCAAGCAGACCACCCGAAGAATGACGCATTCTGCGATCTATCGTAAAGCGTAATCGTTCTCTTTGGGGATACATTTCTTCAAAAGAAGGGAGTGGAAGCAAGTATTAAACTAGGTGCCCAGATCCTCGAACAAATCCTCGGCGCTGTCGAAGCGCTCTCCCTTGCCCGCCTCCAACTCTTCCATCGCCTTGCGGGTGGCGGGGTTCGGCGCGCGGACGACGAAGGGCAGCCTCCGC
>JAPPHK010000065.1 GCA_028820795.1 Nitrospinota bacterium | reverse complement strand
TCGACGACTTCATGCGCGACCTCGTCGAGACGCTCGCGCCCGACGCCCGCGCGCTTGGGTGCGAGGCCGAAATCCGCCACACGCTCGCCATCATCCGCCAGGGCAGTGGCGCGGACCGCCAGGCCGACCTCTACCGCCTGCGCCGCCTGGAGGGAGATTCGGATGAGGAGGCCCTGCGCCGGGTAGTGGATCTGGTGCTCACCGAAACCAGGGAGGGGGTGTTCTGAGTGTCGGCAAGCTAAAGGCACAGCTCGGCGCAAATCAGCGTGTCGTCCGTACGATTGCCGCACAAGCCGGATGGACAGACCAGGAGGCGCGACCATGACCCGATATCCCGCACTGATCGATGGCGAGGAAGGCGCATACGGCGTCATCTTCCCTGATCTTCCCGGCATTGCCGCTATGGGCAAAACCCTCGACGAGGCGCTCGTCAACGCCGAGGAAGCGTTGCGCGACTACGTGATTGAGGCGGAAAAGCACTACGAGGAGGTTGTCGCTCCGACCGCCATCGAGAACGTAGATACTCCGCCCGGGTGCGCGCTCGTCTCCATTCCGATGATTCGCCTCTCGGGACGCAGCGTCCGCGCCAATCTGTCGCTTGACGAGGGCGTCGCCGCCTTTATCGACGGCGAAGCCGCCAGGCGCGGGATGACGCGCACGGCCTACGTCGAATGGATGGCGCGTCGCGTCGCGCAGATGGGGGGGTAGCGTCGCGCTCGAAAACAACAGTCCGCATGGCGGATTCGGCGACGCGCGCCCTCACTGGGAAGCAAGAGGGGATGTTTGGGGCTGACGAAAACATCCCCCACAACATCTTTTTACTCCTCCGCTATTCTCCCATCCCGAAACCCCTGCTCGCGTTGACCGCTTGCGTCGAAACAAATTAGACTGCGCCCATACACCAGACATGGCGGCTGCGCGGCCCGGTGATGCGCGCAAGATGGGATGGAAACGTGCGAAACATCGAACGAAATCTCTCCTGGATTCTCCTCCTCTCGCTTACTTTGATGCTCACCGCCCAGGTCATCGCACGATATATCTTCTTCACCTCGATCAGCTGGATCGAAGAGTTCTCTCGCATCGTCTTCATCTGGTTCATCTACCTGACGATCAGCTGGATCATCTTGCAGGGCCGCCACATCCGCGTGAACGCCATCGAGATGATTACGCCCGCCTCCTGGGCGCGGCCGATTGTCTTTTTCTCGGATTGCCTGTGGATGACCTTTAACGTCCTGATGACGTATTACGGCTACCTCTTCGTGAAAAGCGAAATCGACGTCTGGTCGGAGACCGACATACTCCAGATCCCCGAAGCCGCCGTGCATGCGATCATCCCCATCGGTTTCGGACTGATGACCATTCGCCTCGCCCAGTACATGTACCGCGTCTATGTGATTGGCGGCCCGGAAGTGGTCTATGAGGTCGAGAAGCAGGAGGAAGAGCGATGAACATGCCCCTCCTGCTGTTAGGCTCCCTCGCGGTTTTCCTCTTCATCCGCGTGCCCGTGGGAGTTTCCCTGGGACTGGCTTCCATCCTCGTCTACTACGCCACCGGGGAGCACTTCGAAAGCCTGGCGCTTTCCTATTACGACGGGCTGGACAAGTTCCCCTTCATCGCCGTACCCATGTTCCTGCTCGCAGGCGCGCTCATGGAAAAAGGCGGCATCAGCAAGCGCCTCATTTCGGTGGCGGATTGCTTCGTGGGCAACGTGCGGGGCGGCCTCGCCCACGTCACCATACTCGCGTGCATGCTCTTCTCGGCAATTTCGGGCTCCGGTCCCGCCACGACGGCCGCCGTGGGCGGACTCATGATCCCCACCATGCTCAGGCGCCAGTACGACAAAAACTACTCGGGCGCCGTCTCCGCCTGCGGGGGGACGCTCGGCATCCTCATTCCGCCGAGCATCACCTTGATCGTCTATGGCGTCAGCGCCGATCAGTCCGTCACGCGGCTGTTCATCGCGGGCTTTCTGCCCGGCATCCTGCTCGGTTGTATGCTCATGTGCTGCGCCACCATATTGTCGCGCTTCATGACGGTGGAATCGGATTCCGAACCATTTTCCGTCGCGCGCACGCTGCGCACCATCTGGGACTCCCGCTGGGCGCTCCTGGCGCCCGGCGTCATCATCGGCGGCATCTACGGGGGCTTCGTCACGCCGACGGAGAGCGCCGTCATCGCTGTCCTCTACGGCTGGGTGATCGGCATGTTCGTCTACCGGGAACTCGACTGGCGAAGAACGCGCGAGTGCCTGGAAATCGCGGCCCTCATCACCGGATCCATCGCCATCATCTGGGGAGCGTCGCTCGCCTTCGGCGAACTCATCACCATCCACCAGATTCCCCAGCTGGTGACGGCCTTCATCCAGCGCGTGACGACTTCGCCGTTCATGATCCTCATGCTCATCAGCCTCTTCCTCACCTTCGTGGGGATGTGGCTCAACACGATGGCGCAGGTCATCATTCTCACCCCGATGTTCCTGCCCGTCATCCAGGCGGTGGGCATCGACCCTATCCACTTCGGCATCGTGTTCGTGGTGAACTGCGAGATCGGCTACCTCACGCCCCCTCTGGGCACAAGCCTGTTCGTGGCGATGGGCATCGCGGACACCACGCTGGGCGCCATCGCCAAGGCCGTTCTTCCCTTCATCGCGACCATGTTCCTTTGCATTATCATTCTCTCGTATTTCCCCATCATCTCCCTCATATTGCCGAACCTGATTCTCGGCAGATGAGGAGACGAACAAAAAGGAGGCAAGACATGCGACATCTGAAACAATGCTTCACGGCGATGGTGGTCGTCATCCTCATCGCGGGCCTCGTCGGTTTCGCCGCCCCCAGGGCCGAAGCCGCCAAGTACGTGATGAAGTTCGCCCACAACAACCCGCCCAAGCCGCAGCTTCTCTACCAGGCCATCGCGCTGACCATGCAGAAGAACCTGAAGGTCTATTCCAAGGGGGAGATCGACATCCAGATATTCCCCTCCTCGCAGCTCGGCAAGGACCGCGTGGCCGCGAAGAAGGTGCAACTCGGCTCGGTGCACATGCAGGTCGTGGCGTCGAACAACATCACGGCTTTCGACAGGCGGCTCGACATCTTCACCCTGCCCTTCATGTTCGGCAGCTTCAAGGGCGCCGTGAAGGTGTTCAACAGCGACGTCGGAAAGAGCATTCGCGAGAATTTCCGCAAGAAATCGGGCATCCGCGTGCTGGGCTTCGTCGCCACGGGTTTCCGGAACATGATGAACAGCAAACACCCCATCATGAAGCCCGCGGACCTCGGCGACCTGCGGATGCGGATCGCGAAAAACCCCATCATGGTGCAGACCTACAAGGCGCTCGGCGGCAGCACCATCGGCATGGCGCCGACGGAGCTGTTCAGCGCGCTCAGCACCAAGACGGTGGACGGCCACGACGGCGGCTCGAGCTGGGCGTGGGCGATGAAGCTTTATGAGGTGCAGAAATTCCTCTCCATCACCCGGCACCAGCTCGTTGCGGGCGCGCTCATCATGAACGACAAATATTACAACAAGCTGCCAAAAGCCATGCAGAAGGCCGTACTGATGGCCGCGCGCGACACCATCGCCTGGGCGAACGCCTATGCGGAAGAAAACGAAAAAGACATCATGAAAGGGTTCGCCGAAAAGGGCCTCACGATCGCCACGCCGGATCTCAAGCCCTTCCGCGCGGCCGTAAGGCCCGTGCACAAGATGTTCGCCGACAAGGTGGGCGGCATTGAGTTGATCAACCGCATCCTGAAGATGCAGGAAGGCTAGTCAACCTCTAGGCGCGCGGCGGTACGGGCCGCCGCGCGCTTTTTTTCTATCTACAAAGGGGAACCGAGCAATGAGCGGCTTCGAGGGGCAAAGCGCCATCGTCACGGGCGCGGCGACGGGCATCGGCGAATCCACGGCGAGAATCCTGGCCGAAAAGGGGGCGGAGGTGACCGTGATGGATTTCAACGCGGAAGGCGCCAAGGAGGTTGCGGCATCCATCAACGACAGCGGGGGCAAGGCACACCCTGCTGTCGTCGATCTCACCGACTGGGTGGCGACCCTCGCTTCAGTGAATCAGGTCCACAACCGAGCAGGCAGTATTGACGTTCTCGTGCACAGCGCGGGCGGCTTTCCCAAATACGTGAGCCTGCTCGACTGCCCCGTAGACACCTGGGACGGCATCGTGGACTCGAACCTGAAATCGATGTTTCATCTCCTGAAGGCCGCGGCGCCCTTGATGGTCGAAGCGAAGTACGGGCGCTTCGTCACCCTCTCCAGCATGGCCGCGCGCAGCGGTGTGAACCCGAATCCGCCGCATTACACCGCCGCAAAAGGGGGCGTCCTCGCCCTGACCCGCCAGGCAGCCCTCGAACTCGGCCCCCACGGCATCACCGTGAACGCGGTTGCTCCCGCGAACGTGAACAGCCCGCGCGGCCTCGCCAACCGGACGCAAGAGCGCATCGCCCATATTCAGAAAACCACCCCCTTACGCCGGCTCTCGGAACCCCACGAGATCGCCGAGGCCGTCGTTTTCCTCTGCAGCAGGGAGGCCGGCTACATCACCGGCGTCACGCTGGACGTGAACGGCGGCGCGACGATGGTTTGATAGGGCCTGCTCTCCCGCCAAACCTATGAATTTTGGTTTGAACAGGTGCGTACCCCGCTTCCGCAAAAAAAAACGCCCCCGGTTATGTCCAGGGGCGACTGGGTGGCTAAGGTTCACACCAACTTGCTCGGGCTTATCGGGCGCGCTGCTCCGCCAGCACTTCTCTCATGATGGTTCGAATCTGTTGCGGCGTGATGAGTTTTTCTTTCAAATTGTTCAATTCGGCTTTTAGTCTGCCCACATCAGTTTTCAAGTTACCCACGTCAGTTTTCAGATTGTCCATGTCTGATTTCAGGTAATCGAAGTGATCCCGGGTAGACAATCTTTTCAGATCTTCATGCATTTGGGCCTTGAAGGCGTTCAGGTCCGCGTGGAGTAGCTTCAGTCTATCGTCCAGACTCGTTTTGACTTCGGTGACTTGTTTCTGGAGCTGCCCGTCCACTCCGTCGAGTCTTTTGGCTTCCGCTTCCACTTTCGCAATCACGGGCTTCACTTCGGCCTGGGCGATATAAAGCAAACCTCCTCCCAGTATGGCGAATATCGAAGCCGGAGTTCCAATCCAATGCAGCCACCAATGAAGCGTTTTCGCCGCTGCTTTTCCCCTTTCCACGTTGAGTCCTCTTTCCGGTCAATAATCGTCGTTTCATACCCATGCTTCCCTCTCATGAGCAAATATATAGCGAAATAACGTGAAGTTCAATCACGCCCGTTTTCTCTATGACCACTGATATTCCCATAGCGGAAATCGCCCACGCATCAAGAGAACTTGGTGATTATTTTACCTGAAGGAGACGCATCCGGGGCTGTTGAAAATGTCCTCTCTGCCTCATCCTGAGTAGCCGCCGAAGGCGGCGTATCGAAGGGGCGCGTTCGTCCCTCGATACGGCGCGCAAGCGCGCCTACTCAGGATGAGGGAAAAGCGTCGTCGCGCGCCGCCAGGCCCGTTCGGGACGAGGAAGGCGTGGTGCGCAAGGACGGCGTATGCGTCGCCGTTCCCCCCCCTCAGAGGGTTTTTCAACAACCCGTATTCGGCCCTACAAAAGTCTTACACTTTCCGGGAATCGCCGGGGATTTCGGTTGTTACTCTAGTCTAATCCGAGGGCTTGTCTCACAAGAGGAACGACCTGGGAGAAGCGTTCGGCCACGAGAGCGCCCGCCTCGCGCAGGAGTTCTTTCTTGCCGGATGGCGCGCCTCGGCCCCGCTCGATGAGCGCGCCGGTGTGACTCACGCTGGCGGGCGTGGGCGAGGTTTCCCAGAACTCGCCGGGGATCATCGCCACAACGGGTTTGGTGAATCCGCCCGAGGCGATGAAGCGCGCCGCCTCCTCCTCCCTGTCCGTGCCGGGTTCGCCGAACATGACGACGACGCGGGTCTCGGGGTCTCGCTCGAACAGGGCGAGCATCTCGACGAAGGCGGAGCCGATGAGCAAATCGCCGCCCAGGGCCACGTAGGTGCTCTGGCCGATACCCTCTCTCGTCAGGAACAGGCATATCTCGGCTCCCATGCCGCCGCTCCTGCTCACCACGCCCACTGGTCCGGGGAGGAACATGAGGTCGGGCACCTCGCCGCCGGTGCCGCCGAGCTTCGCTCTTCCCGGACTCACCATGCCCTGGCTGTTGGGACCGATGACGAAGGTTCCCATCTCGGCCGCGCGCGTCAGGAGCGCGCAGGCGTCGTGGTGCGGCACGCCTTCCGCGAGAATGTGCACGGTGGGAACGCCCGCCTCGATGGCCTCCAGGGCCGCCTCGCGCACGAAGCGCGCGGGCACGAAGAGTACGGAGAGATCCACCTCGTGCTCCTTCAGGGCCTCCGCCACGGTTCCGTATACCGGCACACCGTCTACAGACTCGCCTCCCTTGCCGGGAGACACGCCCGCCACCACGCTGGTGCCGTAGTCCGTCATCGTAGGCAGAAGCCGCCGCGCCTCCGCCCCGGTGGCTCCCTGGACGAGTACGCGGGTAGTGGAATCCAGAAGAATGCTCAACTCTCATCGCTCCCGTAGCTGCGCGCCACAATCCGTTTGGCGAGGTCTTCTATCGACGCTTCATCCTCGCACCATTCCACGCCAGGGACCTCGGCGATGAGTCTTCTCGCTTCCTCCACTCCCGGACCGGCGTAGCGGATGATGACGGGGAATTTTTCGAAATCAAGCCCCGCCTCCTTGAGCGCGTGGACCACGCCCGCCACCTTGATGTCCACTCTCGTGAAATTGCTCACGTTCCCCGCGAGGAGCAATCCCTTGATGCCCGGTTTCGAGAGCACGGCTTTGACCGCCCGGCGCATTTTCTCCTCGTAGCGTCCGGGAGTGATGTCGAACGTGGTGGCGGGCCTACCGCCCTCATCCAGAAGCGCCTCCAGACTAGACAATCCATACCCCCCGCCCGTCACCATGAAGCCGATGTCGCCGTCGAGTTCGCTGAAGCGAATCGCGCCCACGTGGGGGTCGATGGCGTCTATTTCGCGCATGCGCATTTCCAGTTCGGTGAAGGGCCGCCAGCCGTTTCCACCCTCCACGCCCAGCTTGGCCTCGAGCTCGGGGTGGCGGAAAAGCGCCTGCGCGTCGAGCTGCACCACGCCTGCGGCCGCCACCACGCGGCCGTCTGCCAACTCCGCCAGAGGGTTCACCTCTATCATCTCGCAGTCATGCGCGCAGAAGACCCCATACATTGCACGTACCGCGCGTGCGGCCTGCTCGGCCAGATCGCCAGTAAGACCCGCGCGTCGCGCTAGTTCAATTGCGTCTTCGACCTTAAGCCCTTCGAGGATGTTGACAGGCCATTCGAGCAGTTTGTCGGAATGATGTTCGGCCAGTTCCTCGACATCCACGCCGCCCTCGGCGCTGAAGAGGATGAGCGGGCATTTTCTCGGCGCATCGAAGGAGATGGAGCAGAATATCTCACGCGCGATGTCGAGCGCTTCCATGACGATGAGTTTTTTGACGGGAAAGCGCCGCACCTCCATGCCGAGAATGGCGTCCGCATGCACGCGGGCTTCATTCACAGAGGCGGCGAATTTCACCGCGCCCGCCTTCCCCCGCTTTCCTACCGGTACGAGGGCCTTGATGACGACGCGCCCCCCCAGACGCTCGAGAGCGCGGGCGGCTTCTTCGGCGCCCGTGCAAACCTCGAAGCGGGGAACGGGGAGGCCGCCTTCGCCCAGCAACGCCAGAGAGTCGTTTTCCAGAAGGCGGGACAAGAGGGTCTCCATTCGGAATGTGTTCGGCGCGTTATCGCGAGAAAACCTGCGAGATGCGCACTAGCTAGCACCTGGGCTTCGCAGCGTCAAGAATTGTGGGGAAAAAACGAGAATTCGCTCGAATACCGCTTGCGAAAGTATGTTGATGAGATAGAATCATTCCAACGAACAAAACCTGTTTCTCTGCGATATCCAACGGAGGAGAGTCTATGCGCATTCACAAGAAATTGTTCGCAGCAACCGCCATTTTCGCTGTGACCGGCTTCGCCGCATCTTTGGCGAACGCCGCCACCACCAACATCACCATCGTCGGCGCGGGCAAGGGCGCGGGCGCGTTC
>JAPPHK010000053.1 GCA_028820795.1 Nitrospinota bacterium | reverse complement strand
ATTTCTCCTTGTCGAGCACGTCTCCCCCGGCCAGCCACTTGCCCTCGCCCTCGATAACGCTTCCGGTCCGTCTGACGACCTCGCCCACCGCCATCTTCCGCTCGGGAAGGGCCTTCGCCCGGACTTCTCCCTCCACGATTTCGAGCTCATCCGGGGGGATTTCCATGAATTCCGACGCGGCGTCCAGAAGGTTCCTGCGCGCGTCTTCGGCGGCGAGCTTGACGGCGTTGCCGCCGATCAGGGTGATGCGGCTCGCGAACGCGCCCATGCCGAAGGGCATGTAGCCCGTATCCGTGGGAGGGACTTTGAACCGCTCTACGGGGATACCCATGACTTCTGAGGCGATATAGGCCATCACGCTCGTTGCGCCCTGGCCCAGGTCCGACTCGCCCGACCAGATCTCGACGCCTCCCTCCTCATCCACCCGGACCACGCCGCTCGAGGGATCGGTGTCATCGGGACCCAGTTCCACGGAAAACCCCTTGTTGCCCGAAACATGGATGCAGCTGGCGAGACCCACGCCGCGCCCCTTTCCTCCCCGGGCGCGCTTCGCTTTCCAGTCCATCTCCTCCACCACGTACCTGGTGGCGTCGGCCACCGCGCAACTCGCAATCTTCCAGCCGTGGAGCGAGACGTCGCCCTTTTCGGTGTAGTTCTTGAGGCGAAGCTCGGCCGGGTCCAAGCCCAGGCCATCGGCCACGTTGTCGAGGTGGCTCTCCCAGGCGTAGGTCGCCTGCACGTTCCCGAACCCTCGCATCTGGCCCGAGGGGATGATGTTCGTGTAGACGAGTTTCCCCTGAATCTCGGCGGCGGGCGTTTTATAGAGATTGTCCGTCCGGAGCGCGATGGAACTCATGATGGCGGGCGAGAGCGAGCTGTATGCGCCGTTTTCCGCCACGATCCTGACGCGCTTGCCCGCGAGCGTGCCGTCGCGCTTCCAGGCCGATTCCAGGGAGATGTGCACCGGCATCCTGGGTCGCATGGCGATCAGGTCTTCTTCTAAGCTCATCATGAACCTGACCGGCTTTTCCGCCGCCTTGCTCAGCATCGCCGCCATGAGAGCCGCCTTCACGTCCAGCTTGCCGCCGAAGGCGCCGCCCGGCTTGGTCTGCGTCACGCGAAAATCATCGGGGGACATGCCCATGGCGGGCCCCAGCATGAAGGTTCGAATCAGGAACACAGACTGCAGACAACCCCAGACGGAGATTTTCCCGTCGGGGTGCCACTGCGCCGCGCAGCCGGTGGGCTCGATATAGGCCTGGTGCGCGAGATGGGTGTGGAACGCATCCGCGAACGCGGCATCCGCCTTATCAAACGCCTCGTCTACCCCGCCGCGCTTGATGTGAAACTCGTTCGCGATGTTCCCGGCGACGGAATCATGGACGAGAGGCGCATCCGGCTCCTGCGCCGCGAAAGGGTCCGCGACCGTGGGCAGAACCTCGTATTCCACGCGAATGAGCGAGAGCGCCTCACGGGCCGTCTCCTCGTCCACGGCCGCCACGGCGGCGATCTCATCCCCCACGTAGCGCACCTTCTCGCGGCAGAACGCGTCTTCATCCTTGTGGTTGATGCCGAAGGGCGCGTCCGGCGTGTTGTTCTTCGACAGGACGACGGCGACGCCGGCCAGGCGCTCCGCGTCCTTTGTGTCTACGTTCAATATCCGGGCATGGGGATGGGGGCTCCTGAGCGCCACCCCGGTGAGCGCGCCCGGAAGCTCCAGATCGTTGATGAATATCGTGGCGCCGGAGACTTTCTCCACGGCGTCGATGATGGGGTGCGGCCGGCCGACGACGCGCGTGCTCATGAGTCGCCTCCTTCAGTCATCTGCCGGGCGGCGGCCGATACCGACTCGAAAATCTTCTTGTACCCCGTGCAGCGGCAAAGGTTTCCCGCGAGGCCGCGCTGTATGTCTTCGCGCGTGGGCGCAGCGTTCTCATCCAGAAGCGCCTTGGCCGATACGACGATTCCCGGCGTGCAGAAACCACACTGCACGCCTCCTTTTTCGATGAGCTGCTCCTGCACCGGGTGGAGATCGTCCTCGGTTCCGATGCCGCGCACGGTGGTGACTTCGGAACCGTCCGCCTGCGCGGCGAACATGAGGCAGGCGTTCACCGCCACGCCGTCGAGCAAAATCGCGCACGCGCCGCAATCGCCGCCCTCGCAGCTGAGTTTCACCTCGACATAGCCGATGCGTCTGAGCGCGCGCAGGAGCGTCTCGTCCCCCCGCACGCCGAGGGTTTCGTCATTTCCGTTCACGCGGAATTTTATTTCATAAGTATCCATCGTCTTCTCGAGAAATAAAAAATGTTCATCACGCAACCACGCCTTGGGTCATGCCCAGCGCTTTTCTCAACAGGCGGCGGACCAGCACGCCGCACATTTTCTTCCGGTACGCCGCACTCGCACGCACGTCGTCGATGGGACGAGCGCTTTCCGCCGCGGCCGCCGCAGCAGCCTCGATTTCCGCTTCTGCGATTTCCCTGCCCCGCAGATGCCCCTCGGCGGCGTGCGCGCGATAAGGCACCGCGGCCACCGCCCCCAGGCTGATGGCGGCATCCGCGCAAACGCTCCCGTTCATCCGAAGAGCGACCGCCACACCCAGTACGGCGATGGCCATCGCGCGCCTGAGCTGGAGTTTGTAATAAGCGCAACGATCCTCCGCCCCCAGCGGCTCGATGACGATGGCCGTCATGAGTTCTTCCGGCCGGGCGGCCGTTTTGCGGTAATCCAGGAAAAACTCCGAGAGCGGCAGGGCGCGTTCTCCCTCCGCAGAAGCCAATTCGACGACGGCGTCCTGCGCCAGCAGCGGCGGCGCCAAATCCGCGGCGGGCGAGGCGTCCATGAGATTGCCCGCCACGCTCGCTCGATTTCTCACCAATGGACCCGCGAATTCAAGAGCGCTCTCATACAAGGGGGATGCGGCATCTCGTATCAATTCGGAATCCAGCAAATCCGTGACCGTCGCCAGCGCACCGATCCTGATCTTTCCGTCCGCCTCCTCGATGTAGCGAAGCTCATCGAGACGGCTGATGTCCACCGCGCGCGCTATTTTCTTGCGCCCGAAGAGCACGTCCGGCACGAGGTTCGTGCCGCCCGCCACGAAAGCGGCGCCATCGCGCGCAGCAGCGAGCGCCTCATCCACCGATCCAGCGCGTAAGAATTCCATTTCCAACCCTATTCTAAGTATCCCGTTTCGTATGAAACCGCGCCGCCTCGGCGCTCATCCAAAGCGTTTCACGAATTACGGCCTGATATCGGATTCAATCTGCATCCCCGTCGCCAGGGAGTTGAAACTGTTGTAAAAGTCCACCACCCCGAGAATCTCGAGGATTCGCCCCGGATCCCAGCCCAGGTTCACCAGATACCTATGAAAATACCGTATGAAATACCCGGACCCGTTCGTGGCGCTCACGCCGAAACCCACGGCCGCCTTGGCCCCTTTTTCGAGAACGCCTCCATCGAGCATGAGCTTGTGCTTGTTCCACGTCGATTCGAAATAATGACGGTTCCGCGCCAGGCAGCGCCAATAGCCTGGAACGCCGTCTCTTCCCAAGCGATCCGATTCCACCTCCTCTACTTCACCCATCAGTTCCCGGACGACAGGGTCGAGTTCCTCTTCTTCGGGAAAAGGCAGAAGGGGCGGCGTATCCGCATCCTCCAGCAAAAGACCGAAGGCGACCTTGTTCATGCCCGACACGTGATCCGTCAAGCCGATCAATTCCGTGACGCCCACCTCATCGACTCCCATCCGCATGACCGCGGCGATGTGGGAATCGATTCAGTAGTCACACGCATTGACGATGGAAACCGCCGAGGCGACCATCTCCTTGACCAGAGGCGGCACGTCTCCGCGCTGCATGGTGGCGCGCGAGCGCTCCCAACTCGCCCTCATGTATTCGGGGTGATGGGTCATGGAGCGCCAGACGTTCGAGAGCGTATCGATGCCGAACACGCGCTTCTCTCGCCTCTTGACGCGTTCTACGAGATCGCGCGCCGCCTCGGGCACCTCGTTGTCGGCCAACTGGCGGATCGTCGCCATACAATCCCCAAATCGCCTGGCTCAGGAACGCCGCCTCAACCTGGACGGCGCTCCCGAACCCGGCCCGAAAACTATCTCGGATACCTGAACTTCGCGTTCGCCACGCTTTTCGGCCCGACCGTCCTGCGTTTTCCGTCCTGCACCTGGAACAAAACGATGGCGCTGGCCGCGTTCATGTTGAGCTTGTCGAACTTCACGGGTCCGAAGAAAGTTTTCAAGTTGGTGTTCGCGATGGCGTCGCGCACCTTCTTCTTGTCCAGCGTGCCCGCCGCCTCGATGGCCTTCTGGGCGACGATTCCCGCAGCCGTCGACGCCGCGGCGACGTAGTCCGGCTCCTGCTTGAACTTGGCGCGCCAGATTTTTCCGAAATCGCGCGCCGAGCCGATGAAGTCGCCCTTGTAATCGAGCGCCTCGCCCCACCAGGCGGCGGTCAGGATGTTGTTGGCCGCGCCTTTGAGCGATTCCGTGAACTGCGCGTAGACCGGACCCACCATGGTGAACAGGATTTTGGGCTTCACGCCCAACTCGTTCGCCTGCTTGGTGGCGAGGAGGGTGTCGGGAAGATAGCCGGCCACCATGAGCACGTCGGGATTCTTACCCTTCACGATCGTAAGCCAGGTGGACATGTCCTTGGAATCTTTCGGGAATTCGGCGTAGTAGACGTCCGTGAAACCCTGCTTTTTCGCCGCCGCCCGGATCATCCTCGTGACGGCCCGCGGAAAGAAGTCGTTGCGCGTCACGAACGCGATGGTCTTAGGCTGTGGCTTTTGCTCTTTCAGGAGCGTGAGGAAGTTGTTCGGCAAATACGCGTTCGGCGCCAGGAGGCCGAAGAGGTATTTGTAGCCCTGGTCGAAAATCGGCTCCGAACTGGCCACGGGCGCGATGAGAGGCACCTGGTAGCGCTCCGTGATCGCGGCGACGGATTTCGTCGCACCGCTTCCGAACGGGCCCAGCAGCAGGTCCACCTTTTCCTTGGTGATGAGCCGCTCGGCGAGCTTGGTGGCCGTCGGCGTCTTGCTCTCGTAGTCGTAGTAGACGATCTTCACTTTCATCTTCTTGCCGCCTACGTTGATGCCGCCCGCCTTGTTGACGCGCTCGCGCCAGATTTCATAGCCCGCCTGCTGCTTTTTCCCCTCGGTGGCGAGCGGTCCCGTGAGCGGCAAGGCGGCGCCGAACTTGATATCCGCCGCCTGAGCGCCGCCCAGCCCCTGCAAGCCCGTCACCCCGAAAGAAACGAACAAGACTGCTGCGATGAGAAACAACAAATTGCGCCTTCTCATAACACACCTCCTCATTGGTTGATTGCTACATCTTCCGTTCTCGGTTCCCACACGATATTCGCACAAATCGATTCCTGACAGAGTATATGAAAACGGGCTACATGCCCAGATACGCCTTTTTTACCTGCGGATTCGCCAGCAGTTCATCCGAGGTGCCGGAAATCGTCACGCGTCCGGTCTCGAAAACATAGGCCCGGCTCGCGAGTTCGAACGCGGTCAGCACGTCCTGCTCCACGAGGATGATGGCGACGCCCTCCTCGTTGATCTGCCGGACGAAACCGCACAACTCCTCCACCAGCCTTGGCGCAAGACCCAGCGAGAGTTCATCGATCAAGAGCAGCCTGGGACGCGCCATCAGCCCCCGCGCAATCGCGCACATCTGCTGCTCGCCGCCGGACATGCTCCCCGCAAGCTGCGATTTCCGCTCCGCCAGTCGCGGGAAAAAGCCATAGACTCTATCCAAATCCGCCGCCAATTCCTGATCGGTCATTTTCCGGGCGTAGGCGCCCATCAAAAGGTTCTCCTCCACGCTCATGGCGGCGAAGAGCCTGCGGCCTTCCGGCACATGGGAAATCCCCTTGGCGACGATTCCCTCCGGCGCCGTTCCCCCGATGGATTCGCCACCGAGCGTTATCCCGCCCGCCCGGTGGGGCAGCACGCCGGAGAGCATCCGCAGGAACGTGGATTTTCCGACGCCGTTGCTGCCCACGATGGCGACAATCTCTCCTTCGTCCACGCGCAGATCGATTCCCCAGAGAACCTGGACGTCGTCATACCCGCCCGCCAGACCGCTCACCTCCAGGAGGCTCGCTCCGTTTTGGGATTCACGCGCCACCACGCTAGGACTCCTCGTCCAGTTTTTTCATCATCGCCACGTATTTTTCACCCAGATAGGCCTTGATGACCTGCTCGTCGCTCGTGACATCGCGCGGCAATCCTTCCGCAATCTTCTCCCCGTGGTGCAATACGATAACGCGGTCCGAGAGGCCCGTGATCACCTTCATCAAATGCTCGATCACCAGGATGGTCACGCCCTGCTCTCGCACCTTGTGGATGAGGGAAATGGCGTTTTCGATCTCCATGGTGTTGAGACCCGCGTTCACCTCGTCCAAAAGCAGCACTTCGGGCTCCGTGGCCAGGGACTTGGCGAATTCCAGCCTCTTTCTCTCGGCGAGCGTGAGCTGGGAGGCGAGTTGCGCGGCCTTATCGCTCAACCCCACGAACGCCAGCATTTCATCGGCAATTCCCTGGGCGCGCCTCACCTCTTTTTTCGATTTCTGAGAGCCGAACAACGCGCCCATCACGACGTTCTCGCGCACCGCTAGACCTGAGAAAGGCTGGACAATCTGAAACGTCCGGGCGACCCCCTTTCGCGTGATGGTATGGGGTTTCATGGTTTCGATGCGCTCGCCGTGAAAGAGAATCTCGCCCTCGTTCGCCGGGTCGAGGCCCGTAATGCAGTTGAGGAGCGTCGTCTTGCCCGCGCCGTTTGGGCCGATGACGCCCAGTATCTCCCCTTTTTGCACGGTGAAGTCCACCGACGAGACGGCGGTGAGTCCGCCGAACCGCTTCGTGACGCCCCTGCCCTCCAAAAGTGTTTCGCTCACACCTTGAACCTCTGTATGTTGCTCTTGAGAATCACTCCCAAAGACCCCCATCCCCGGCTCCTCACTTCCTGCGAGACGGCCATCAGGCCGCGCGGGAGGAACAGGACGACCAGTACGATGATGATCCCCAAAAACGCGCTGTGAAATTCCGTGAACGCCCCCCAGAGGTAATCCGACAGGTATTCCATCATGAGCGCGCCCACGAGCGGCCCCATCACCGTCCCCACTCCGCCGAGCATCGACATCACGATCGCCTTGATGGAGAACAGGACATCGAAAACGTCGATGGGCTCCAGAAACGCGGCGCGGTAGGCGTACACGCCGCCGCCCATCGCGGGGAAAATCGATGAGAGAACGAAGGCGATGATCTTGTATTTCGTCGTATCCACGCCCGTCATCGAGGCCGCGTCCTCGTTCTCTCTTATAGCGACGAGGCCATAGCCCAGGCGGTGACGCGTCACGAAGTACTGCGTCAACACGGCGAGCACCGCCACCCCGAGCATGGAGAAGTAGAAAAAGCGCGTAAAGTAATCCGGACCGCCCGTTATCTGGGGAAGGTTGATCCCGTCTCCTCCGCCGGTGATGCGCAGGTTGTCCGCCAGTTCGCGGAAGAACTCCGCCACGCCGAAGGTGGCAATGGCGAAGTAGTGGCCCCGCAGCCTCAATATGGGGACGCCCAGGATGAGCGCCACGATAGCGCCCAGGCAGGCGCCAATCCCCAACGTGATGAAGAAATTGAACCCTGCGTTCATCAGGATGGCGGTCGTATATGCGCCCAGCCCGAAAAAGGCGGCCGGCGCGAAGGAGGGATAACCCGTCAGACCGCCGATGAAATTCCAGCTCACCGCCAGAATGGCCACCATCAGGATGTCCATCCACTTTCTGATCTCGTCGTTTTCCACGAAAGAGGGCAAGAGGATGAGGGCGAGCACGCCCGCTCCCATGCCGAACCATTGAATGTGGGACCAGGGCCTGAACATGCTATTCGAAACCCTTTCTGCCCAGCAGGCCCGATGGCTTGATGAAGAGCACCAGAATCAAGAGCACGTAGCCGATGGCGTTCTGCAGACCGGGGCCGAGGTACAGGGCGCCGAAGTTCTCGGCCAAGCCCAGGATCAGCCCCCCCGCAAGCGCGCCCGTGATGTTCCCCAAGCCCCCGATGGTGCAGATGATGAAGGATTTCGAGAGAAACTCCACGTCGCTCACGGGCGATATGGCGAAACCCACGCTCACGAGGGAACCCGACGTGGCGGCGACCGCCGCGCCGATTCCATACGTGATGGCGTAGATTCTGC
>JAPPHK010000221.1 GCA_028820795.1 Nitrospinota bacterium | reverse complement strand
GCGGGAGGGCCGCTGGATTCAAGACGGCCATACACCAGATTTGACAGTAACTCTAATTATTTTTGCATTGCTTATCAAATTGAAATCCCTAATCGTATCAATTAGGGAACGAATGAGACGGTATCTAACCCTATCTTCCACCCAATCCTCGTCGAGTCGATCAATAATAATGTAATATTTTTTCTGTGGGTCTGTAAGAACTTCTTCATCAATAAGTTTGATTACGTCTGACAACTCTCGAATTTGAACTTTGTTTATAATCGTTTGTGCTCTTTGGATGATTTCCTGTTTTTGTTCTTCAGCTACCTTTTTTGACGGATTTATAGAGAGATTTAACTCTGTAGCTTTCAATCCTAGTGAGCTTTCAATCTCCTTTTCTAATTTTGTTGTTATTTCTTTAATGCGATATTCAGTTTCTTCCCAGAATTTTTCACCCCACCGACGCAAATACTCAATGGCTCGTTTATGGCTTTTATTCTTGAGGAAATCAGGGAGTCTCTGGAAGAAAAAGCTGTTTTGATTTTTTGAACTAATTGAGAAATGGTGTCTAAGAATCTCTACTGTAAAGATGTGTCTCCATAAAAGTCTAAAGAAGATATCTAGATTAACTCCTAAATCTGAGATGAAGTTTAAAATAGTTGAGTTTGAAATATAGGCTAGGGCTAGACTTTCTGGTTGGATTTCAATGATACGTTCTTCATCATTGTAGAGTTTTTTTAGTAGAGCTGTTTTCCCTGCACCTGTTCTTCCAAGAATTATACTTTTTGCGTCTTGTGTGTTTCCAAGACGGGCTAGATACCCATCGTCAACAAAACATGATTGTAAGAAGTCTACATCATCTTCAGCAGCAGAAGCTCCGATTGCATCTAAATGTTTAAAACGAAATGTTTCGGGCTTATTCTTGACTTTTGCCATCTAAGCCTCCTCAAATAAGTATTAGGGGCGTGATGGATTCATAATTTCTATCAGTTCATTAAGTATGATATGAACACGAATCAGTTTCAAATCTTATGCTTTGAAGGAACTATTCCTTTTTGACCACCACCACCCTCTCGGTTCTCTTCTCGCTTTCCACTGCGCTCGTGGTCGGCTCCTTCACCCTGTTCGTGAGAAGCGGTCAGCGGCACGCGAACGCGGTTTCTGGCGTTCTCATCGGGATCATCGTGTCCTTGCCGCCGCTGCTCTTAGGCGCTGTGTGGACATGGGAACCCGTACACTACCAGCCCCTGGGTTGGCTGTTCTTCGCACTGGCCGGAATCGCGGGGCCCGCCGTCGGAAGGGTGTGTTTCTTTCATTCGATTCATTTGATGGGCGTGGCGCGCGCAGTGCCGCTCAATTCGACCATGCCGCTTTTCTCGGCAATAGCCGGCATCTATGTCCTTGGCGAGAAACCAGGGCCGTACATTCTGGCGGGTACGGTGCTCATCGTCTTGGGGTGTATGGGGATTACGGCGAAAAGAGGGGAGACCCAGTCCATTCGGGGGAGCTATCTGTTCATCGCGCTCGGGAGCGTGATCTTCTTCTCCGTCTCGCACATGCTGCGAAAACTCGGCGTGGGCGCGTCACCCAACCCGTTTCTGGGAATATCGATCATGAGCGTTGCCGGCGGGGTTTTCCTGTATGTTTTCGGGCAGTATCTGCCGCCTGGCTTAAGGCCATCGCTGATGGTGAAAAAAGCATGGGTGACCTACAGCATCGGCGGCTTGCTGAACACCCTTTCGGTTCTCCTGCATCTTTACGGACTTCGCTACGGAGACCTCACCATCGTGATTCCGCTCGCCGCCACCGCGCCCTTGTGGGCGCTTTTGCTCACGGCCATATTCTTGCGCAAGCTTGAGAGCATCACCTGGCCGATTCTTCTGGGCACGCTGGCGGTCGTCGTGGGAGGCGCACTTGTGGCTGGCCGCGCGCTGTGACGAAGCGGGGTTCGTATTGTTCTGGTATAATGAGGGTGGTCACAGATTTTTCCGGTGCGTCGCCAATCTATCATTCCCATGGCAGGTATAGAGGATTCATCCTAGCCAAGATTGCTTAGGAAAGGAATGGATATGAAATTCATTTGCAGGGCTTTTTGTGTTTTTGCGTTGTTCGCTCTTTTTCACGCGATGCCCGCCTTGAGTGCAGAAAAGGGTCATGGCCGCCATGGGGGAAAGCCGGCGATGAAGGAATCTCCCAAGAAAGGCGAGACGATGGAGGGCATCACGCTCAAAATCGCTGGCGGAGAAATCCAGAGTGGCAAGAAAGTGGTTCGCGTGAAACAAGGCGATGAGGTCAAGCTGAATCTGATGGCCGATAAAACCACCGAAGTCCATCTCCACGGCTACGACATCGAAAAAACCGTCCCCCCGGACGGGGTGACCGTGATGGCGTTTCGGGCCAGGGTGGCGGGCCGTTTTCCCGTAACGTTGCACGGTTCTCACTCCCACGGTCGGAAAAAAAGCGGCGGCCACGGTGAGAAGGTTCTCTTTTACCTGGAGGTGCATCCATGACGAGGACTATTCCATGAGCGTTTGTATCCGAGGACTCTGGCTCGTTGCCGCTGTCGCTTTTCTCCCAACCACCGCTTTTGCGCATGGGTTCGGCCAAAGGTATGACTTGCCCGTGCCGCTGGGCCTGTTCATGCTCGGGGCGGGTGCATCCGTCGTGCTTTCGTTTTTGTGTATGGGGCTTTTCGTGCGCAAAAAACAGGAGAGCGTGGATTATCCGAGTTACAACTTGCTCGCCTCCCCCCTTTTCACATGGATGGGTAATCGAATTTTCCTCTCGTTCATAAGAGCATTTTCCGTCGCTTTGTTTTGTCTGACGCTGACAGCGGGTTTCTGGGGGATCGAAAACCCCGATAAGAACATCGCGCCCACAATGGTCTGGATCATCTGGTGGGTGGGTTTGGCTTATGTGTGCGCGCTGGCGGGGAATCTGTGGTCGTTGGTAAATCCATGGAGCATCATTTTTTTGTGGGCGGAGGCTCTGTACCGGAAAATCAAGCGCGGCGGTTCCTTATCACCTAAGCATCCTTTCTCCGAAAGCCCGGACGTGTGGCCGGCTGTTGGTTTGTTCCTGTGGTTCGCCTGGGCTGAGATCGTCTGGCCGCACAACGATCTCCCCCGTAACCTCGCAGTCGCCGCCCTCGGGTATTCCATAATCACCTGGACGGGCATGTTCTTGTACGGCAAGGAGGCTTGGCTCGAGCGCGGGGAGGCATTTTCCATTATTTTTGGCGTAATGGGCCGCTTTTCGATCACCGAGGCGCGCGTGAGCGGAAACGGAAGAAGGGAATGGCGTCTGAGGCCGCCGGCAGTGGGCCTTTTGAAAACGGACGGCGTGAGTAAATCCATGGTGGTATTGGTGGTGTTAATGCTGGCGACGGTTAGTTTTGACGGCTTTACCGAAACACCGCTTTGGCATCTGATTCGCGCGGTGTTATACGAGGCGGTCGTCTGGGTGGGACGCGATGCACTTCTCATTGCAGACACCATTGCGCTTATCTCGGTTCCGACACTCTTCTTGGGAGTGTATTACCTGTTCTGCACGCTGATGCGCACCATCAGTGGGAGTGCGCTCTCCACTGGGGAATTCGCGCGCTTGTTCGTACTCTCGCTGGTTCCCATCGCGATTGGATACCACGTGGCGCATTATTTCTCTTTTCTCTTCATTCAAGGACAACGCATCATTCCACTTTTGTCTGATCCTTTCGGGATGGGCTGGGACCTGTGGGGTACCGCCGCATATAAGGTCGACATCGGAATCATCGGCGCGAAGACGACCTGGTATGCTTCGATAGCCGCGATCGTCATCGGCCATATATGTGCTGTCTATCTGGCGCACATGACGGCATTGCGCGCGCTCGAAAACCGCTTCGCAGCCGTACGAAGCCAATACCCGATGCTCATCCTCATGGTGGGTTACACCATGGTGAGCTTGTGGATCATCGCTCAACCGATTACCGGGGGTTAACGGCATATCGGCGTAACGCTCGAAGCCGCTTCAACATCCCTCGAATTGAGTTTCATTCTGAGTCTCCAAGTACCCGTTTCGATATGGCGATGTCCTCGCTGCTCTGCTAATAAATCAATCTTGTGCACTTTTTTGAATTTTTCGTGATTTAGCCGGGAGAGGCTCCATGAATGATACGCTGCTGGCGGCGGGGTTCGCCCTAGGGACTGCGTCGATGTCCTCGGCCTTCAGCCTCATCGCCAGACGCGGGCAGCGTCATGGCACGGCCATCACGGGTGTCGTCATCGGTCTGATCGTAAACATCCCCTGGCTGGTGGCGCTCACGATCCTAACTTGGGAACCCGCCTACTGGAGCTCGGAGGCCTGGTTCTGGTTCTTCTTGTCGGGCATCACGGGGCCTTCGCTCGGCCGCGTATTCATGTTCCAGGCGATACATCGCTTAGGCGTCTCACGTGCTGTTCCCCTCCTGGCGGCCAATCCGCTTTTTTCCGCCGGTCTCGCCTATATCTTTCTCGGTGAGCGGCCGGGGTCTTACGTGTGGACAGGAATTTTCTTGGTCGTTTTAGGCTGTGTAGGGATTACCTATCAGCGCAAGAGTGACGCTCCCTGGGATAGGCGCGCCATCTGGCTGCCGCTCATGTCCGTTTTGGGGTTTTCCACTTCGAACATTTTCAGAAAAATCGGGATCGAGGTCGTTCCTTCCGCACTGCTCGGCATCACACTTACCAGCTTTTTCGGTTTCGTGGCGCTGGTTGCGGTTTTGTGGTTTCTGCCTAAACCCCAGCGCCCCTCACTCAAATGGGGGAAGGCCTGGCATTTCTATGGTCCCTGTGGGCTTATCAACACACTGGCGTTTTTGAGTCATTTTGCCGCATTGAAATATGGGGATATTTCAGTCGTGTCACCGCTTTCATCCACCGCGCCGCTTTTCGCGCTCTTGTACACTTGGATATTCCTGCGCGATATGGAGCGCATCACGCTCCCCATATTGCTGGGAACGTTATGTGTTGTTGCGGGAGGGGCGATCATCGCTGTAAAAGCGATGTAGCATGCCGTATGGTGATCGGATCAACCCGTGAGAAGCGCCTTGATCGTGGGTGCGATCTCCTTCGCGCGGCCCCGGAGTTGCTCATCCGTAAGGCTGCCTACCGGGTGTGGGATATAGGCCACCGGATAGTCCGGCATACCGCGAACTTTGGAGACCATCTCGACCGTGGGGCGGAAGGGATCGGTACAGATAACGGCTGTGGGGACGCCTTTTTTCTCAAGCTCGATTCCATCGTGCACACTGCACGAAGAGCAGGACCCTCAGTCGCCAACAGCGGTGATGGCGAGGTCGCATTTTTCAGCCATTTCCGCATAAACTTCGGGCTTCGCAGGTCGGGTGTCGTATTCTTTCGATAGCTCGACGGCGAGGTCGGGATCCGCTCCGTCCACCCGCAATTCATCCAGTATGTAGCGCATGAGCTTATCTGCGCCCACCTTGGAGTTCCAGAGCAGACCGATGCGTTTACCCGCGAGCGCGCCGTCGCGGTTGGTGCGCTCTTCGGTTTCGATATCGGGCTCCACGGTCGGGTCGTAAATCGGAACCGCTGTGTCTACTAAGGGGTTCATTGAAAACCTCCTCCTGTGTATATGTCATTGTGCAGTTGATCTCTCGTCTCGTATTCCATTCGTGAACCTTTTCTTCTGATACTTCTTTCTTCAAGCACAGGACTTTTTCCGCTCGGCCGCGCTCAGCACCGGACGAGTAACGGTCTCGCCGTTTCGCCTCCTGCTCCATGAAGGAACCCAGGAGGAATGTCCACCGGCCTCACCTCCAGCAACAACGATGTAGATGTCATCGGGTTTGAGCGCGTGGCGGACGTTACCGTTTTCATCGGCATCGATGGGTTTGTCGAGTTTTCCGGTGCGCAGAAGCTGGCTCAGGGGGAGTGTAGCGTTTTCAAATAGATATTCTTTCAGTTCTTTTTTCGTGGGGAAATCCTCACCCAGAAGGTGCGCGTGTTCAGGTGCGAAGACGAAAAAGGATTGCCCCTCGCTCATGCTGCCCAGACCTGCCATGGTAGCGGCGGCGGTTTCCGCAATACCACGTCCCTTTCCGTAGTGGTTTTGGATATTGTGCGGACCCTCAGCGGCAAGAAGCGTCACCGTGCTCGTCTCTGGTGGATATCCGAGTTCGACGTTCAAAGGCTCCCATGGACTCGTTTCCTCCCATTCGCCGAAGGTGAAGCTGTATTTACCGGGATTCCCCTGGGTGGAGCGATCCAATAGACCCGGTTTCGAACCCAGACAATTAATAATGATGAGCCTGAGTGCGCGGCCTATCGTCGCTCCCGCGCGGTTGCCCGGTCCGTAAATGTTCCCCTGCATGTTGAGGCCTATTTTGTGGCGTATTGGGCCGTTCACGACCATGAAGGGCGCCGCTCCGCCAGTGCTCGTGGCGCTCGAGTGGATATTGTAAGCCGGATCGGCCATGGCTTCGAGGGCGGCGATGATGACGGGCATGTAGAAGGGTAGACAACCTGCCATGATGGCGTTGAGCGCCACTTTCCCTGCTCGGACGGTTCTTTTACGCTCCGCCAGATGAAAGACGATGGAATCGGCGTCAAGACCTGAAGCCTCCAGAAAGCGCTCTAAGAGTTCCGGCGTCGGAGGAATCACGGGCAAGCTGTCCGTCCAGCCTTTCTCGTGATACATCTCGATTGCTTCATAGACGTCCACCGCTTCACTCACCGCTTTCATGTAGTCTCCAGTGTCGGGGAGGTATCTATCTGATTAGGCTGCAGGATATCGCAGAGCACCGGATTTGAAAATGAGCATTTCAGTCCCTGACTCCTGGTTTTATTCACCCTTCGGGATTGGTATATCATCCCTTTGACATTCCGATTCCGGACGTCGCCCTCAGAGACGACGCAGCTAAATGAAAGGGGATTATCTCGCATGGATTTCGAGTTGATTCGCGCCGTAAATGCCTGTTTTCAGCCGTTTTATCCCTATGCGGCGGCGGAGATTCACGCTGAATACGGGCGCGACTCGGGCGACGTGCTGGAAATCGGCCCCTACGGTCCTGGCGTAGCGCTCGCCCTGGCGGGGCGCTGTTCTAAGATGCGCCTCGTCTGCGGAGACGACGCGGAGCGCCTGAACGACTACCTCGCCGAGACCATCGCGGAAGCAGGCATGTCCGCGCGGGTTCGCGTGGAACCGATTGATAAATATAGCCTTCCGTTCGAGGCGGCCTCTTTCGATCTGGTCATCTTTCGGGGCGGGCTCTTCTTCTGGGAGGAGCAGGAGAGGCTCGTCGCCGAGATGGATCGCGTCCTGAAGCCCGGCGGGATGGGCGCGCACGGCGGCGGGTTCGGGGCGGGGGCGCCGGATGAACTCATCGAATCGCTCCTGCCCGAGGCGCGCGCGTTGAACGACCGCCTCGGCAAGAAGCGCCTCTCGCGCGCAGATGTGCGCCAAATCGCTGAAAATGCTGGACTTGGCAGTTGGCGCATCGCGGCCGCGCACGGCCTCTGGCTCTACTGGGAGAAGCACGGCTAGCGTTTTACGCGCATTTCGCCCCACGCAAATCCCCGCATTTTCCGTCACCAAAGGAATCACGGGGCGTGGCAGTATTCTCCTGAGCCGAGAGACGGTTGCGTCTTTTTCCTAGAAAAAATTTGTCAGGTATTTATCGAAAAACCCCGTGAATTTATCGAAATTTATCTAATTTTTCACATATTATCTTTTGCATTTTAAGTGTCCCCCGCTCCGCCGGAGTGTTCGACGACCGATGGGATCGATTCCGACCGAGGAAGGAGGCCGCTCTCGACCGATAAGGGGGAGAGAATACACCGATGGGGCCGAATTCTTCGCCGTTAGGGCAACCGGGTGGAATTCACACGGATGGTTGCCTTTTCCGACCAATGCTGCGAATGCGCCGCAGGTGTCGGTCTACCCCCAAGGGAGGAATGGCCGACCCCTGAGGTCTTTTTCAACAACCCGGGGCGGGAGCGATGCGCCGGGCGCGCCCCGAAGGGGCCGGACCGCTCCGCCGATCCAAAAATTGGTGAAGCGACCATCGATGTGCTAACATTTCTGCCGGATCGGTCACGAGGGGCCGGTCGGAGATGCTGAGGACTCAGGCGGAGTGTGCGGCGGCGTCTCTGGCGATGATGATGGATTTTCCCCTGCCCTGCGTGCCTGCCGGGGATCGACTCGACCAAAACGAATCGGGAGTAGTTTTCACGCGGTCGTTTTCGCGGCATGGCCGGGCCGGAGGCATCGAGTGAGCGTGTTTCAGGCGACGTACGGGACGGTTCGTCTGTCGGCTCGAACCCCTCTTCCATGACGTATCGTCGCACGCTCGCGCCGAGCGTCCCGGTCACCGATGCGCCGGGAAAGGGCATTCCATGGAAATGAACCTCACCGTCATTCTGATCGCGGCGGTCTGCGCCGGTCTCTACATGGCCTGGGGGATCGGCGCCAACGACGTTGCGAATTCGATGGGAACGT
>JAPPHK010000130.1 GCA_028820795.1 Nitrospinota bacterium | reverse complement strand
TGTACGGGATTCGCGCCGTGGAGTCCTACGATCCGTTTTGCACGGTCTGCCACCTTCAGGATCACCAGGATTATCTCGACGACGGCGCGCGTGTCAGGAACATGGTCAAGACGCTGGGCGGGTGGCACAAGAACGCAGGCGGGGTGAAGTGCATCTCCTGTCACGGGGAAGAGGGCATTACGGGGATGATCCGCACGACGATTCTCGCGAACAAGGACCTCTACAAATTCATCATCGGCGATTACGAGCAGCCCTCGCGCGTATTCCATCCCATTCTCGACAAGGACTGCGTGAAGTGTCACGACGAGGAGCGCCTCCTGGATTTGGCCGACGACGCGTTCCACGCCATCTCGGACCACGCGGAGCTCAAGGCGGACTGCGTCCAGTGCCATAACGGCCACCGTCTGGGTGGCGAGAGAGCGAAAGGGTTCATGGTGGCGGAGGCGGCGCAGCCGCGCTGTGACGCCTGCCACGACGAACTGGAGCAGAAAGTGGATTTGAAGGACCTGGAGCCGTTTCCCAAGAAAAGAGAATCTGACAGCTAAACATTTGTTTTCCGAGGATTTCACCCGCCGCGTGATTCCCGACATGGAGCGGATTCGCTGAAAGGACAGGCAGGAATTGCGATTTTTCGTTTTGATCTTCACCGTCACTTTTCTTTGGGGCCTGAGCTTCCCGGCGGCCAAGATAGGCCTGCGCGGCGTGGAGCCTTTCACGTTCCTCTGGCTGCGGGGCATCATTTCCGCGGCCAGCGTTTTTCTGATCATGTTCGCGCGGAAAATGCCCGTCCTGCCGCCGCGCCCGTCCTGGAGGGGGGAGAGCCGCGATTTCTGGATCAACGCCTGCCTGCACAACCTCATGTTCATCACCTATTACCACGGCGTGGACCACACCACCGCCGGGCGCGCCTCCTTGTTCCTCTACTCCCAGCCGCTGCTCCTGACGGCGCTTGCGGCGTGGATTCTGCCCCATGAGCGGGTTGGCGTTCGCGCGGTTTCAGGCTTCATCGCCGCGAGCCTGGGCATGGTGTTCCTCTTTGGCGACAGGCTCTCCTCGGCGGGCGGCTCCACCTGGTACGGGGACGGGGTCGTCGTCGTGGCGGCCGTGATATGGGCGGTGCAGTCGGTCTTCCTGAAGATGCGCTTGAGGGGCTTCGACGCCTTCAGAATCACGGCCTGGACCCAGATTCTCGCCGTGCTCCCGTTCTTCGTCATGGCCTCGTTTCTGGGCGAGCCCTGGCCCGACTTGACGGACGCCAACGTGCTCACCGGCGTGGGCTACAGCGGCCTCATCGGCACGGGCCTGGCCATGATCCCCTGGCTGTGGCTGCTGACGGACTACCCGGCGAGCCGCGTGGGCGTGTTCATGTTCCTGACCCCCGTGTTCGGGGTCCTGACGGGCGCCCTGCTGCTCGCCGAGCCCCTCACATCCCTCATGCTCGGCGGGGCGGTCCTGATCTCATCGGGAATATATTTCGTGAATTCCGAGTCAAAAAAAAATTGATACATCATTATATATCATATATTTATAAGTTGTTATTAATGTATTGTATCGCCTGGATCGATCTGCGCCGGCCCATCGAAAACCCTGCGTGGTCATGGCTGTTTCCGCCGATACCGAGTCCCCCCGCGACCCGCGGGACTCGCAGATCCGGGGAAATTCCGCCCCCGCAACTCCCCGCATTTCCCGTCATCGCGGGACTAAAGGACTATGGCAGAATTTTCCGGCGTGTGCTCCGGCGACGGCGGGAGCCGGCCGCCGGAACGGGTTTTCTAGCGCGAAGTTGCCCGCATTTGCGCGCAATCCACCCCCCGCAGTTGCCCGTATTTGCGCGCATTTCCCCTCAAAAATTTCCGGGAATTTATCGAAAAACCCCGTGAATTTATCGATATTTATCGAATTTTATGGAAATTCATTTTTCCCGGACGAAGCGACCGGCTCCGTCATCATACCGGAATCCCCCTCGTGCGCGCGTCTCGCAAATGCGGGCAGGCGCGTGCTGATACGCTTCCTCCGGCGTCGCCATCCCGGCTCGTTCACCTCCGGCTTCGTGGGGGCAAATGCGGGGAAATGCGTGGTCAAACTCGGCTGATGGGGGGTTGTTAAAAAAGCCTGTTTCGGCACCGGGCGGTATGGGGATTCACGCGGCATGGGCGCGATGGTTTTGTAGAGACGAACCCTCCTCGGGGTCGTCCTGCCCTCCGTGGTTGTCCTTCGTCAGGACAGGCACGGAGGCCTCGAACAGGCGCAGGGGCCTGTCCGCTACGGTGAACAATCCGAATACGGGATTCCCTCCTTCCTTGAAGCTCTATCAACAACCCCGATGAAGAAGGGTTTGCCGACCGGGGAGGGAAAGGCGTTCTCACCCGAGAGAAGATCATGCGACCGGGGAGGGGGGATTGTTTCGACGAAGGACCGAGATCACCTCGCCAGTTCGTCCAGCCTCGGGCCGAAGACGCGCTTGAAGTCCACGAGTTTCTCAATCATCCAGTTTCTTGTTTCTTCCAGCGCCTCTTCGTCGTCGATGCTGCCCTGGCGCTGCGCCGAAATGCGGCTCGCCGTGCGGTGATCAAGCCGTTGCCACACGAGCGATTCCTTAAGTTCGGATTCGATGGCCTCTTTCTCCTCCTCAAGCTGGTCGAACAATTCCTTATTCCACTCCTGGTCCGTATGTCGGATATAGACTCCGACTCTGGCTGTTTTCCGATGGCCGAAAACGGCGGTATATTGAACGCGCCCCCCGTGTCCCGCCGAGAACCAGAGCCAACTCTGCGGCCTCGCCTTGCGCCGCTTCGTGAAGTCTTGCTGAGTAAGCGCGTCTGTGAGTTCCTGGAAAAATGCCTGGTAGCGGCGGTTCTTGTCCGACTTATTCGCATCTTGGACACTGTGCTTGGTTTCCCGTTGCCATTCGTTGGGAGCGGAGACCACCTTGAAGTGCGGCGCGGGGAGTGAATCGCCGATCTTCCATAACTCGACCGATACGCCGAAGAACTCTGAATCCTCGTCGGTGCGCTGGTTCAGCCAGTCAAGAGATTGCCTGTGCTCGTCTCTGAAATCTTTTGCCACCCAGACGATCACATTCGCGTCGAAGCCGCCCGCGTAGGTGAGTAGCTTGCCCAAGTGATCATGATTGGTCGGCTCCAGTTGGTTCTCGATGATCACCGTGCGGTCCGTTACCGACTCGCGCGCCAGCAAATCCAGATAAAATGTCCCGACCTGCGCTTCTTGTTCTTGCAGTTCAATTTCCAATCCCAAGGCGTTTCCGAGTTCCGATATGTGCTCCGCGAGCCAGGGCGTGAAGTCGTTTGACTCATGCGGCCAGGCCTCCCGGAGGTCGTCAATCCTTTCGATGCGTCCGAGTCCTTGCGTTTCCGTCATTGATATTTTCCTTTTGTTCGGATTCTGGCTGTCCGGTTCCTCGTTTATTTCAAACACTGCGGGCAGAGTTCAATCACGCGGACGCCGAGAGACTCGATGAAGTCGGCGTGTTCCGACCAGTGGGAATCCACTGCATTCACGACTCGACCGTCCCCGTCCTTAGCGACGGCCAGGAACTTGCGAGCATTTCTCGGGAAACTGTTCGAGGGAAGGTTTGTGAATCCGCCTTCTTCGTCCGGCGTTTCTTGAATCGACACTTGGCAAAACCCGCTCTCTTTTGACCATTGAAAATCGTGCAGGAACTTGAAGAACACATCCCCAACCCCGGGTGCTCCGCTATAGCTACAATGCCTGCTGTACTCATCCATGATGAGGCCGGATGCGTCGAGAAGCACTACCTGTTCCCCTTTAGTCGCTCCCACTAGCGTCTCAATGCACGCAAGTTCGCATTCGGAATCGGCTTGTTCGTTGTTCCTATTCGCCACTATCAAGACATTCGTATCAACGACAATCCTGTCCGTCATTCCTCGGCTTTCATCTTGCGTTCGATAGCGGCTTTTCTTGTCTCGGCGATTTCCCCCATCTCATCGCCGAAGAAATGCTCGGGCCAGTTCTCGATTTCTCCGTACTCGTTCAGGCCGATGTCCGTCAGGCGGGCTTCGCCGTTTTCCTGCGACACGAAATAGAGCTTCACCAAGTCGGCCGGTATGGTTTCATCGGCCACCCGACGCTGGAGCCTGCGCAGCAGGTGTTCGCTGTGGCTCTCGACGATCACCTGTAAATCCCGCGTTTCGGCGATCTCGACGATGGCGTCCGCCAAACCGCTCTGGACTTCGGGATGCAGGTGTATTTCCGGTTGCTCCAGAATGACCGTGGAGCGTTCCGGGACATGGTTCAAGAGGACGATGATAGGAAGAACCTGGGATACGCCGAAGCCCACGTCCGTCAGAAGCGCTTTCGGACTTTTCTTGTCCACAGATACTTTGGCCTGGTAGATGCTGGAACCCTCGGCGACCTCGGACACGGAGAAGGAATGGATGAGGCCCATATCCTTGATCCGCATTGCGACCATTTCCTGAAAAGAGAGTTTTCTGCTCCCTTTCTTCATCTGATAGGCGCTTCCCCTTTCCGATGCGGCTAGGATGGCGTTTATCGTCGATTCGCCGCGCGCTCCAACGTCGGTAGGGCTGCCCCCGCTCCAGTTGTATTGCCGATGCGGATAATCCCGTAGGGGGCCGAGATAAAAAATCCTGTCCATTAATTTTTCGTAATCCTTCGCCAAATCGCTTGGCAACATGCTCGGCGAGCCAATATCTCCGAGTCCCATGAGGAACCCAGCTTGAGAAGGAAAGAGGTGGGTCTTGATAGGGCCTTCGTCGATTTCAACTTGCAACGGAGACTTATTGTCCGATGTGGTTAGTTTCTCCGCCCTAAAAAATCGAAATCCGCTCTTCCGCTCAGGGTTCGGCTCGATGCCGTATGTTGTTTCTTCCCCTGTATCCTCGTTCATCATGGTGTAGCGCATGGACTGCGTTTTCAGAGATTTGGACTCCTCGGGATTCGCCATTTCCACCACGGATTGTATGGACACTTCTTTGTACTCGAATTGAATCTCATCATCGCCGGAGTCAGGGTCGGATGCGCTCCAAGGCTGTTCCATGCGGTCCCAGGACATATGCCATTCCAGTTTCAGGCTTTTGTCGTTTCGGTGGATGACATCGCCGAAGTCGCCCAGGTTGATCACACCGCCGGATTTTCCGAAATCGAGAACGATGTTGCGATCCGGGTTGTTCTTCGTCTCTTTCAGCATGAGGAGAAACTGGATCAGGCTGCTCTTGCCCGAACTGTTGGTTCCGAACAGACCGGTGATCCTCGGCCCGAGCTCGATGTCGAACTCACGCCACGCCTTAAAATTCTTGAGGTTGACGTGCCTGATCATCACACTATCTCCAAGGCGAACGAGATGTTTCTGAGATCAGTAGCCTCATTATCCGATTCGCCCGGAATTATGCGTCACGCATAAACCCCCGTCAAAATCCCCCCTAACCCCCCAACCCGTACAACTCGGCCGCGTTCTCGCGCATGATGCGCGCGCGCAGGTCGGGGGCGATGCGGCTGGGCAGGGCGTGGACGGGGGAGTCGAAGTCCCAGTGGGGGTAGTCGGTGGCGAAGAGCAGAATCTTATCGGCGTGGGCCATCTCGAATATCTGGAGGAGGTGCTCGTCCTTCTCCGGTTCCTCGATGGGCTGGCTCGTCACCCGGAAGTGCTCGTAGAAGTATTCGCTCGGCAGCTTCCTGAGCCAGGGCACTTCGGCGCGCATGCCCCGGTAGTTCTTGTCGAGCCGCCAGAGCAGCCCCGGGATCCAGGAGAGGCCGCCCTCGATGAGCACGACCTTGAGCTTCGGGAACAGCTCGAACACGCCCTCGCAGATGAAGCTCACCACGTGCGTCATGAAGGCCTGGCTCATCGCCGTGTGCCACTCGATGTAGTAGGTGGGCCAGCCCGAAGCGGTGGGCGGCGGCGCGTTTCCCGCGCCCGTACCGCCGAAATGGATGCCTATGGGAAGCCCGCGCTCCTCCGCCGCCGCGTAGATGGGGTGGTACCGCCGCTGCCCGTAGGGGGCGTGCGAGCCCGCCGGGAAGAGCACCTGCGCCATGTCGGCCCGCCCGCCGACGCGCTCTATCTCGTCCACGGCGTGCTGGGGGTCCTGGTGCGAGACGGTGATGGCGCCTCTCAAGCGCTCGTCTTTTTCGAGCCAGTGCTCGATCGTCCAGTCGTTGTGCGCGCGCGCCAGGGCCGCGCCGAACTCTGGGATCCCCATGAAGGAGACGTTGTAGTAGGCGCCGTTCAGCACCCCGTAGCTCACGCCGTAGGCGTCGAGAACCTGCTCCTGAAGCATCGGGAGGCTCGAACCCGCCGGGCCGTCCGGCGGTATGGCGTCCTTGCGTACGCCGCCGCCCGCCGTCTTGGGATAGGGGGCGTTCGGCAGTTTCGTGTAGTCGGTCTCCTCGGCGTAGTTCCGCCAGACGACCGGCAGGTAGGGCAGAAGCGCGTCGAGTGAGGGCGGTACGTGGTGGATGTCCGCGTCCACCATGCCGAGAGCGGATTCGGTGACCGGCAGGGGCGTTTTCGCGGCTTGCGGCGTCGTGCTCATCGTGGTTCCTCCCTGAGAATTGTCCGCATATTAGCACGAGAGAGCGGGAGTTTGCCGTCATTCCGGCTTTCGCCGGAATGACGAACAAAACCGCGTTCGCCGTAGGGACAACCCTCCGTGGTTGTCCTTCGTCAGGACAGGCACGGAGGCCTGTCCCTACGATCGCCGTTCGAGGGGGGGTGTCTAAGGGTCGTTGGTCGGGATTGGCTCACCTCGCCGCATCGGGCTATTTCAACACCCCCGAGTATGCGGGCTTTCGAACGTGAGACCGGAGAAGAGAGTCAGACCAGCAGAAGCCGTATCGAGCCGCCCAGGGCGATGCTCAGCACGCACAGGTTGAACGTGCGCCCGCTCATCCGCTCCTGCACCCATGCGCCGGCCTTGATGCCGAGCCAAAGCACCGGCAGGCCGACGAGGCTCGCCCAGATGGTGTCCATCGTCACGACCGATACCTGCCAGAAGGCGACCACCTTGACGGGGTTCATCACCGTGTAGAGCGCCCATATCGTGCTCACCAGGGTGAGTTTCTCCAGTCGCTGGCTGATGAGGACGGGGGTGAGGAAGATCGCCCCGCTGTTGGCGAGCGCGGAGCAGAGCCCGCTCATGACGCCGAAGCCTCCGCCCTGCCAGGCGGGCAGGGGAGGGATTTCGAAGGGGCGGCCTCTGATCTCGATGAGCGCCTGGTAGGAGGCGAGGGAGAAGCAGATGGCGCCGATCAGCATTTTCAGCCCAGCGCCCGGAAGCCAGGTGAGCAGCCAGACGCCGCCGGCCAGTCCGACCACGATGCCCGGCGCCAGCAGGAGCACGTAGCGCAGGTTCCATTTTCCCCAGAAATGGGGCGCCGACCCCAGGCCCGACCAGCAGCTGAACATCGCGATGAGGCCGAGCGAAAAAGTGGGCGAGAACGCGAAGATGAGAAACGGCGTGATCACCAGGCCCACGCCCGCCCCGAACGTGCGGACCAGAAAGCCGTTGCAAAACGCCGCCGCGAGGACGAAGCCCCACTCGATGAGCGTGAAATCCGGCATCGTCAGCCCGTCTCGAGCAGAAGGCGGAGAGCCGTGACGAGGGACAGGAGCAGGAGGATGAAGACGAATCCTTTCTGGGGGATTTTACGGAGCGTCTGCTTGCCGCACCAGCTTCCGGCCCAGGCGAGGGGAAAGGCCAGGAAACCCGCCACGAGCATGGGGGTCAGAACGACGCCGCCGTACCACAGCGATGCGACCTTGAAGGGGTTCACGCAGAGCCACACGACGATGATGCTCGCCACTATCGCAATCTTGGACATGCCCTGGCTGATGAAGAAGAGGCTCAGCACGAGGCCGCCGGAGTGGAACATGGCGCTGATGATCCCGCCGCCGATTCCGATTCCCACCCCTGCCGGGGGGCTGATGGGCGAAGGCTTGAACTCTCCGCGCAGCTCGCGCCAGATGAGCAGGGCGGCGAAGAAGACGCAGGTGAGGCCGATTCCCTTTCTCAGCCAGTAGTCGGGCAGGTTCACCAGCGCGTAGGCCCCGATGATGATGCCGATGTAGAAGCCGGGCACCAGGTAGCGGAGATACCGCCCCTCCCACTGCTTCCAGAACATGGGGATGGCGAAGAAGTCCGTCACCCACATGAGGACGGCGATGATGCCGATGATGAACCGCGTGGGCCAGAACATGATCAGGACCGGAACGAGGAAGATGCCGATCCCGGAGCTGAAAGTGGTTTTCAGAAAGCCGACGAAAAAGGCGGCGATCCCGAACGCCAGCAATTCGTGCGTCGTGTAGTCCAAAACGTCCCCTGCTTGCCTGTGATGAAACGACGCGCCAGCTTAGCGATTCGAGGGGCCGGGAACAAGCGCCGGGCGGGGTTGCGTGGTTGTTGAAAAAGTCTTTTCGGGGCTGTCGGGATTCCACTGTAGGGGCCGCATATATGCGGCCCGGCCTTTTCGTCTTCACAATGCGGGTCGCATATATGGGGCTGTTGAAAAACCCCCTCATCCCGAGTAGGCGCGCTT
>JAPPHK010000310.1 GCA_028820795.1 Nitrospinota bacterium | reverse complement strand
GGACGATGAACGGGATTCGCTACCGCTTCGAACTCTGCCGCGAAGCGGGTAGCGGTGTCTGGGACGCTGATTTCCGGCAGTGGGCCTTCGGTGTTTTCAAAGTGGCCGTGCGATAATCCGTGCGCCAACTCCAAGGCTTGATGGGTTTTTTCGACTATCGTATCCGGGTTGCCTGTTCTAGATATTTCATGAGCCGTTGAAGGTGAATCATCCGTCCTTCGTATCTTTTCCCGCCAGCGCGCGCGAAAACTTTTTTTCGCGATTCTTGGGAGTTCGCGCCCCTGCGCCCACGATCCCAGAGGTCCCGGTAACCATGATGCTGTTTTGGCGTTCAGGAATCTTGAAAAAACAGACCCTACCTTGAACCCCGTCTCCCAAACGAAAGGTTTGCGCATCGCCATGCCGAGCAAGCGGAATGAGAATCTTTCGAACAATGCGTTATTTTTCTTGACCGTTCTCGCTTCTCTCATTTCCAGCAACATGCGGGGAATGTCGACGAATACGGGGCAGGCGTCCATACAAGCGCCGCATAGACTCGATGCCGCGGGAAGTTCGCCAGAAACGTCAAGGCCGCGGAGCATAGGACTTAATATCGAGCCGATCGGCCCTCCGTATACGGAGTCGTATGTATGGCCGCCGACCGTCTGGAAGACCGGGCAGGCGTTTTGACAAGCTCCGCAGCGGATGCAATGAAATGCTTCCTGAAATGGGGTCCCGAGGTGTCTGGAGCGTCCCCCGTCTAGGAGTACGAGATGAACTTCATCGGGTCCGTCCGCTTCGTTTTCTTTTCTTGGTCCGGTGAGCATGGTGAAATAGCTGGTGAGTTTTTGGCCCGTTGCGCTGCGGGGAAGCACCGAGAGGAGTGTAAGCGTATCTCGTAATGTGGGCACTACTTTTTCGAATCCCATAATGGCGATGTGGACCTTGGGGAGAGTAGTGACGAGCCTCCCGTTCCCCTCGTTCGTGACTAGACAAAGGGTTCCGGTTTCGGCGACGGCGAAATTCACGCCGCTGATTCCCATGCCCGCCCGCATGAATTCCGTTCTCAGTTTCTTGCGTGCGATTGACGTGAGCTCCTGGGGGTCAGAGCCGGCATTCGCATCAACCTTTTCACGAAAAAGCTCTTGCACTTGCTTCAACGTCTTATGTATGGCTGGCGCGACAAGGTGGCTAGGCGTCTCGTTGGCCAGTTGGAGTATCCATTCGCCCAGGTCGGTTTCGTAGGGAATGATGCCTGCCGCCTCCAGTGCCTGATTCAGGTGGATCTCCTCCGATGCCATGGACTTGCTCTTGACGACCGTCTCGACCCCGTGTTTGCGGGCGATTTCGAGGATGATTCGCTTTGCGGAATCCGCATCGGGCGCAGTGTGAATATGCACGCCGAGATTCTGGAGGCTCGCGAACAAGGTTTCGAGATGCTTATCGAGCTCATCGAACGTTTTTCTGCGTATTTCCCTAGCTTTCGACCTCAAAGCGAGTGGTGCCGCTGTCGACTCAAAGGCCTGCGCGCGCTGGTTGGCGAATTTACCCGTAGCCGACTGAAGGGCTTCCTGCAGAGGGATATTGACTAAAGCGGAATTTGCGCGCTGGTTGAATGATGTGCTCAAAGTTAATACCCCTCGGGCCAGCCCGGCTTGTTTGGTCCAGCCAGGGCTTGTGCAATGTGGAGGAGTTTGATTTTCGAGTTTCGTCTCAATAACCCACCCGAGATATTCAGCATGCAGCCGGCGTCTGCCGCAACGAGCCAAGTTGCGTCGATTTTTTCAGCGGACTTGATCTTGTCTTCAAGCATTGCGCACGAGACTTCTGGGAATTTCACGCAAAACGAGCCGCCGAACCCACAACAGCGGTCAGAGTTGGGCAATTCCTCGCGGTTTTCCGCAACTTGATCGAGGCACAGTCGGGGCGTTTGATTTTCTCCCAATCCACGGAGCAGGTGGCAGGAATCGTGATACACGGTTTTTCCTGGAAGTGTAGAACCGAAATCATTCATCTCTATTTGGCACAGGAATTGGGATAATTCGACTACCCGCCCGGCGATTTGCGCAGCTTTTTCACGTTCCCATGGGTCGTCCGGGAACAAGGTGGGTAAAACGCATTTGAGCATCCAGCCACAAGAACCCGAGGGAGCGATAATCGGAATGTCGCCCTCCAGTAGATGTAATTGGGTTTCGAGAGTTTTTTTTGCCTCAGCCCTGAAGCCATTATTGAAATGCGGAAGTCCACAACAGGTGAGCCCTTCCGGGAAAATAACCTCAATATCTGCCTTTTCAAGCAAATGAACGGTGGCCTCGCCCACTTCGGGAAAAAACTGATCTACCAGGCAAGTGGCGAAGAATAACACGCGTTTGGGTCGGTTTTCAGGGTTTTCAAGGGTCATAGTGTCAGCTTCCTCGGCAACGAGAACATCATGACGACGAACATATCTTATGCTGTTTCTCGAATGAATTACAACAACCACGTAAAAAGAATCCGATTGAAGAGATGTCTTGTAAATGCTAGCCTCCCGATGATGTTTGCCAAAAAATAGGCAGGCATGATTCCGCTTTGGGCAACAAAAACATCTGGGGAATGGTCAAACCGAGGGAGACGAGATGTTCAGGGAAAAACGCTATGTTTTGGTATGTACGAACGAACGCGAAGAGGACCATCCCAAGGGAAGTTGCGCCAGTTGCGGTTCCTTGAAAATCCGGGAGCGTATGAAAGTTCTGTTGGAAGAGAAAAATCTCAAAAGCCGGGCGCGGATACTCGCAACGAGTTGCATGGATGTTTGCGAGAACGGAGCGGTTGTTTGCGTGATGCCCGATAATGTCTGGTATGGCGGCGTCAGGCCGGAGGACGCTGAGGATATCGTGGAGAAACATTTAGAAAACGGCGAGCCCGTGGAGCGGCTCTTGATACCCGAGGAAATGAGCGGACTTTCGTTGTTTGGTTGAGAATGAACATGAATTAGTTCGTGCAATTTCAGGAGTGATAAAATGGATGTTCATTTGAACGAGTTTCAGTCCGCGTTGCAAAGCAGTGTTCGGCAATTCGTGAATCAGGAAGTGATTCCCGTCGCCAGTGAGTATGAGCATAAAGACGAATACCCCCATCCGCTGGTTGATCGGATGAAGGAGCTGGGGTATTTCGGCGCGCTCGTGCCGGAGTGCTATGGCGGCAGTGAGATGGATGCGATGAGCTTTACGGTTCTGACCGAAGAGTTGGCGCGGGGCTGGATGAGTCTGACCGGCGTACTCGGCGGTCATTCGATGGTTGGATGGATGATCAGCGAATTCGGAAACGACGAGCAGCGCCAGGCTTGGCTCCCTCGTGTGGCTGAGGGGAATATGCGGTTCGGCATCGGGATCACCGAGGCGGATGGCGGCTCCGACGTCGCGGCTTTGAGAACGTCCGCCCGCAGGGAAGGGCAGGACTACATCGTCAACGGCTCGAAGATGTTCATCACCAACAGCGAGAACGCCACGCATTTCGCGATCATGGCCCGCACGAACCCCAAGGCGGAAAAACCCACACGGGGGATCAGTTGCATCCTCATGGACAGGAATCTGCCCGGTTTCAGCGCCAGCCGCCATCTGGACAAGATGGGCTACAAGGGGCTTCGGACGGGAGAACTGGTTTTTGACGATTGCCCGGTCCCGGCTTCGTACCTGATAGGAGAGGAGAACAGGGGATTCCACCAACTCATGGCGGCCCTGGAGCTGGGCCGCATCCAGGTGGCCGCCCGGGCGGTGGGGCTTCATGCCGCCTGCTTTGAGGATTCCATCAAGTACGCCCAGCAGAGAAAGAGCATGGGCAAGCCCATCGCCGAGTACCAGGCCATTCAGATAAAACTCGCGGACATGGCAACCTCTTTGGAAGCGGCCCGCCAGCTCACCTACCGCGCGGCGCGCATGAAGGACCAGGGCGTGCGGTGCGATTTGGAAGCCGGCATGGCGAAGCTCTTCGCCTCAGACGCCTGCCAGAGAGCCTCCGAGGCCGCCGTTCACATTCACGGGGGGTACGGCTACATCAAGGAATTGCCCGTCGAGCGCTATTACCGCGATTCCATTCTCCTGCAGGTGGGCGAGGGCACGAACGACATCCAGCGCCTGGTGATCGCGAAGCGCCTGGTGGAGAAATATCCCGTCTGAATTTTACATAACCGTCGAACTTTTTTCGCCCGGGATACCTTGGAAAACCGCCGCCGAAATCCCTAAGCCATTGATATCGCTTTAGATAATTGCCGATAAATTTGCCGTTATTTATCGAAAAACCCCGTGAATTTATCGAAATTTATCGAATTGTTCGGGCCGGACGCAGGCGAGGAGGGAGCGTATGCGGCCGCGCAGCGATCGCGGTTCGACGAGCGATAAGGGAGGCGCCGCCGGGTGAGAGATTGCCGGCCGGGAAGTGGGGTTTGCGCCTCCCCGCGGAAGAGAGGCTCGCGCCGCCCGGTACGAATCGTCCGTTCCATTTCCTTCTCTCCTCCCATCGTCGGGACACTTAATTTCCGGGCGGGGATTCTCGCGCATTTCACCGACAGCGCTTTGACGGCAAATGCGGGGAAATGCGGGTCAGCCCCTCCCTCCCCGCTCGGGGTCGACCTCCCTCATCCTGAGTAGGCGCGTCAGCGCCGTATCGAGGGAGGAGGGACGAACATCCCCCGACGGGTGCGGGACCTCGCCCTTCGATACGCGGCTTCGCCGCTACTCAGGGTGAGGTCGATACGCTGGCTTCGGGGTTGTTGAAAAATCCCGATTTCGTGAGTTGGCGTATGGAACCTACCGGGAAGGGCTGTAGCGGACAGGCCCCTGCGCTTGTCCGAAGTCGCGACCTTGGGCCGTTTACAAGAACGGCCCACTGCGCGTCGGTTACGCATTGTTCGTCATTCCGGATTTCGCCGGGATGACGGGTTGATTTCTAGCCGTAGTGACCGCCCCTCATCGGGGCTGTCCCACAGGCACCCGTGCCTGTCCTCACGCGGGACAACCACGGATGGTTGTCCCTACCAAGTAATGGTGATCGGGTCGTTCGGATTTCGGGAACGATTTGCCCAGGGGCAGGGAGAAAATGGCCTCCGTAGCTGTCCCACAGGCCTCCGTGCCTGTCCTCACGCAGGACAACCACGGAGGGTTGTCCCTACAAGCCCGCTCTCAACCCGCGCCGTTGCCTCCGCCGTTGCCCGAAGCGGCCAGGGCTTCGGCCACGTCGCCGAGTCTCAGCCTTTCGAGCGTCGCCGCCGTGGGGAAGCCGTTCTCGTCCCAGCCCCGGATGCCGTAGAACTCGTTCTTCATGCCTTCCAGCTCATCGGGCGGGCAGTGCATGCCCTTGTGCGGGCCGTCGGGGATCGGCTCGTGCATCACCTTGTACGGCAGCATGTCGTCGGCGCGGCTCACCCCCTCGCGCACGTGCAGGGCGCGCTCCATGTTGCAGATGCGCTCGCCGGTTTCCTCCAGCTCATCCGCCGTCGTGTCCCACCCGGTCACGAGGTTCAGCATCTCCGCGTATTTCTCATTAATCATCGCCCCGTAGCCGCGCTCGGCCGTGAAGCGGCACTGGGTGCTCGAATCTCCAAACGCGGTGAAGTTCTGCGTGCGCACGGCGAACGCAGGCTTGCCCTCGGTCGAGGTGTTGTCGTGGTCCGAGGCGTATTGCAGGGTGGGGCGGGTGTCGTGGTGGCTGCCGCCCCGCGTGCCCGTGGCGTAGCCGATGGACATGCCCTTGAGCGCGCGCGCGCTGTGCGCTGGAAGCTCCAGCCCGCGCGAAGCGTAGAGCAGGTTGGGCGCGTCGCCGCCGATTTCCGCGGCCAGGCGCTTTCCGCCCTCCGCCAGCCTGTCGCCGAACCCTTTCCGGTGGGTCATGTCCTCCAGAAGCCTCAGCATGGTGGTCGAGTCGCCCCACTTGAGCGGCTCGCCGACATCCTTTTCGCTCAGGAGCCCTTTCTCCATGCACTCGAAGGCGAGCGAGAGCGTGACGCCCGCCGAAATCGTGTCGAGGCCCAGTTCGTCGCAGAGCATGTTGGCCTGGAGCATGACGCCCGGGTCGCCGATGCCCAGCATGGTCCCCAGCGCGAAGATGGTCTCGTACTCGGGGAGTTTCCACACGAGGCCGTCGAACTCGCCGCCCTTCATCAGGTAATTCTTGCCGCACGCCACGGGGCATTTGAGGCAGGTGGTGTGCTTGTCGAGGAAGTTGTCGTGCATGTATTCGCCGCTGATGGGTTCGCAGTTCTCAAAGATCTCGCTCATGAGGTTGCGCGTGCCGAGCGCGCCCATCTTGTTGATCATGTTGACGAGGATCGGCGTGCCGTACTTGTGGAGGGCCGCCGTGCCCGTGCGCACGTCCTCGGCCGTCTCGTTCACGTAGGTTCTGAGCGCCTTGGCGTCCGCCCATGCGGTTTTCGCCTTGCCGCGCACGGCGATGGCCTTGACGTTCTTGCTCCCCAGGATGGCCGCCATCCCCCCGCGCCCGCTGATGCCGTCGCGGCTCTTGCGCCAGGTGTGGGCCATGGCCGCGAAGCGCACCTGGTTCTCGCCGGCGGGGCCGATGGCGAGCACGTCGGTGCCGCCTTCCGTCTCGGTGATGGTGTCGCACGTCTCGCGGATCCATTTCCCCTTCAAATGGCTCGCGTCCTTGAACGCCACTCCCTCCTCCGTGAGCATGAGATAGACGAGAGAGTCGGCCTTGCCGTGCAGGACGACCGCGTCGTGGCCGGTGCGCTTCAAGGTGATGGGCCAGGCGCCCCCGAAGGTGGAGTCGAAGAAAAGCCCGGTGAGCGGGCTGATGGCCGCGGCGCACGCGCGGCTGGCACTCGGTACTGCGGAATCCGTATAGGGCCCCACGGCGAAGACGATGACGTTTTCAGGAGACAGCGCGTCGGTGCCGGGTTTCAGGTTGTCCCAGAGGATCTTGGCGCAGAATCCGTTGCCGCCCAGGAATTTCCGGCCCATTTCCTCGCCGAATTCCTCGATGCGCGACGTGCGGTTGCTGAGGTCGATGTGCAGTATTTTTCCTTGGTATCCGAGCATGTGAGGCCCCCACGCGAACGAATGAGCGAAGTCTGATTCCGTTGAGGCTTTAGTGTAAGCATTTGGGCGTTTTGTGCAAGACCGAACGCGGAGCGAGGGATTGCCGAGGGGGAGGAAAAGTCGTTTTCGTAGGGACAGGCCTCCGTGCCTGTCCGGGCATGGGCGACCACGGAGGGTCGCCCCTACAGGGTCATTTCGATTCTATGTAGGGACAGGTCGCGACCTGTCCCTACGTCTACCAGAGCGACTTGAGCCTGCCGCCATCCAGATTCAAGGATATTCCGGTGATGTAGCTCGCCCGCTCCGAGCAGAGGAAAACGACCGCGTCGGCCAGCTCTTCGGGCCTGCCGAAACGGCCCAGGGCGTTCTTTCGCGCCGCGCGGCGGCGGGCCTCTTCTTCGGAACCGGCGTCGAGTTCCGCCGCGAGGCCCCGGGCGTTCATCCGCCAGAGCGCGGTGTCCACCCAGCCGGGGCACACCGCGTTCACGTGAATCCCCGCCTCGCCGAATTCGGTTGAAAGCGATTTCGTCATGTTCAGGAGCGCGCTGTTCGTCATGCCGCTCCCGAACATGTAGGGGTCGGGTTCCTTGCCCGCGCCGCCGATCATGTTCACGACGCGGCCCCACCCCTTCTCGCGCATCCCAGGCTCCACCAGCCGGATGAGCCGAAGGAAACCGAACAGCTTGGTGTCGAGTTGTTTCTGCAAACCGGCGTCGTCCAGAACATCGAACCTTCCCGAGCTCATGGTGCCCGCGTTGTTCACGAGAATGTCGATGCCCCCGAGTTTTTCCTGGGCTTTTTGCACCAATGGAGCGAGTTCGGCTCCGTTCGAGGTGTCCGCCACGGCGTGATGGAGCTCGCCTCCCGTCTCATCGGCCAACTGCGCGCAGGTCTCGGCGAGGGCCGCCTCGTTTCTCGCGCAGGTGAAGACGCGCACCCCTTCTTCCAGGAAGCGCCTCACCGTCTCCTTGCCGATGCCCCGGCTGCCGCCCGTCACCAGCGCCGTTTTTCCTTTAATGCCTAAATCCATAATTGTCCTCTCAGAGAGAAACTTGTAGGGGTTGTATATGGGATTGTTGAGAAAGCCCGGTGCGGCGCAATCCCCCTCCTCGTTCTGTGTAACTCGCCGCTCCGCCTCACCCTGAGTAGCCGCCGAAGGCGGCGTATCGAAGGGCGAAACTCGCGACCCCATCCTTCGATACGGCGCTTGCGCGCCTACTCAGGATGAGGGTTCGGGGTGCCTGCTCGGAATGGGGGCTTCAAGCGTTCTGCGAAGCCCGATGCCGCGTGGTGGGTCAATCCCGACCGGCGCGGGCTTTTTCAATAACCATCCTCGATCGGGTAGACCTGTAGGGACAGGCCCCTGTGCCTGTCCTGCGAAGGGCGACCACGGGGGGCAGGGACGACCCCGAGGAAGGGTTTCGTTCCCCCTACAGGTCCGCCCCTACGCAATATCGTCTTTCACCCACCTATCCCGAAACCTGCGCCACTTCCTCCCATTCCTTCCAGCCGATGATGTCGTCGGGCGGCTCCACGGGGTTGT
>JAPPHK010000097.1 GCA_028820795.1 Nitrospinota bacterium | reverse complement strand
TTCGAATATCCGGGATGGGAAAAACAGACCATCACCCTGCCGCCGAACGTTTACGTCATATCTCCACCTCATCGGTCCTGGATTCCGGCATGCGCCGGAATGACGGTTTTCTGTTCCGTTTGGCAGATGCGAGAGGAGTGAAGGAACCGCCCCTACAGCCTACACCTTCCCGTAAAGCTCCTCCGCCTTGGCGTCTAAGTGCTCGATGATGTCCTGAAGGTCGCCCGGGTAGTGGTGGTCGGCCCCCAGGTCGGGGTCTTCGGCGGGGGATTTCGCCACGAACATCACCGCCTTTTCGGTGAGCGTCCTGCCGCCGTGGAGCGTCCCCCGGGGGATGTGGACGATGTCGCCGGGGCCGATGATTCGCTCCTCATCGCCCAGGCGCATGTATCGCTTCCCCTCGATGACGTAGATGTATTGCTCCTCGTCCTCGTGCCAGTGGGGCTTCGAGCCCGTGCCCCTGCGGTAGGTGACCACGCCCGCCTTCATGAATTCCCCGGCCAGGGGCTTGTACTCGCCCGGGTTTCCCGTGCGGAGCTGTACGTTCTCGATCGTCTCGGTGCTGTAAAAAGGCATGTATGACCTCCTGGGAGTGTTCAACCGCCGAAAAAGATTGCGAATCATAACCCGATTCCAAGAAGCGGATCATCTCGCGTATACTTGGCCGCATCGTTAATGAGAGCGGTTTCACATATCGACACTGAAGGAGAGGCGCATGGTCGTCAAAGCGGTTCGCAAGGTTCCCTGGTTCACCTACTTTCCCGACAACTATCGCTGGTCGTTCATCACCTCCATGGGTCTGATGCGCGTGGCGGGCGGCGGGGCGGATACGTCGGAGATTTTCGAGGTCTGCCGGAATCTCGATAAAGACGTCGGCAACGACGAACACTGGTACGAGGAGTGGAAGCGCATGGGCGACCGCATCCGCGCGATGGGCGTCGCGGCGCAGCGTCGCGGCAAGAACCTCACGGCGGCGGGCCATTTCTGCCGCTCCTCCACCTATCACCAGATGGCCGACCGCTTCCGCTTCCCGAAGGACAATGCTTCGCAGGGCGTCTACCGCAAATCCATCGACAGCTTCCAGCGCTACGTCCGCCTGAACGACAGGCCGAGGACGGAGATCGTCGATATCCCCTACGAGGGGGGCAAGTCGCTGCCCGGCTATTTCGTCCACGCGGAGAACACGCGCAAGTCGAGGCCCCCCGTGGTCGTGCTGTATTCGGGTTTCGACGGCACGAAGGAATCGCCCATGATCATCTCGGCGGGCGCCCTCGCCCGGCGCGGCATGAGCGTGGTGGTGGTCGACAGCCCCGGCGTGGGCGAGGCCATCCGCTTCCGCAAGATTTATCTGAGGCACGACTACGAGGTGGCGGGCTCGGCGATCCTCGACTGGCTGGAGAAGCGCAAGGATGTGAACGCGAAGCGCGCCGGCATCATGGCGTCGAGCCTGGGGGGATACTACGCGCCCAGAACCGCCAGCATGGAGCGCCGCTTCAAGGCCTGTCTCGCCCACGGCGCAATCTGGGACTACCACGCGATATGGAAAAGGCGCATCGAGGCGGCGTTCAGGATTCAACTCCCCTCGCCGGGAAACCACCTGGCGTGGAGCTTCAACGTCAAGACGGCGGAGGAGGGTCTGGCGAAGCTGGAGGGCTTCCGGCTCGACGGCGTGGTGCAGCGGATGAAGTGCCCCTTCCTGCTGGTGCACGGGGAGGATGACCAGCAAATCCCGCTCGCGGACGCGAAATCGCTCTACAGGGCGGCGGGTTCGAAGGACAAGACATTGCGGGTCTACAAGGGGACCGACGGCGGCTCCCAGCATTGCCACATGGACTACGTCGCCCCCGTCGTGGGCTACATGGCGGACTGGATGGCCGAGAAACTGGGCGCGTAGGGCCGGATAGGAGTTTCAGGTGGCGACGCTGGAAGTCGAGAGCCGGGGAAAGCTCGAGGTCTATTACGAGGAAGAAGGCGCGGGCGAGCCTTTGGTGATGGTGGGCGGCCTGACGGCCACGGTGGAGGTCTGGGGCAAGCTGCGGGGGCTCCTGGCGGCGAAATACCGCCTCGTCATGCCGGACAACCGGGGGACGGGCAGAACGAAAGCGCATCAGGATGACGGCGACCGCGCTCCCGCGCGCATGGCGGAAGACCTCCTGGGGCTGGTCGACGGATTGGGTCTCGACACGTTTCACCTGATGGGGGGTTCTTACGGCGGGACGATCGCACTCTCGTTCGCGGTGAAGCACCCCAAAAGACTCAAGAGCCTCATCGTCGCGTGTTCTCACTTCGGAGGAGCGGAAAAGGTAGCGCCCGCACCGGGCGTTCGCGAGACGCGCGCGCGGGGCGGCGCGCCCGATGCCACAGAAGTTGAGCGGAGGGCGGCATTGGAGACGCTCTTCCATCCCGAGACGATAGACGAACGCCCCGAGGTGGTCGCTTTTTACGACGGCTTCAAGCGCCGTTTTCCCATCAGCAAGGAGGAGATTGGGAGGCGAAACGAGGGGATGGCGGCGTTCGACGTATCAGAACAGATAAAATCTTTGGACGTACCCACGCTCGTCATCTCGGGCGAGGCGGACGTTCTCGTACCGACGGAGAATTCGAGGCGGATGGCCGGGCGGATTCCGGGGGCGGAGCTCGTAATCATCAATAACACGGGCCACCATTTCTATTCCGAACGCCCCGAAGCCTCGGCAGAGGCGATTCTGGCGTTTCTGTCGAGGATTGAATCCTGATGAACATACCCGCTTTCGAGACGCTCCTGTTCGAGGTGCGCGGGAACGTCGCGCTCGTGAGCCTGAACCGCCCCGAGCGGCTGAACGCCATGAACCGCGTCATGCTGCGCGAGTTGAACGAGGCGTGCGATTTCATCGAGGCGGAAGATACCATCTTCGTCGCCGTTCTCACGGGGGAGGGCAAGTCGTTTTCATCCGGCTTCGACTTAAAGGAGCAGGCGGAGAACACCCCCGTCGGCTTCGCCGAGTGGCGGCGCGCGCTCCGGCAGGATTTCGACGCCGTCATGCGCTTTTGGAACCTCTCGAAACCCACGATCGCCGCCGTTCGCGGACACGCCCTGGCGGGGGGATGCGAGCTTGCGCTCGGGTGCGACATCACCGTGGCGGCGGAGGACGCCGTGTTCGGCGAGCCCGAGCTCAAGTTCGGCGCAGGCATTGTCGTCATGCTGCTGCCCTGGCTCACGAATCCCAAGCTGGCGAAGGAGATCATCCTGACCGGAGAAGACGGTGTGTCGGCCCGTGAGGCCCACCGCATCGGGCTGGTGAACCGCGTGGTTCCCGAAGCCGATGTGCTCGATACCGCTATCTCCCTGGCGGGGAAGATGACGCGGGTGGACCAGAGCCTCCTGCGCGCGACCAAGCTGGCGCTCAACCGCACCTACGAGATCATGGGGATGGGCCGCGCGCTCGAAGCAGCGCTCGACCTGGACCTGATGATCGAGGGCAGGGGAACGGAGGACAAGGCCCGCTTCCTCGAAATAGCGCGGACCGAGGGCCTTCGCGCCGCCGTTGCCTGGCGCGACGCAAGGTTCGAGGGTTCTGAATGAAACTCCCGTAGAACCCCGATTTGGCTATGATGCGCCGCATAGCAAAGGATTATGCGTGGGATGTTCTGATTTTTAACGCCATATCGGGTGCTTTTTCCAGTCCTCCGGCAGCCCCATCGCCAGACGCCAACGCTTTTCCCGAGCTATCGGTTCAATTAAATCCGTACATTGATTGCGCCATTGCTCCCCGTTGTCCATCTTCTTCAACAGAAAGCGCAATACTAGGAGAACGAAAAAGATTCGGTCGTTTTTCGGTGTAATGGGCGGATTCCAATCCCTGTCTGGCACGGCAGCGGGCCGAATCGAAAGCGCTCTGTTCCAGAGTCGGCCATGATGGGCACACACATTACGGATGTAAGTCAATTGATGTAACCAGTCCGCCAAGCGGTTGTCCCGAAGTCCCAGTTGCCGGTAAATGGCTTGCTTATCGTTACCTTTCAAACCCTTAAAGCAAAAAGACAAACTTCCAAGAGACATCACTTCTGCGGTCATCCAGATCGGCAATGCAGGAAATCCAGAATACTTGCGCTTGTAGTGCTTGATAAAAGTGTCACTGGATCGCTCCGCCTCTTCTTTGATTTTTTCAAGCCATTGTGCATGGTCGAACGTGGAATGAAAATTCGATGCGTCGGTGTGCCCAAAGGGACCGTATGTATGGCCGAGGTGATAAGCAATTAATGTACGAATAAAAACTTCCATCATTTCCATGGCGTCCATGACCATCAATCGCAACTGGCGGTCGAACTCATATAGTCTGACGACTTCATCAAAGTTTGTCCCCGGGATAAATTTGTTTGTTACGTTGGAGTATCTGTCCCGAATACGAAACGGATAACAATAGGCGCTTAGGCGGTAATAATTTATAGCCTTTAGCTTGGATAAGGCGTAAGCCCTGTCGTCTATGATTAAGCCACGCTCAACGAGCCGATCCAATTGTTGTGTAAAGGTCAAGGCTGGCTTTTGGTAGGCTTCGAGCATTACGTCCATCCATCATAAGAGCACAAAAAAAGCCACCAAGGTCCGCATCATCAATTAGCATCATTGAGAGAGGCGTGGTGGCTATGTTGAGTTAAATATACGTATTGACGTGTATTGATGTCAAGCTAAAGAAAACGGGTAGTGTCTCAGTTTGAATTTCCCCGCCGCCTTGACTTCCCTTCTGGTTCCCCACAGTATCGGCCCCGCTTCAACCGACATGTAAGCCCGCTGCCTTTGATCTATCCGCGCCCTCGGCGCCAAAAGGGCTTGCGTTGCAGAATTGGCCTCCGCAAATTCTTCGGCACTCGAAAACAACCGTCAGGAAAATCCGATGGATGAACTACGAAACAGATGGGTGGGCGGCAGCGGAGAGCTTCATGCCCATCCAACCACAGAAGGATATTGATATGGGAAAGAACAACAAGAGCCACGCGATGCGCCTCCTTGAGTCTGCACGGTATTTCAAGAGGGTATCCGCCCTCATGCAGGGGATTAGAGGGAAGAGGGTCGTCATCGCACTGCCGGGCGAAGGCAAGGAAGACGCCGAAGATCGGTCCATACGCGATTTCGGCATGGTCCGCGTCTACCTCTACGCCGTCATCGTGGAACTCTCAATCAAGGCTATCTGGTCCTTTGAGAATCAAGGGCAGGAGCCGAAGCATCATCACGATGTTAGTGCCTTATTTCGACAACTGAATAAGGAAACGCGGGATCGGATCAAAGATTTGTACATCGCCGTCTGTAGCGCATACCACAATGCCGTATTCGCTGGGATGCACCAGCACGGCAAGGACAGCATGCAGGTGGAAATGGCCATGTTGGAGGAAGCGCTTACGTGGAACAAGACGGCGGTCAAGGACTACAAGTACGACTTCGAACTGGACGGAAGGACGGTTCCCTGCGGAGCGATGTGGGATGGCGAGACCGTGTGGTTCGGGGCAGCATTGCCCGACTTCTCCCACGACCTGCTGGATTTCGCTGGAAAACTAACCAGCGCAGACCACTAGGCACCACGCGAAAAAGAGCAACGCAGCCGATAACGAGAAAGACCAGCAGATGAACTACGTAGGACAGGACACTAGACTGTCCAACCAGAGTCTCAACCTACTATTGAGAACCTGCGTCAACATCATCCGATTTCAAACTGAGACACTACCAGAAAACGAGATGGGTGGTTGTTTCGTTTCATTCACTATTTGCATAACGAATCGTCCATGAGAGCTAATCTTAGCTGGGTTTGCTCTGTATTTGCGGATGTAATTGATGAAGATGTTGTCTGTATTTCGTGTTCGGTATAAATAACTGTGTTGTTTTCGCAATCGTTCTTTTTTCAGGGAGGGGAGTAACGGATGCACCCGCTCATCAAGAACCGCAGAAGCTTGCGCGCCTTCAACGGCGTGCCGCCCGAGCCGGAAAAAATCGAAGCCTTGCTGGAGGCGTTTCGCTGGGCGCCGTCCTCGAACAACCGCCAGCCCTGGCGCGTCATCGTGGTGGAATCAGAACAAGCGCAAGAGAAATTCAACGAGTGCCTGAACGAGGGGAACCGCCAGTGGGCGGCCGCCGCGCCGCTCAAGATGATCATCCTCGGAAACCCGGAAGAACAGCCCGAGCGTTTCGGGCAGGATCGCTACCTGCTCGACGTCGGGATGGCGCTGGAGAATCTCCTGCTCCAGGGCAGCGATTTCGGGTTGACCGTTCACGCCATGGCGGGCTGGGACGAGCCGAAGGTTTTAGAGAATTTCGGCATCCCCGAACCGTTTCGCGTCGCGGCGCTCTTCGCCGTGGGGTATCCGGGCAAGACCGAGGATCTCCACCCCGACGTGCAGGCGAAGGACAACAAGCCGCCCGCGCGCAAGGACCCCGCCGAGATTTTCTTCCGCGATTCGTTCGGCCAGGCGAAATAGCCGCGGGGCTTGGTTCCAAGACGCGCCGTGGGTTTGACCCTCCGCTCCCAAGCCCATAGAATCCAGCGGGCTTGCGGGGTGGGACGCCCGGTTTGCCGGACTGCAGGAGCGCAAACCGCCCGTTCATCGTCGGTTCTCTCGTCGCGTTAAGGGACTCTCTTGTTTTCTTCGGATTTCATCCAGCAGTTGCTGATCGCGATACCGGCCATTCTGCTGGCGCTCACCTTTCACGAGGTGGCGCACGGCTGGATGGCCGACAAGCTGGGCGACAACACCGCGCGTATGCTGGGCCGCTTGAGCCTGAACCCCATCGTGCATCTCGATCCGCTGGGGACGCTCGCCTTCGTCATCTCCATGGTGGGAGGCGTGGGCTTCGGCTGGGCGAAGCCGGTGCCGGTGGACCCGGGCAACTTCCGCCATCCCAGGCGCGGGATGATGTGGGTGGCCCTCGCGGGGCCGGCGACGAACTTCATTCTGGCCATCATCAGCGGTTTCTTGTTTACCCTCATGCGCGTGTGGGGGCTGGGCTACACCTTCGTGGGCGAGCCGCTCACGTTGATGCTCCAGGCGAGCTTCACCATCAATACCGCCCTCGCCGCGTTCAACCTGATCCCCATCCTCCCCTTCGACGGGGGGAGGATCGTCATGGGGCTCTTGCCCAGAAGACTGGCGTGGCAATACTCGCGCAGCGAGCCGTTCGGTTTTTTCATCGTGCTGGGCTTGCTGCTGCTGGGCGTTTTCCACACGATCATGATGCCGATTTTCATCGCTCTGGCTACGGCCGAGCAGGTTTTTGTGTTAAATCTTCTCAGAATCTTCGGTTTGGCGTAGCGGGCTGCTTGCCCGCGTGCGGAAGAAGGACACTTGGATGACGGACAGCCAGAACGAGAAGAACCGGCCGACGCGGTTTCTCTCCGGCGTGCAGCCCTCGGGAAAACTGCATCTGGGCAACTATTTCGGCGCGCTCAGACAGCACATCGCGCTCCAGGATGAGGCCGAGGCCTTCTACTTCATCGCGAACTATCACGCCATGACGACGGTGCAGGAGGGGGACCTCCTCGCCCGCCAGACGCTCGACGTGGCGATGGACTACCTCGCATTGGGCTTGGACCCTGAAAAGGCGGTTTTCTTCCGCCAGTCCGACGTGCCCGAGGTGAACGAACTCGCCTGGATGCTCTCCGCCGTCACGGGCAAGGGACTTCTGGACCGCGCCACGTCGTTCAAGGACAAGGTGGCGCGGGGCATCACGCCCTCGATGGGGCTATATTATTACCCGATGCTCATGGCCGCCGACATCCTGATCTACCGCTCCACGGTCGTGCCGGTGGGTGAGGATCAGGTGCAGCATCTCGAGATGACGCGCGACATGGCCCTGGCGTTCAACAACACCTATGGGGAAATCTTCCCCCTGCCCACCGTCAGGCTCGACGCGGGAGCCAAGGTGCCCGGCCTCGACGGCCAGAAGATGAGCAAGAGCTATGACAACACGATAGAGATCTTCGAGGAGGGAAAACGCTTGAGGAAGCGCGTGATGTCGATAGTCACCGACTCCACCCCGCTCGAAGAGCCCAAAGACCCCGACGCCTGCAACGTGTTCGCCCTGTATCAACTATTCGCGGACGAGGCGGAACAGGAGGAACTCAGGGGTAAATACCGGACGCCCGGCTTCGGCTACGGCAACGCGAAGCAGATTCTTTTCGAGAAGATGGATGCGTATTTCGCGCCATATCGGGAGGAGAGAAAACGCCTGGAGCAGGATGTCGGTTACGTGGAAGGCGTTCTGGCCGAAGGCGGCGCCAAGGCCAGAGCGGAGGCGCAAAAGACGATGCGCCTTGTGAGGGAGGCGGCGGGAATACCCGAGATGCCCGTATCAGCGGTCGAAACGATCTAAAGGATTGGATGGGAGAATGACGACGAACTACAAGGAACTCTTGAACCTGCCCAAAACCTCGTTTCCCATGAAGGGGAACCTGCCCCGGCGCGAGCCGCAGATGCTCGAGTCCTGGGAGGAGCAGGATATTTACGAGAAGATCAGGGGCGCATCGCAGGGCCGGGTGAAATACGTCCTTCACGACGGCCCCCCCTATGCGAACGGGCACATCCACCTGGGCACGGTGCTGAACAAGATTTTGAAGGACGTCGTGGTGAAATCGA
>JAPPHK010000274.1 GCA_028820795.1 Nitrospinota bacterium | reverse complement strand
CAAAATGGATTCCGCAAACCCTCCCGCATTGGTCGGGTCTGACACCGGAATGACGGCAGTGGGCAATTCCAAATGAGAAGGGCTTTTTCAACTCGCCCTCATCGGTCGCGATTGATCCTCAAAGGGGGAGAGTGGCTTCTCTTCTCGCCCGGCGGCGGTTTTGACACGCTCGGGAGCGGATGTGGTAAGATTCGCGTTTCCCGGCCGGGGACGCAAAGGCCGAATAAAACCCAAGGAGGCGTGACGCCATGAAGGTGATGAACTACAAGGACGCGGAACTGAAGGCGGAGAAGGCGGCCAAGGGCGCGGGCATCCGCTGGCTCCTGAGCGAGCGCGACGGCGAGACCGGGATGGCGATGCGGGTCATCGAGATAGAGGCGGGTGGGCAGACGCCCGACCACGCCCACTCCTGGGAGCACCAGGTGTTCATGCTCAAGGGCGAGGGCCGCGTGATAGTCGAAGGCGAGACCAGGGCCATCGCGCCGGGCTCGGCCATATTCGTGGCGCCCGGCGAGAACCACACCTTCCACAACGACTCGGGCGAGACCATGGAGTTCGTCTGCATGATTCCCGTGAGCGCCACCAAGGCGTATGAGCACTAGGGCGGGGAGCCGCATTTCGGGCGTCCGGGAATTTCGATAAATTCAGATAAAATTCGATAAATTGACGGGGTTTTTCGATAAATTAACGGCTGTTTTCCGTCGTGATTCCGCTCCGCGCGGAGGCGCAAATCCGCTTCCGACCGGGAAACACCGCCAGGATACCACGGCGCCTCAAGCGTGCGCGCAACGGCAGATGCGGGGAACTGCGGGGGTGAAACCCGGGCGGGCGATCCTCCCGGACGCCCGGAAGCCACACAATATGTAGTCTGGCAAATTAATTCTCACACAATATATGGACGCTGCGTTCCTATCGCCAAGACAATCCACCAGAAAATCAATTTTTATAAGAATAAATCATTAAATATCAATATGTTATAAATATTTATGCAAGAATTGCTTTAAGCATGGAGAAAACGGAAATTTATTTATTTTTTATAACGTCAACAATAACAATAAGATATAATCATTAATGAAAAAATTACTTGAAATAAATTCCCGCCCCTTGCTATATTCCGCAATGTTCCAATCCGTCCCGTTGGGTGCTGACAATGACGAACCTGGAAAGAGACCTTTTCTCCCTCATCACGCTCGTCAGCAACGTCACGGAAGCTTACTCCGCCTGCTTGTTCCTTGAAAACAAACGCCGTAAGACCTACCAGCTCACTACATACCACAGCCTGAGCCCCTATATCCTCGCGGATGCTTCGGTCGATATCGGCCAGGGCTTCATGGGCTGGGTTTTAGAGAACAATGAACCGTTAAGCGTCAATCAATTCGACAAAGACACCCTCGTTCTCGGCTATTACAGCAGAAACGAGGATATAAAGTCCTTTATGGCGACCCCCCTGCCCTCCTCCATCAATAAAGGGGCGCTCGCCATCGACAGCAAGAAAAGCTGGTGTTTCACGTCCAGAGACCAAAAAATACTCGCGGGGTTCGCCCAGCAATTCGCCTATCTTGCAGACGGTGCCTTGACGGCCGTTCAAATGGAGCGACGCTCCATGAACGTTCCCGCCTTCAGCAGATACCTGACTTCGCTTCGCTCCAGCGAGAACGAAGGTCAGTTGTTGAATGCGATATGCCAGGTGCCGCGCGAGTTGCTTCCCTTCGACGCCTGCTTCCTCGTCCTCATTGACGAGGAAGCAGGCTTTCCCCGCCTCGTTCGAACCTCTGGTTTTGGGGAACTCTTCCTGGGCGAAGTCACGATTAGCGAACACGCGAGCCTTGCAGGGTACGTCTTAAGCAAAAAAGAAAGCTTAAGGCTGCCGGAGCTGAAAGGGAAAAAAGGAATCAGGCCTCTGTTTCATCACGAAGAGCCCCGTCTCGAAGCGCGTTCTGCCGCTTGTCTTCCTCTTATCTCGAAAGGTGAAATTCTGGGTTGCCTGGGGTTTACAAGTAAACGTCGCGCTCAATTCGACGCTTCTTCTATCCAGCGCGGAGAAATTATTGCGGCCCTCGTGGCGGATGCCATCGCAAACCGGAAAAACGAGATGCGCTGGAAAGCACGTTTAGAAATCGACCCCCTCACAGGCGAACAGAATCTAGAATATCTGCATTCTCGTCTTCATGAAATTATCTTCGAAGCGACAACAACGGAGCGACAACTCGCATTGCTCAGCATCGCTCCCGACGCTGCATCTGAATTCGATGATTCGCCCGAGGAAGAAGTCATTCTTCACCTTTCAAAATCCCTGAAACCATTCGCCACTGGAAATGATATTTTGGTACGGCATGAGGGGCCACGTTTTCTCTTGTTGCTGCAAGACTCCTCCCAAGAATATGCCGAGGCTGTAGCAGAACGAATCATACATGTCGTTAATCACACTCCCTTCTACTTTGGTGGAAAAGAGTTAGAAATCACAATTTCAATAGGTGCGGCATGTTTCCCTGAAACAGCGCAAAATTCAAAAAGCCTGATCAAGTCATCTCTTGAAGCATTAGGTTTCGCTCAAAAAGGGGGCGCAGTTAATCAACTTTGTTTTATGGGGGGACAGAGAGAGTGAAATTACATTTTTTTAAGAGCTTCAGATCATGGATGGGGCCCAATATCGCGATGGACCTAGGGACGGCTAACACACTAGTCTACACAAAAAATGCCGGGATCGTTCTTGATGAACCCTCTGTAGTCGCTTTGAACTCAAAAAACGGAGGGGGCGTTCTCGCGGTAGGGAAAAAAGCCAAGGAAATGTACGGTCGGACTCCGGATTCAATTCAGACAATTCGTCCCATGAAAGATGGAGTAATCGCCGATTTTGACGTTACCAAAGCAATGATACGCCATTTTGTTGGAGCAGTAGTACCCAAACGGTCTTTCAGCCGACCTACAATGATGGTCTGCGTTCCTTCAGGGATCACCAGTGTCGAAATGAAAGCCGTGATTGATTCCGCCACCCAATGTGGGGCTGGCAAGGTCCATCTAATAGAAGAACCCATGGCTGCGGCAATCGGAAGCAAACTGCCAATTCACGAAATCGCCGGCTCCATGATTGTTGATATCGGGGGAGGAACAACCGAAATGGCTGTTATTTCCCAATACGCCGTTGCTTATTCAGAATCTCTGCGTATGGCGGGAGATGCGATGGACGAATGCATACAACGCCATATTAAAAGGCACCATGGTTTATCAATCGGTTCTTTCGAGGCTGAACGCGTCAAAATGGAGATTGGAACAGCAGCTCCACTTTCAGAGCCGCTTGAAATGGAAATTTCAGGCGCAGATGTTTCTACCGGCATGCCCCGCACCATCATGTTATCCGATCAATCGGTGCGAGAAGCCCTCGACGGCCCCGTGAAAGCAATCGTTGAATCCATTCGAAAAGCACTGGCTAAAACAAGTCCTGAGCTTGCTTCGGACATTTATCGACGAGGAATCGTTTTAGCAGGTGGCGGTTCACTTTTAAAAGGACTCGGGACCAGGCTCCATGTTGAAACAGGTCTTCCAATTTACAGAGTAAAAGATCCGCTTACCACAGTCGTCCGAGGAACCGGGCACGTACTCGACCACTTAAAAGACTTCAAACAAGTCTGCCTGAACTGATCTTCACGAGCACCACCCCCCCCAACCGGGGGCCCGGCCCCATGCGCAATTCCGGGCCCCCGGTCCCTCCTTGCAGAATGAGCAATTAGAGATTTTACTGTCAAAAATATTTCGGTAAAATCAGAAGTAATGTGTCCATGATTCTTCAAAATCCTTCACTTCATCAACAGGAAAATAAAATGGCTTTCTCACAACAAGGCGATTCATTTTCATTCGATACATCCATAGAGGACATGAAACTAGTTTACAGGATACTGCATCGCCATATCGGAGAACACCTGGAGCTTATGGACAGTGCGTTCATGGATGAATTACAAATCGCGCTACAAAAAACAGCTCAAAAAGAAGGAGTGGACATCGGCCATCACGGTGCATGGGACTTATGGCTGGGAAATGATACGACGACACCATGTGAGGAGCGTGTGAAAAAAAGAAAAACGTTCGATAGCTAACCTTGATGTTGCAAAAATCTCAGACCCCGAGGGCGTTTTCGATAGCCTGGAATCGCTCCCGAACAATCGGATTGTTGCCGACATCGAGTATCTGGCGGCCATTCGGCTTGATCAGCAGGCCGGCGCGATTGATAAATCGGTATCGCAAGGTCTGTATCGTCTGAAACGCTCGGAGCGTTCGTCGTTTCCGGTTCATGGATCGCCGCTCGGCGGTACCGGCCTGCAAGGCCCGCATGAGGTTGAACGTGATGACGCTGAACACCTGCCAGGCGCTGTTGGCCTCATAGCGCTGGGTCGGCGCGCAGTCGAACGCGAACCCGCCCTTGAGCTCTCCGTAGACCTTCTCGTGGGCACCGCGGCCGCACATGAAGAACCATAGCGTCCGCCCGGTCACCTCCTTGTTGGTGACGATGGCCGAGTATTCGAAGTAGCCGTCGTCGGGGTTGAACAGATCGAGCTGGTAGTTCTTCGCGCTCCGGTGACGGACGCGCTTGCGGTACACCACGACACGCATCCGGCGCGACCAGGCCGGCACGCGAAGCCACTGCTCGAAGCACTCCACCGTCGCATCCACTCGCTCCCAGCACCGGCCGCCGCTCGAGCGTCGCGTCGAGCTGAGCGAACACCTCCTCCAGAAAGGTCACCGAAGCCTTGCCGTCATGCACGTTGCCCGCCCGGTTGCGGACCCGTAGCACCTGGCCCGTGTTCGCTTCGTACGCCATGATCGGGTAATAGCTCGGCACTTTGCGACGATGCGGGTTGAAGCCCCGCCGCGCGCCCTCGACCTTGAACCCCGTCGACACCACCGAACCGTCCACGTCCAGCGTCAGGCGACGCAATCCGCTGCGCTCGATCACGTCCCCGACCAGGCGCTCGTTGACCTCAACCAGCGCCTTCACCCCGTCGGCATCGAAACCGCGCAGCCAGCGCCCCAGGCTGTGTAAGCTCGGCAACCGGCCCAGACCGCACAGTCGCTCCACCAGCGGATCGTCTCGCAAGTACTCGACTTGCCAAACCCGCCGAGCGCCCGCGATCAGCATCGTCAACACCAGCAGCGACAACCGCGCCGCTTCGAAATCGCTCCGCGGCAATACCTTCTCAACGCCCTTCAATATCGCCCGAAGATCCAGCCGACGAATAAACCGCCCGACCAGTTCCAAACCCGCAAATGACATCAGCCCTTCGACCTTGTAGCGCAGCGTCAATTGACCCTTGATTCGGCGCTGTAAATCTGCTTTCCTTAACCTCACGAGATGTGGCCCCTCCTGCTCGGTATTGTCGAAGTGTCCAAACTCAACAATACCAGCAGTGACGCCCATCTCGCCCTACCTCGACACCGATACAGCCGGAAATTTCTGCAACATCAAGGCTAACCCTCAGTACCGAGGCGCAATTCCAGTGTTTCGTGTAAAACTTCCATCACTTTATCCGTAGGCATGTCCACTCCCGTCCACATCTTCCAGGCAGCCGCAGCCTGATATACCAACCAACCCGTTCCGCGAACAACTTTAGCGCCAGACCGAATGGCTGCCTTTAGAAATTCCGTATCTGGAGGAATATAGACCGCATCCGAACAGATACAATCATTTGGTATAAAGTCTTCGGGAATCGGGGTAGTCGCCATACGTTCGGCGTCTCCCCACATACCAAGGCTTGTTGTATTCACGATGATCTCACAACCATCAGCCGCCGAATACAGATCATCCAAGCCGCCACCCTCTACTTTGGCAGAAGGAACGCTCTTCTCCACAAAGTGCGCCAGCTCCAAAGCTTTTGCAGATGTTCGATTTCTGATTGCAAGGTGAGTCGCTCCGCACTGGGCAATTTTGACGGCAACAGCTCTCGCGGCTCCTCCCGCACCCAAAACAAGACATTTCTTTCCTCTGGGATGTTCTCCTGTTGTTTCCCTCAAAAATTGGAGCCAACCGATACCATCCGTATTATGGCCGATGAGATTCCCATTTTCTTCAAAAACTATCGTGTTTACTGCACCCATCAACCGGGCATCTTCACTCAGTTCATCCATGAATTTGGCAACAGCCACCTTGTGCGGAATCGTGATAGTGAGTCCGCGAAATCCCATCACCTTTGCTCCTCGCACGGCTTCTTCCAAATTATCCGGGCGCACTTCATAGGCAAGATAGTGATAATCCAAACCTAGCTCTTCAGCCGCTTTGTTATGAAGCACAGGAGATAAAATATGGCCAGCCGGAAACCCAAAAACTCCCAATGGGATCGGATTTGGCATGAATGCTCTCCTTTATGCCATTTCATCTGGTTAACATGGTATTGGTGTGAAGCACATGTTGCTATTACGATATACGATAGACTAGTGTTATCGGAAGCTATTCGCAATCGAAATATCATTGCATCTCTTAGGAATTTGAAATTCGATAAGGTTCAACATCGCTATGCGACATACAAGGCATTGTTCACATAGGCCATATATTTTGAGGGCCTCATGAGTGAGTTTAAAATAGCCGGTAAAAGTATTCCCAGATATGACCTGCCAGATAAGGCAGTGGGTATGGCAAAATTCGCAGCTGACATCACTGCTGCACAGCCACTTGTTGGTTTAATCCTCAGAAGTCCACTCCCGCATGCTCGTATCGTTTCCATGAACACGAAGGAAGCAAAAGAAATACCAGGTGTACGAACCGTATTGACGGGCAAAGACTGCCCCATTCACCATTTCGGACTTGAGATCAAAGATATGTGCTGGCTGGCTCGCGATGGTTACGTCCGATACATCGGAGACCCTGTTGCGGCAGTCGCAGCGGAATCAATGGATGCGGCTCAGGCGGCGCTAGATTCCATAAAGGTTCGTTACGAGGCTCTTGAGCCTGTGGTGGATCTTTTGGAAGCTCGTGACGGCAAGGGTCCACTCGTTCATGAAGATTGGGAAAAAGTTGGTTTAGGGCCTAACGGAGAAGGGAATGTAATTGGTCGCTATGAAATGTCCATGGGCGATGTTGAAATTGCTATGGAAAAGGCAGATCACATATTCGAACACACATTCCAAACCCCATTCGCGCACTCTGGATACATCGAACCTCATGCTTGTACGGCGGAACCGGCGGCCGATAGAAAAATCACCATTTGGACCACTACGCAAGCACCCTTCATCATCCGCGAACAAGTCGCAACTGCTTTGGGAGTTCCGCTGACGAAAGTGAAAGTCATCCCCACGGAAATCGGCGGTGGATTCGGCGGAAAGATACATTCGTTTGTTGAACACATCATTGCATTGCTGGCTCTCAAAAGCGGGCGCGCCGTGCGCCACGAGATGACGCGGGAAGACGATCATAACGGCGTCAGTCCCAGGCAAGGGTTACGAATACACTTAAAAACCGGAGTAACTTCAGATGGCAAAATTCTAGCTCGTGAAACAGATGTTATCGTTGACCATGGTGCTTATGGTCCAGGCGCTCCTATGCAGGCGAGTTCCCGCATTCCAATGTTCACCAGTTGCTACAACATTCCAGATTGTTCCGTAAAAATGGCAAGCGTCTACACCAACGGACCCATATGTGGCTCGGTTAGAGGACCATGTGGACCCCAGTGCTTCTTCGCAACAGAGGTGCATCTTGACATCATTGCGCGCGAACTAGGCATCGACCCACTCGAAATCAGACGCAAAAACGCCATCCGAAAAGGCGACACCGGATTGTTCGGCACGCAAAAAGACGAAGGAATGCTGAAAGTTCTGGAAAGTGCCGCCAAAGAAGGAAACTGGAGCGAAGCAATCAAGCCAAATGTGAATTTGGAAGGTCCTGGCTGGAAGCTCGGTCGCGGCCTTGCCGTTAGTTTTTGGCGTGGAAGTGGCGGAGCTTCCGCTTGCACGGCGCGCCTAAACGCAGACGGAAGTGTCCAACTTCTCAGCGGTGCCGTAAATCTTACGGGCGCAACAACCTCCATGTGCCAAATTGCCGCGGAAATGATGGATATCGACTTAGAGCAAGTATCTTTTGACAGCGGTGACACCGACACAGCCCCGGAATCCATCCATGCGGCAGGCAGCATGCTGACCCGCTCGATGGGCGCAGCCGTAATCGTTGCCGTGGACGATTTGAAAGAAAAAATTCGAGACGTGGCCGCTGAGAAACTTGAAGCCGACCCGAACGATCTGAAAATCGAAGGAGGACGCGTTATTTCGATATCTACACCCGATCGCTCCATGTCTTTGGGTGAAGTGGCGAAAGAGGCGCCAGGGATTTCAGGGTACATTATGGGTCAAGGGGAAACGCAGGCACCGGCATTTTGCCCCATCTACGCGGCGCAAATCGCGGAAGTGGCCGTAAATCCGGATTCGGGTGAGGTGAAAGTTTTAAGGTTGGTTTGTTCCCAAGATGTAGGCTTCGCCATGAACCCGATTTCCGTCGTCGGCCAAATGGAGGGCGGAATGCTGCAGGGAATCGGTTTGGCGCTTATGGAGGAACAGCCTCGTGACGAGACCGGTAACATCTTTGGAGGAACCCTCCATGAATATCTTTTGCCCACCAGTATGGACG
>JAPPHK010000127.1 GCA_028820795.1 Nitrospinota bacterium | reverse complement strand
GCGGCGAGCGGGCGACGGAGCAGCTCGACCGCATCTGGACGAAATACACGGGCGCAGACCCGCCCTACGCGCTCAGAGACCCCTCAATCGACGAGAAGCGCGTGCTCTTCGAGTGCCGCGTGGACAGGGTGGCCACGTTCGGAAAACCGGCGTAAGGGCCTGGGTTTGTAGGGGCCGCGAACGGGGTTGTTGAAAAAGCCCCTCTGACAAGGGCTTGTTGAAAAAGCCCGATGAAGGAGAAATGGCGGTGTAGGGACAACCCTCCGTGGTTGTCCTTTTGCAGGATGATTGCAATCAGGACAGGCACGGAGGCCTGTCCCTACGGGATCATCATGTCGCCGACCGGGGGGATACATTGACTTTTTCAACAGCCCCGGCAAAGGGAGGTTGGGGGTGTAGGGGTCGCATACATGCGACCCCTACACAAAACCACAACCCCTCATTGATCGGTTTTCATCTACCAGACGCAGCCGCGCGCGGCCACGGGGATCACGGCTTCCAGGACGCCCTTTTCCATTCCACCGCGAACGCCGTGGTAGACGTCGTAGAGGTTGATGGTCGGGTCGCAGTGGCTGGGCTGGAACAGGAGCGTCTCGCCGATCTCGGGACGCCTCGAAGCCGGGGAGAGTTCCAGCACGCCGTGCTCATCCGATGCCCGCGCGTGCACGGCGCCCTCGAGTTCGAGACAGGGCGCCAGCCCGCTGTCCGAGGAGAGCGCCTTGTGGCCGGCGTCCATCACCACATGACCGGGACCGGGCGCGCTCACCACGGTCGTCAGCACGAACAGGCTGGGCTGGAAGTCGTCGTAGACATCCGAATCCTCGCCGCCGATGCTGCGGTAATGGGAATCCATGAAGAGATAGCTGCCCGCCTGAAGCTCGTTCAGCACGCCCGATTCCGCGTCCCAGCGCCATGAACCCGTACCGCCGCCGCTCCTGATTTCCAGCGGCAACCCGGCGGCCTCGAACGCGTCCACGGTTTCGCGCATTCGCGCCACGGCGTCTGCGTAGACCCCGCGCCGCTCGGCGAAGCCGTCCACGTGCTGGGCCTTGCCCTGGTAGGCCTGAATCCCCCTGAGTTCGAGTCCTCGCGCCGCCTCCACGCGCCGGGCCAGCTCCACCGCCGCCTCTCCCGGCGCCACGCCGCAGCGGCCCTGGCCCACATCCACGTCGACGAGCACGCCGATCTCCGCTCCCGCCGCTGTCACTGATTCTGCGAGCATCGCCACCCCCTGGGGGTGATCCACGACCACCATCAGGTTCGCGTGGCGTGCGAGCGCGGCCAGACGCCTGAGCTTCGGGACGGCCGTGACCTCGCTGCTCACGAGCACGTTCTCGATTCCTCCCTCCACCATCACCTCGGCCTCGCTCACCTTCTGGCAGCATACGCCCACCGCGCCGAGCGCCACCTGTTTACTCGCGAGCCAGGGGCTCTTGTGCGTCTTGGCGTGGGCGCGGAGACTGACGCCCGTTCCCTCGAGACGCTTCGCCATCAGGGCGAGGTTCTCCTCCATGACATCCAGGTCGACGATCAGGGCGGGCGTTTCGATTTCGCGCACCGGCGTTCCGATGCTATGGGTGGGGGGCATGAGAAATCCTCCTGCAGGAGATATCGCTTTTTTTCATCATGAGAATTTTTTCGAAGAATATCACCTGAATGACGCGGCGGAAACCGGCTTGCGGGGGCGCTTCGGGAAGCGCCCCTACGAAACCCTTGTGAATTACGAATCACTCCCCGGCCAGCCAAACGCACGCCGAATCACAAATTCGAGGCTTTTTGAACACCCCACGTCAGGGGGCTTTTTCGGCAACCGGCTTGCCCGCCGCCCCCTCATGGCGCATGATGGATTTTCATGATCTCAGGCGATTTTTCCACTCGTATCCGGAGGGTTTATCTTCATGCGCACCAAGGCGGACGATCTCCTCGAAGGCGCCATCGACGTTCACGCCCACATCTTCCCCCAGGTATTCGTCGAGGAACCCGGGCGCGTGCTGGACCATGAATGGGCCGAACTCGCGCGCGACGTCGGCATGCGCGGCTTCGTGATGAAGAGCCACCTGTGGCCCACCATCGCCCAGGCCCGGATTCTGAACGAGGTCTATCCGGGCGTCACGGCCTTCGGCGCCATTACGCTGAACGCCAACGTGGGCGGGCTCTCACCCTTCGCGGCGGAAAGCGCGGCGCGCCTGGGCGTGAAGGTCATCTGGATGCCCACCTACTCCGCGGCGAACGACATCGCCGTGGGGGCCTACAGCAAGCGCATCGCGGAGGCCTACAGCCAGCCCCCGCCCGCGCAGGGCCTGACGGTTATGGACGCAGACGGCGCGATACGCCCCGAGGCGGACGCCATACTGGAAATCGCCCGCGACGCGGACGTGGCCGTGGCCACGGGGCATCTCTCCGCGGAAGAAGGCGTCGCTCTGGCGAGGCGCGCGAAGGAGATCGGCGTCAAGAAATTCATCTTCACGCACCCGATCATCTTCATCATCGACGCGAGCGAGGGGCAGCTTCGCGAGGTGGCGGATTTGGGCTACATCGTCGAGTTCACCTGGATATCGGCTTTTCCCATGTGGCGCGACCTGGACCCGGTGAAAGTGGCCGAAACCGCGCGCGTCTTAGGCCCCGAGCGATGCGTGATGAGCACCGACGCGCAACTCGACCTCAACCCCCCGCCGACGGAAATGCTGCGCATGTTCATCGCCACGATGCTGCGCCTGGGATTCGAGGACGAGGAGATACGCTGGATGGTGCAGCGAAACCCCGCACGTCTGATGGGTCTCGAAGAATAAGAAGCACTCGCGCAGCGAAATCCGATTCATGACGCGCAAAGAAGCGCTGCGTCCCGCTCCGCCTCGTCCGATTATTTTCTTGACTCTCCCCAAAAATTCCTTACAAAATCTTAACGATGCATCGCCGCCTATGTTGATACCATATCAACAGGTATTCCAGGTGGGGAGAAGCAAAATAGTGATACAAAGAGATTCCATTCTCATCGTCGAGGATGAGGAGAACGTCGCATCGCTCATCGAAAAATCTTTTCGCCGGGCAGGTTTTCACACCATCATCGCACATGACGGGGAGCGCGCCCTGCATCTGGCGCGCGAGTGCGAGCCGTCTTTCGTCGTACTCGATTTGATGCTGCCCAAGATGAACGGATGGGATGTCTGCAAACTCCTCCGGGAAGAGTCCGACGTTCCCATTCTGATGCTATCCGCCAGGGAAGAGGAGGTCGACAAGCTATTCGGCTTCTCGCTGGGCGCCGATGATTACGTCGTAAAACCCTTCAGCCCGAGGGAACTCATCGAGCGCGTCAAGGCCATCCTCAGGCGCACGAAGAGCGCACCCGTCTGCAAGAAAACGAAACTCACTTTCGGCAACCTGCTACTGGAGCCCGAAAAACACAAACTCACCCGGAAAGGCGAACCCGTCTGGCTCACACCATCGGAATACGTTCTGCTCCTGACTCTCATGAGCACTCCCGGTCGCGTTTTTACCCGCCACGAACTGCTCGGCAAACTCTATCAAACGTCGGACGCCGTGGTCGCCCGGGTAGTGGACGTTCACATCGGAAAACTCCGTCAAAAAATCGAGTGTGACCCAGCCAACCCCCATCTCATCCTCACAGTGCGCGGCGTGGGGTATCGTTTTGCAGAAAATGAAGAACTTGGAGGTAGTTAGCATGAAAAGTCGGTTGCTCTGGAAACTCCTCGCCGTCAACCTGCCCGTCATCGTGCTGGTCATTCTGGTAGTCTGGCTATCGGTCGATTTCCTTGCCGCCGATTACTTCGCCGCCCTGATGCGCAAATACAACATCTCGCCCACGGAAATACATCGAATGTTCCTGGAAGCCGTGCATCACTACATCATCAACGCGAGCCTGCTCGCCATAATAATGACCGTGGCCTCGAGTTTCTTGCTCACCCGTAGTGTTCTGCGCCCACTCTATGCGATGGCGGAGGTATCCAGGAAAGTATCGCTGGGCGATTTCACCGCGCGTGCGGAAATTTCTTCGAAAGACGAGGTCGGTGAGTTCGGGCTGTTGCTCAACCAGATGGCCGACAACCTGGAAAAAATCGAAAACTCGAGAAAAACCATGTTGGGGGATATCGCCCATGAGTTGAGAACTCCGCTCACCACGGTGCGCGGCTATATCGAAGGTCTGGCCGACGGCGTCATCCCGCCCGCCAAAGAGACTTTCGGAATGTTGAAGGAGGAAATCCTGCGCCTGGCGCGCCTGGTCCAGGATATTCAACAACTCACCTGGGCCGAGGCCGCAAAGGTCTACCTCAGACGAGAAGAAATCGAGTTGTCGCAACTTTTCAAAGGCGTCATTGAACTCTATCGGCACGATTTCGAAGCCAACGATATAAAGTTGAACTTCGATTTCAACTGCGAGGCGCACCCTGTAGAGGCGGACCGGGACAAAATCGTCCAAGTTCTGGGGAATATCGTCCAAAATGCGTGGAAGTACACGCCTGAAAAAGGGGAATTCCGTGTTCGGGCGGAGAAGAGCAACGACTGGGTAAAGCTAATTTTTTCAAATACCTGTAATGATTTTCCAAAGGAAGATGCAGGCCTCATTTTCGAGAGGTTCTATCGTGCGGAAAAATCGCGTTCACGCGAAAGCGGGGGTGCGGGCATCGGGCTGGCGATAGTGAAGACCCTCATCGAGGCGCATGGAGGCGAAACGGGCGCCTGGTATGATGAAGACAAGGGCTTCATCCACATCTGGTTCAGCCTCCCCGCCTGGTAGTTCACTGGTGATTTGATTCACGTATTTTCATCATCTCGCCGTAACTTTTTGGTATGCTGTTCGAAGCGAGCCTGCATCACCAAATGCGCCAAACATCGAAATCAGCCGCCTGATCGATGAATCCATAGCCATCAACCGCCGGAACGGTCGAGAAGACTCCCGATAAAGGAACAACGCCATGCGAAACGTACACAAACCACTAATCATTCTGCTTGCTGTATCCATGCTCCCCCTCGCATCGACTTTCTTGAACGCCGCCGAGCCGACGGTCATCACCCTCACCCAGACGGGCTGCCAGTTCACCGAACCCGAGGGGGAGGATCACGGCTTCAAAACCAGTGGGTCCGCCGATTGCAAGGCGATCAATTCAAAAAGCGGGACAAAGCGGCTCGCCCAAGCCAAGACCATCACGCTCAAACCGGGCCCCTACATTTTCCGGGTTACGAACAAGAATGTCCCCTATCAACTCGGGTTTTACCTGCGAGGCGCAGGGGTCGGTCGCCTCACGCTACCCAAGGTATCGGGGGGCGGTCTCGTAAAAGGAAAATCGAGGGACTACCACATCACCCTGAAAGAAGGCGATTATTACTATTCATGCCCCCTGAACCCGACGCCTGATTACAGGCTGCAGGTGACGAACTAGACTTATACGGGGTTGTTGAAAATTCCTCCCCGCTCGGTCGATTCCTCCCTCATCGGTCGGTATCGACCACCGCCGTCATTCCGGCTTTCGCCGGAATGACGAACGAAAACCAAATTCATCTTGGGTCCCGAGAAAAGAACGCCACCTACCGTAGGGACAGGTCGCGACCTGTCCCTACTACTACAAACGCAAATCCTCCCGCGTAGGACTTTTTCAACAACCCCGACGAATTTCGATTTGGATACAGCCTGAGCGTTGCGCACATCCGGAACCCGACGATTCCGTTCTTATTCGGATGAAAAACCGATCATATAATCCCGGACACGCTAGAGCCACGCGCCCTCCATATCTTATAATCACTTAATAACAAGTCATTTGCGTGAAATTCGACCGGGAATCATCTGCCCATCCACTTGAAGTCGTTTGGAGAAATATTCTTGACCCCTGAAAATCCTCCCACTGTCTGCATTCTGGGATTCGGCATGGCGGGCAGACCCATCGCCCGGGGGTTGGCGGATGCCGGCGCGGCGCAAGTGCGCGTATGGAAAAGACCGCCCTGGCGGTCGGAACACCTCGACGCCGCCGCCCACCCGGCGATACTGATGACGAAGTCCATGGAAGAGGCGCTCGAAGGCGCGGATTTCGTTTTGTCGCTCGTCACACCGGAAAGCGCGCTGGAGGCGGCGCGCACCGCCTCTCCCTTCATCCGGGACGCCGTTTACCTGGATTTGAACACCACGACTCCCGAGGCAAAGAAGGAAATCGGCCGCGCCATCGAGGCGGGTGGAGGCAGGCCGGTCGACGGGGCGATATGCGACCCGGCGGAAGTGTATGGGCACAAGGTCGTCACTCTCATCTCGGGGCCCGAAGCGCAGTCCTTGAGCGATGCCATGGCGCGTTACGGGATGCAGCTCCAGGTGCTCAGCGAGCGCGTGGGAGACGCCTCCGCCCTCAAGGTCGTGCGCAGCGTGTTCACCAAAGGGCTGATGATGACCTTTTTTGAAGCCATCGAGGCGGCGAGGCGCTGCGGGCTGGTGGAGGAACTCCTCGAATCCATTGCGGGTACCGTGGAGGGCCTCCCTCTCCGGGACCTGGCCCTGAGCCTCGCGGGCACGAGCCTCATCGTCGCCGAAAGGCGCGCGCAGGAGATGGAAGGCGTCGTCACGACCCTCGAATCTCTGGGGGTGGACTCGCACATCAGCGCCGCTTCGCTCGAAAAATTCCGCTGGCTCAAGGGGTTCGATTTCCACGAAGAACTCGGCGGCGTTCCCCCTGAATCGGTCGAAGCCATGATCAGCGCACTCGGAAAAATCTTCGACTCCTCGCCGAAATCAACAAGTTGAAGAAACCCCGCCTCCAGGTAAAAAGAATCTTGATTTTGTGCTTCTCTTCTCTTGATTTTCGGGAGCGGCATCTGCTAGCATCGCTCATCGCTTGGGGTATCCAGGTGAATTTGAATCTAATAAACGCGAATCGCCAGGGGTCGTTCCCTCGGGGTTCCAACCGTAACAATCTTAATTCTCTGTAGGAGGGAATCATCCATGACATTTGTCATCGGGGAAAAATGCCTGGGCGAGCGCTATGCGACGTGCGTGAGCGTGTGTCCCGTGGACTGCATGCACCCAGGCGAGTACAAAGGGGAACCCTTCCTGATCATCGACCCCGAGGAATGCATCGACTGCGGCGTCTGCCAGCCGGAATGCCCCATTGACGCCATTCTGGAGAGTGAAGACGACGACCCCGTATGGGCGGAAATCAACGCGGAACTCACCGAGGAATTCAAGAACAACGAGCCGGTCGAGCCGCGCCCGGCGAACGACCCGCCGCGAAGGGCAGACAACACGTTGCGCTAGCTCCACCCTGCTGATTCAAACACCGCGGTCATCGGGCCGCGGTGTTTTTTATTTGTATTTGCGCGCCGGCGCTTTTTCACGCGCCTCACCCTCCGGAAACGGGGAACTCGGGAAAAACCATGGTATTGAGTCCACCCGCAAAAGACGGCCCGCTCATCGCCGTCGCCGGAACGCGCTTCGGCCCCCCGACTATCGAGGAGGAAATACTCTCGCCCCTGGGACCTCGACTGCGCCTGGGCATGGGAGCGGACTCCGATTCTCTCCTCGAACTCTGCGCGGAAGCGGAAGGCGTCATCATCGGCGCAATACCGAAGTTCACCGCAGAGGTCATCGCTCAGCTGAAACATTGCAAGATTTTCGCGCGCGGCGGCGTGGGCGTGGACAACATCGACTTAGATGCAGCGCGGGAAAGAGGGATTCAGGTCACCTCCGTGCCCGATTACTGCGTCGATGAGGTATCAGATCACGCCATGGCGCTCATCCTCTATTACGCCCGGAAAATCGAGGGGGGTATCGCGGAAGTCAAGACAGGCGGCTGGGGCATCGCCGCACTCCGTCCCATTGCCCCGCTTCGGGGCGCGACGCTGGGCGTGGTGGGAATCGGAAGAATCGGCGCGGCCCTGGCCGGAAAGGCGCGCGCCTTCGGGATGCGTCTCATCGCGCACGATCCCTTTGCGGCGGATTCTGCATTCGAAAAACTGGGCGCCGAGAACGCTGCGCTATCGCGGATATGGGAGGAATCGGACTACATTTCCCTGCACGCGCCCTTGACGCCCGAGACGCGCGGCATGGTGAACGCAGAAGCGCTCGAACGCATGAAGACGGACGCCGTTTTGATCAACGTGGCGCGGGGCGAACTGGTGAACGAGAAGGCGCTGGCCGCGGCTCTCAAGAGAAACGCCATTCGAGGCGCGGGCCTCGACGTGTTGGAACAAGAACCCCCGAGGCCGAATCACCCGCTGCTCGCCCTCCCCAACTGCCGCGTCACGCCGCACAGCGCGTGGTACAGCACGGCCGCACTTGAGGACATGAGGCGAAAGGCGGCGGCGGACGTGTTGCGCGTCCTGCAAGGGGAGGAGCCGCGCTATCCGGTGGGGTGATGCGCCGGGGGGATGCGGAAGGTTCCCGAGCCGCCCCTCGATACGGCGCGCGAGCGCGCCTACTCGGGATGAGGGTTTGGGGGCGCCTTTAAGACGGGCGGAGACATGGGCCCGCCCCTACGTGATACTCGTCAACCGGGGATACCTCCCCACTCCTCGGGACTTTTTCGACGACCTTGATGACGCGCGCCCGCCGCGTTATTTCTCAATCGGAAAACCGACGATGCTGCCCCACTCCGTCCATGAGCCATCGTAAATCTTCACGTCTTCATAGCCCAGCAGATACCGCATGGCGAACCAGACCAGACTGG